>JAZGGH010000131.1:0-49744 GCA_036480335.1 Gammaproteobacteria bacterium | reverse complement strand
AAGCTGCGACGATCCTGTATCTGGTATTCCAGTTGATCGTCACTTAACCCATAGAGGTTTTGTATCACCAAACCTTTAAACATCAGGACAATATCTTTGGGGCGTGCGCCTGCATTACTTTTTCGAGCTTTCTTATGAACTATTTTAAGAAGACGCCGAAAGGCACTCCAGTCAACCGCTTCATCCAGTTCAACCAGGGGATCACCCAGTCGATCAAGTCGGTTGTCCATGTATTTCGAAGATCGGGTTAAATATATCTCGAGTCATGTTGTTTGTTCTGTGCGTTGTGGAAGATGGCTATTATACTGGGTTTTGGTGAATTAATAGAGATACCCATAAATGTGGCTCGGCGTTGTTGATGCCATTGTTTTTGGGGTTGTCGCAGATGTTTGCTTGAGAGTCTCTGAATATTGGCAGCGCCCTCATGTATAATACATGCCTAAAGTGACTAATATTTTGGAGATACGCTATGTCAATTGATAAAGCTATGTTTGCGTTTGCTGGTACAATGATTCTAATCAGCGTTGTGCTGACGCAATATGTCCACCCGAACTTTTTCTGGTTCACTGTTTTCATTGGGGCGAATTTATTGCAATCTGCCTTTACTGGTCTTTGTCCGGCAGCCAAAATATTCAGTATGCTGGGTTTGAAATCTGGCTGTGCCTTTGAAGGCAAGCCATAAGCCGCGGTAATGCCAGTGTATTCAGCTATAGATAGCCCGTATCTGGTGCCTTTTGATGGCCAGTTCAAAGTGGAAGATTTGCCGACTGTTTGCGAGGATATTCCCAGCAAGAAGGAATATAAACGCTGCCTCGACGTCCTGGTCGAATCTATTGATCATCTGCAGCGGCGTCTTTACGCATCCGACCAGCATTCGGTATTGCTGGTTTTTCAGGCAATGGATGCAGCAGGAAAGGACAGTACGATTCGAGCAGTGATGCGAGGTGTTGACCCGGCTGGCTGCCAGGTTTTTTCATTCAAGCAGCCTAGCAGCGAAGAACTGGATCATGATTTTCTCTGGCGCAGTGCAAAACGGCTGCCGCAGCGTGGTCGCATCGGTGTATTTAATCGTAGCTATTATGAAGAAACGCTGGTTGTGCGCGTCCATCCTGACTATCTAAAAGCTGAAAAACTGCCGCACCAGCCACCACTGGATACCCTCTGGCAGGAACGTTTTGAGTCAATTCTTGATCATGAAAAACATATGGCCAGGAACGGTACAATGATTCTAAAATTCTGGTTGAATGTGTCACAGGAAGAGCAGCATCGGCGCTTCCTTTCGCGCCTCGACAACAAACGCAAGAACTGGAAGTTTTCTTCGGGTGATGTGGAGGAAAGCAAGCTCTGGCCAGAATACATGCATGCGTATGAATCAGCATTGAAGGCCACATCAAGACCCTGGGCACCCTGGTTTGCCATTCCAGCGGATGATAAGCCTGCAATGCGGTTGGTTGTGGCTTCAATCATTGTTGCTTCGATGGAGAAACTGGGATTGAAATATCCTGAAGTATCAAAAAAGGAGCGGCAACGCTTTGACGAAATGCGTGAGTGGCTGAAAAATCATGGTTGATGCTGATTTTGATATGCCGACGGCGGGTAAAAAACGCTTTGATACCCTACATGTCATACTGATGATATTGCTGGCGATCATTGTGACGGTGTTTTTATCTGTCTGGATTTTTCGCACATGGATTTTCCCGACCCATTTTACGCCGGTTACACTGTCTGAAAAACAGGAGCAGCAACTGGGTCGTAAACTGTCTCGCCTCGGTTTGTCTGGGTTGAATCCCGATATTACTGTGCCGTCTTCTGCTGTGATTGTGGGCGAAAAGCTTGAGCCGGAAGTGTTTAGTGAGAAAGATGCTCGCCATGAAGTTTCATTGACTGAAGATGAGATCAATGCCCTGCTGGCAAAAAACACAGACCTGGCCGACAAGCTGGCTATCGATCTGTCGGATGATTTGATCAGCGCAAAATTACTCGTGCCACTGGATGAGGATTTTCCAATTCTGGGTGGCAAGACCCTGAAAATGAAAGCAGGTATCGAGCTGGCCTTTGTGGATAGTCGTCCCAGAGTTGTTCTGAAAGGCGTCACTATTATGGGCGTGGCGGTGCCAAATGCCTGGTTGGGTAATCTGAAAAACATCGATCTGGTGGATGAGTATGGTCAGAATGAGGGTTTCTGGAAGTCATTTGCAGAGGGTGTAGAAGCACTGGATGTTGAAGATGGTAGAATCCAGATTAAATTGAAAGAATAATTCATGTGAAGTAACAACGAGGAGTTAACAATGTCTATTGTAAAAGTTATTGAAGTCATCGCTCAGTCTGATAAATCCTGGGATGATGCGGCTGAAAATGCCGTAAAGGAAGCCTCTAAATCCGTGCGTAATATTAAATCGCTGTATGCAAAGGATATGCAATGTGTCATCGAGGACGGCAAGATAGTGAAGTATCGGCTCGCTGCAAAAATCTCATTTATTCTCGATTAATTTGTCGGCTGGATGATAAGCCTGGATAGTTATTATTCAGGCTGTCATTCTTCTGTGGGTATGGTTTATCGATTTCGCCATCTTTGAATGCAGATGCGAGTTCACGAATAGGCCCATTTATTCATGAGTATTCGAGTGCAATGCCAGTTAAGTATAAAATTATTCGTTCCTGTATTTTCTTAGTACTTCTCTTCCTGTCTGGTTGTTCGGCCCATTTTCCGATCAATTCGCCATTTGGTGAGCGCTCGCCAGCAACGCAACCGGTGGCGCAAGGTCTGTTACAAGCACCTGGCTATGATCGATCCGATGAATTGCTGGTTATTCTGGCGTTTTCCGGTGGCGGGATGCGGGCGTCTGCCTTCTCTTATGGTGTTCTGAAAACGTTGTCAGAAACCCGGGTTCAATGGCAGGGGAAGTCGTTTAATTTGCTCGACGAGGTCGATATGATTTCGTCCGTTTCCGGCGGGAGTTTTACCGCCGCCTATTATGGTTTGTATGGACGTAAAATTCTTGAGGCGTATGAGGATGATTTCCTGAAGCACAATGTAGAACAGGCATTGTTGCTGCGCCTGATTAATCCTTTGTATTGGCGCAAGCTGGGCTCTATTTTTTATAATCGTAGCGAGTTGGCCTCAGACTATTATGATGAGATTCTATTCAAAGGGGCTACTTTTGCTGATTTGAACTCAGCGCCGGGACCATCAATCATGATTAATGCGACCGATTTGACGACCGGCAATAGCCTGGTGTTCCATCAGGAACAATTTGACTGGCTATGTTCTGATATTTCCAGTTTTCCGGTGTCGCGTGCGGTGGCTGCATCGTCGGCTGTGCCGGGATTGTTTTCTGTGGTGACCCTGCATAATTACGGCGATAAATGCAGCAAGGTGCCTTACTGGTTGGAGTCAGAATTGTGGCAGGCACATCCTGGTCTCGCGCCGCTTGCTGCGAAAATCCGCAGTTATAAAAACAGCGAAACGTATCCCTATATCCATCTGATTGATGGTGGTTTGGCGGATAACCTGGGTTTGCGCTCAGTGATGGAGCGGGTTGCGTTGCATGGGGGTGCTGAACAGGCGCTGGAGCACTTCAACTTGAAAGATATTCGCAGGATTTTGATTATTTCAGCCAATGCGGCAGCTGCACCGAATATTGATGTCAAACGGAGTGAAGAGCCCCCTTCGACATTTTATACAGTTGACGCTGCTACTACAGTGCAGATAAATTTATATAATCGGGAAACCATACAGCAGTTTCAGAAAACTGTGCGTAAATGGCAGGATGACATCAGCTATGCCCGTTGTGGCAGGCAGTGGTGTACTGAAGATGTAGAATTCTATTATGTGGATCTCAGCTTGTCGGCATTAACCGATGAAAAGGAGCGCAGCCATTTACAGCAATTGCCGACAACCTTTGTATTGCCGGGTGCGGATGTTGATCGTCTGATAAATGCAGCAGATACTCTCCTGAATCAGTCGGAGGCTTTTCATCGCTTTGTTGACAACAAAAGGCAGGCTGCCAGTCACTGATGCCGATTCTGCAGAGATCGTGACTGGAGTCTGTCTCCGGAGTGTTCCAAGGGTCCCGGCCCCTAGAGTGTAAATGTCCACACAAGTACAGCCAGCGTGACCGCGGAAAGAATGCCGATAATGAGCGTAGTGCAAAATACACAGGTATCCAGAAAATGTTTCTTTACTTCTGCCATGATAAATCCTCCTGATGTTATAACCGATTGATGAGCCTGCCTCCACAGATTCATATTGATGTATTACCATAAAAGGTGGGCAAAAGTCCAGGTAATCGGGAGTGCTCTCTGACATCCGTTTGTCAGATGCATGGTTCATGCTGCAATTGCCATGAGGCAGATTAAGGAGTATTTCACGGGTTATGATATGATTTGTCGATTCTATGGCGTATTTTCTGGAAAAGCATGCACAATTTAAAGAATTTTTTTCCGACAGACTGGCGAAGTGTGTTGCCTTTTCTGAAGTGGATTGGTGATATAAGAAAGCCGGGTGTGTTGCGTGCGGATATTATTGCGGGCGTTACAGTGGCGCTGGTACTTGTGCCACAATCAATGGCGTATGCACAGCTTGCCGGTTTGCCCGCTTATTATGGATTGTATGCTTCATTTTTGCCGGGCATTATCGCTGCGCTGTTCGGCTCTTCACGTCAGTTAGCCACCGGTCCGGTTGCCGTGGTCTCCCTGATGACGGCTGCGGCACTGGAGCCGATTGCTGGTGCTAATGTCGATATGTATGTCACTTATGCAATACTCATGGCGCTGCAAGTGGGGCTGTTCCAGTTGTTTCTGGGTGGTTTGAAACTGGGTGTTCTGGTTAACTTTCTCTCGCATCCAGTTGTCGTCGGTTTTACCAATGCTGCCGCCATCATTATAGGTTCTTCGCAGCTCAGCAAGATTTTTGGTGTTACAGCTGAAAAGGCGGAACACCAGTATGAAACAGTCTGGAATGTGCTTGTCGCCGCTACAACAGACACGCATATGCTGACGCTTGCGATGGCTATTCTGGCGCTGTCAATTATGGTTTTACTGAAGAGGTACCTGCCGAAATTTCCGGGTGTGTTAATTGCTGTTGTCACCACAACACTTATTTCATGGTATTTTGGTTTTGCAGAACAGGGTGGCAAGGTTGTTGGTCTGGTGCCGCAGGGATTGCCATTACCGAGAATGCCTGAAATCGATTTTACAGTGGCTTTGCAGCTGTTTACTACATCAGCCATTATTTCGGTTATTGGCTTCATGGAGGCTATTTCAATCGCCAAGGCAATGGCTGCCCGCACCCGGCAAAAGCTTGATGCCAACCAGGAGCTTATCGGTCAGGGGTTGGGTAATATTGTTTCCTGCCTGTTTCAGGGTTATGCTGTTTCAGGGTCTTTTTCCCGCTCAGCGGTGAACATTAATTCCGGCGCTATGACCGGCTTCTCTGCTGTCGTTACAGGTATCGTTGTCGGTATCACTCTGCTTTTCCTGACGCCTTTGCTGTATCATTTGCCACAGGCTACCCTGGCTGCCGTGATTATGATGGCGGTAGTCAATCTGGTGAAAATCGAACCCATCCGATATGCATGGCGAGTGCAACCGCATGACGGCATTGTCGCCGTGGTCACCTTTTTTCTGACATTACTGGTTGCTCCACATCTTGAAACCGGCATTATTACCGGTGTTATCCTGTCGCTTGGGCTGTTTTTGTACCGCACCATGAGTCCAAGAGTCTCTGTGCTGGCGCGTGATCCTGACGGTACCTTGCGTGATGCGGATACTCATCGTCTGCAGACCTGCAAAAATATTTCGGTGATCCGTTTTGATGGCCCCTTGTATTTCGCCAATACCGGTTATTTCAGCGACAAGCTGCTTGAACGGGTTGCGCTCAAACAAGAGTTGAAGTTTGTGATTGTTGATGCGGAGGGCATAAATGAAATTGATGCAACGGGCGAAGAGATGTTGCATGATCTGGCCAGTCAACTCGAAGAGCTAGAAATAGAGTTGCTGTTTGCGCGTGTCAAGAAACAGGTGATGGATAGATTGAAAAATTCAGGTTTTGTTAGTTCGCTCGGTCCCGACAAGTTTTTCCGATTGCGTACCCGTGCATTTCATTATGCCTGGGATAAGCTCGGCGATAATCATGCTGAAACCTGTCCGCTTGTGGTTGCTATGCCACTGGATGAGGAGCCTGCAGAAACAGAAGCATAAGGTTATAAGGCTTTCTCAGTTGTAAGGAGTACGGTATTATAGTGCGCCCTACTCTGATGATGCCGGTTGAATTATTTTAATGCAGATTGGACCTTATTCTGTTCGTAACAATTTGATTCTGGCACCAATGGCTGGGGTAACGGATCGTCCATTTCGGCGATTATGCAGGCGCATGGGTGCAGGACTGGCAGTATCTGAAATGGTGTCCTGTAATTCTGCGCTCTGGGGTAGTCGTCAGACGTTACGGCGGATGGATCACGAAGGTGAATCAGGCCCTATCTCGATACAGATAGCGGGTGCTGACCCTCAAATGATGGCTGCAGCTGCTCGTTTCAATGTTGAGCATGGCGCCCAGATTATCGACATCAACATGGGTTGTCCGGCCAAAAAGGTTTGTAATGTTATGGCCGGTTCGGCACTCATGCAGGATGAAAAGCTGGTTGGGCAAATTCTTGATGCTGTTTTGCATGCTGTGGATGTGCCCGTCACGCTGAAAATTCGTACTGGCTGGGATATCGAGCATCGCAATGCTGCGGCAATAGCGATAATAGCCGAGCAGGCAGGCATCAGTGCCATTGCCGTTCATGGGCGCACTAAAGCTTGCGGTTATCGCGGAGATGCCGAATATGAAACGATTCGGCGAGTGAAAGATTGTGTTGATATTCCAGTGATTGCCAATGGCGATATCCAGACTCCGGAAAAAGCACAGGCTGTTCTGCTGGCAACGGGTGCTGATGCATTAATGATTGGCCGTGCCGCACAGGGACGACCATGGATATTTCGTGAAATTGCTTATTATCAGGCAACCGGTAAAAAGCTACCGGAACCGGATGTAGAGGAGATCAGGTTAGTGATGGAAGAACATCTTGCAAATCTCTATGCGTTTTATGGTGAATATACGGGTGTGCGTGTTGCCCGCAAACATATCGCCTGGTACAGTAAATGCCAGCCCGGCGGCGCCGATTTCAGACGTCAAATAAATCAGCTTGAATCAATCTCTGAGCAGAATGCTATGATCGAGCAGTTTTTTGATCAGCTATCCGAATTGCAGGAAAAAGTGGCATGACCGGGTTGATCAAAAGTATGCTCGCGGCGGCAAAACAGCTACCAAACGGCGAACGCAGAAAACAACCGTTACGTATCTGTGTTCAATCATCACTGGAACTGTATTTTATGGACCTTGATGGACACCCACCCGAGGGTATTTACGATATGGTAATTGGAGAAGTCGAGCAGGCCATGCTTGAAAGTGTCATGTTGCATGTGCGAGGTAATCAGACGCGTGCGGCCGAAGCGCTGGGCATGAATCGGAGTACTTTGCGCAAAAAGCTTAAGCAATACAGGCTTTTGTAATGATGAAAAAAATTAAACGTGCGTTAATCAGTGTTTCAGATAAAGCCGGTGTGATTGAATTTGCCAGGCATTTGCATACTTTAGGCATCGAAATATTGTCCACCGGGGGTACCGCAAAGCTGTTGTCTGACAGTGGGCTTGCCGTTGTCGAAGTTTCGGATTATACCGGTTTCCCTGAGATGATGGCGGGTCGGGTCAAAACACTGCATCCAAAAGTACATGGTGGCATCCTTGGTCGGCGCGGTGTTGATGATGCTGTGATGCAGGAACATGATATTCCGCCGATTGATTTAGTCGTTGTGAATCTCTATCCGTTTGAGGAAACGGTGGCGCAAGCAGATTGTGATTTACCCACAGCCATAGAAAATATTGATATTGGTGGGCCGACGATGTTGCGCGCTGCAGCAAAAAATCATGCATCGGTTGCTGTGGTTGTCGATGCAGAAGATTATGGGCCAGTTGTTGACGAGTTAATGGCGAACGAAGGCTGTCTGACGGATAAGCGGCGTTTCATGCTGGCAGTAAAAACATTTGAGCACACGGCACGTTATGATGGCGCTATTGCAAATTATCTTGGCCGTATAAATCCTGATGCCGATAATGATGATTTCCCAAAAACAATCAATCTGCAATATCAGCGCAAACAGACTATGCGCTATGGTGAAAACCCGCACCAGAAAGCGGCATTTTATGTAGAGTCGGTTATCACGGATGCCTGCGTTGCCACAGCCAGGCAGGTGCAGGGTAAGGAGATGTCGTATAACAATGTTGCCGATACGGATGCTGCGCTGGAGTGTGTTAAGCAATTCCAGCAAGCACCCGCCTGCGTCATTGTTAAACATGCTAACCCCTGTGGCGTAGCAGAGGCGAGTAGTTTGCAGGCTGCCTACGACCGCGCTTTCCAGACAGATCCTGAGTCAGCATTTGGCGGTATCATTGCTTTTAATCAGATGCTGGATGCCGAGACGGCAAAAATGATTATTGAACGTCAGTTTGTAGAGGTGATTATTGCGCCGGAAATTGCTGACGATGCGCTGTCTGTGCTTGCTGAGAAAAAGAATCTACGGGTGCTGTCCTGCGGACAATGGACAAAGGATTCTGTGGCAAGACTGGATTTCAAACGTGTGAACGGTGGCTTGCTGGTGCAGGATGCCGATCTTGCGTTACGCAATGAACTACGAGTAGTGACAAAAAGGCAACCCACCGAAGCGCAGATTAAAGATTTGGATTTTGCCTGGAGGATTTGCAAGTTTGTTAAGTCCAATGCCATTATTTATGTGCGTGATGGCATGACGATTGGTGTGGGTGCGGGTCAGATGAGTCGTATTAACAGTGCGCGTATCGCGGCTATAAAAGCTGAGCAGGCGGGTCTGGCTGTGCCAGGGTCCGTGATGGCATCAGATGCCTTTTTCCCTTTCAGGGATGGTATCGACAAGGCGGCAGAAGCTGGAATTACTGCGGTTATTCAACCGGGTGGTTCGATGCGTGATGATGAAGTTATTGCTGCTGCTGATGAACATGATATAGCCATGGTGATGACAGGTATGCGTCATTTCCGTCATTAACAGGCTGTTGAAAAACCCTCATGCGGCACAATTCTGCGTTAAAAATCGGCTCAAAATTCTCATGTACTGCGTGTGCACTGCGCTTTTTCACCAATTTTTGCCTTGTCTTGCGCTCGCCTGAGACTTTTTCAACAGCCTGTTAAGATGCATATATGAATATTTTAATTATAGGTAGTGGCGGGCGTGAGCATGCGCTGGCCTGGAAGGCTGTTCAGTCGCCCAGGGCAGATACTGTTTTTGTCGCCCCAGGGAATGCGGGGACAGCGATTGAGTCGGGTCTTACCAATGTGGATATCGCAGTGACTGATATTCAGACACTGATTGAATTTGCAAAAGAATCTACCATCGGGTTAACCATTGTAGGCCCTGAAGTGCCGCTGGTAGCAGGGGTAGTCAATGCTTTTGAAAAAGAAGGCTTGCGCATTTTTGGGCCGTCGGCTGCCGCAGCCGAACTTGAAGGTTCGAAGGCTTTTACCAAGGATTTTCTGGCGCGTCATAAAATACCAACAGCCGCCTATGCCAATTTTACTGAACTGGATAAAGCCGTTGATTACATCCGTCAGCAGGGTGCGCCTATTGTCGTGAAGGCCGATGGTCTTGCGGCGGGTAAGGGTGTGATCCTGGCGCAAACCGAGGATGAGGCGATTGCCGCCTGTCGCGACATGCTTGCGGGTAATGCGTTTGGTGATGCAGGCCACAGGGTTGTGATAGAAGAGTTTCTGCTTGGTGAAGAAGCCAGTTTTATTGTTATGGTTGCTGATAATCAGGTGTTGCCATTGGCTACATCACAGGATCACAAAGCGCGTGATGAGGGTGATAGCGGGCCTAATACAGGCGGTATGGGAGCCTATTCCCCGGCACCTGTAGTGACTGATGAAATGCAACGCAAGATTATGGATGAAGTCATTTATCCCACTGTCAGAGGCATGCAGGCCGATGGCCGTCCCTATACTGGCTTTCTGTATGCTGGCATAATGATCAGTGAAAGCGGTGTGCCGAATGTGCTTGAATATAATGTGCGCTTTGGTGATCCTGAAACGCAACCGATTATGTTGCGTTTACAATCTGATCTGATAGAGCTTTGTGAAGCAGCGCTGGATAAACGGCTTGATCAGGTATCTGTGCAGTGGGATGAGCGACCAGCGTTGGGTGTTGTGCTGGCGGCAGGTGGTTATCCGGACAAATATCGCAGTGGTGATGTTATTGAGGGTCTGGATGATGCTGTTGGCAATGATGTGAAGGTTTTTCACGCAGGCACCACTGAGAAGGATGGGAAAATTGTTACCCAGGGTGGTCGTGTACTGTGCGCCTGTGCACTAGGTAAGACGGTTAGCGAGGCGCAGAAAAATGCCTATGCGTTGGTAGATAAAATTCACTGGGACGGCATGTACTATCGCACGGATATTGGTCATCGGGCGATAGCTCGGAAAGCTGGATAATCGCGCCTGACTTGCCGCAATATTAATACCCTGTCAGGCTCATATCTATATTGCCGGGAATAGCATTTAGTCGAATCACCTCGGTTTCAAAATGACCGTCATCAAATAAACAGAAACGTCGGTATCCAGGCGGTATTTTATCCACAGCAAAGTTGCTGCTGCCAGGTAAGAACTGCACGCAGGTAGAGGGTGCTGCGAATAGATGTAGCGAATCCTTGTTGCCGGAAAATGCCTGGTGGATGTGGCCGCAGCTGATTGCCTGAACCTGTGGATGTTGAGTGCAAATCGTCAACAGCTCCTCTCCGTTATCAATTTTCATGGTATCCAGCCACTTGCTGTTAATAGTCACCGGTGGATGGTGGACGAAAATCAGGGCAGGGTTCATGGGCTGGTTAGACAACGTCTGCTCAACGAACTGTAATTCCTGTTTATCCAGATGCCCAGCTTCCGAATCCTTAATGGTTGAATCCAGTAATAACAGTTGCCACTGGTTTTCTGTGAATATTTTATGCTGTGTGTGTAGAGGGGCTGAATCCAGTATGGACTTGAAGCGTTCACTACCGTCATGATTTCCTGGCAGGCAATAAACGGGGGCAGGTAGTCGCGAGAAATGTTGCCTGAGTCGTCGGTAGGCGGCTTCGGTATTGTCATGCGTGAGGTCGCCTGTTGCGATGATAATATCGGGCATTTCATGCATGAGAATATGATCGATCACCTGTCGCAGGCTATGCTCGGTATTCAGACCGAGCAGTTGTCCGTCCGGTGATTCAAACAGGTGAGTGTCTGTGATCTGCAGCAGTTTCAGGCAGTTTGTTGGCGTGGTCATTATTATTAGTGGCAGTTTGTTTGAAATTCGAATTTGATTCTGGTCTATAGTTCTTTTACCAGTACTTTTGATTGGCGTTGTAGATTGTACATCTGTTTCCGGTCAACTGGCAGGCTGTCAATATCGGCCGATTTGAAGCCGCGTTCCTGAAACCAGTGCGAGGTGACCGCAGTTAGCACAAAAAGGGATTTGATGTGATTGTCCCGAGCCTTTTCTTCAATAGCGCCCAGTAATGTATTGCCTTTATGGTGACCGCGATAGTCGTTATGAACGGCGAGGCAGGCCAGCTCAGCCATGCCATCGGGAAAAAGATAGAGTGCGGCGCAGGCGATGATCATTCCATCACGTTCGATCACCAGAAAATATTCGATTTCGATTTCCAGTAACTCGCGTGAGCGTTTCACCAGAGCGCCACTGGCTTCCATGGGTTGTAGCAGAGCGAGAATGCCACCGACATCATCAATGTTAGCCTGGCGCAGGCCTTCATAGTCTTTATTGCTCACCAGAATACCAACACCATCGCGGGTGAACAGCTCCAGTAGCAGTGAGCCTTCGATATGCTGATTGATGATATGGGCGCGTTCAACTCCACCGCGGCAGGCAGTAACGGCGCTGGACAGTTCGTGTTGCAGCGTATCTGGCAGACTGTTGTTTGCCAGCAGGGTATCTACAGCCGTCAGGTTCAGTTGTTTAATCAGGCCGTTTTCACTGCTGCGCAAATCGGTTAGCTCGGTCATGATGACCAATTTGTCAGCCTGTAATGCGACTGCCGTGGCTGTGGCGACATCTTCTGCGCTCAGATTAAACACTTCACCTGTTGGCGAGTAGCCTAGCGGGGAAATTAGCACAATACGCTGATCATCCAGATGTTCGTGGATGGCTTGTGCATCGATCCTGCGTACCTTGCCAGTGTGGCAATAATCCACGCCATTGAGAATACCTAATGGTCTGGCAGTGACATAATTGCCGGAAGCCACACGCAATTTTGCACCCGCCATAGGCGTGTTGGGTAAGCCCATAGAAAGCCGTGCTTCAATTTCAATACGCAGGCTGCCCGCAGCATCCTTGACGCAGGCGAGCGCCTTATCGTCCGTAATGCGTAACCCATTGACATATTGAAACGAACTGTCAGCCATTTTCAGGCGTTGCTCTATTTGATGTCTGGCGCCATGTACCAGTACAACTCGAATCCCGAGTGTATGCAGCAGGGCGATGTCATGGACCAGTTCGGCAAAGCGGCTGTCCAGTGCAGCGCCGGAAATGAGGATGACACAAGTTGAGCCACGATGAGCATGCACATAGGAAGCCGCATGCCGTAGATGGCTAACAAACTGCTTATTATTGTCTTCTTGTTCTACCATCGGGGTAGAGTACCGTTATCTTTCGTTCAGGTAAATTGGTTTTATATTACATCTTCGAGCTATAGACAGAACTGGGCAATCAGTTTTTTCAATATATTGATAGTTGGTTCAATGCGGTCGAGTGCCAGAAATTCATCTGGTTGATGTGCCTGGTCGATGTCACCGGGTCCCATGACAACGGTATTGATACCCATCTGGTTCAGGTATGGGCCTTCAGTACCAAAGGCGACAGCACCAGCACTGTAGCCGGTGAGTTTTTCAGTCGCCTGAATGATAGGCGAGTCAGCGGGTGTTTCCATGGCCGGTGTGCCTTCAAATAAAGACGTCACCGAGAGCTCCAGACCGCTGTCGGCCAGAAGCTGTTGCAGACGCTGGTTGAGCATGGCGCGTAATTCACCGATATCCATGCCGGGCAAAGGACGTAAATCAATGTGTAATTCACAGTCGGCGCAAATTCGGTTGGGGTTATCGCCACCATGAATATGTCCCAGATTGAGTGTGGGTACGGGCACGCTAAACAGTGGGTTAGTATATTGCGCCTGCAATTCCTGACGCCAGTTGATCAGGTCTGTGATAACCCGGTGCATGCCTTCCATGGCATTGTTACCCAGCGAAGGGTCACTGGAATGGCCGGACTGACCCTGCAGGCGAATGGCTTCCATCAGAATGCCTTTGTGCATGCGAATCGGGCGTAATCCAGTGGGTTCGCCAATCACCGCATAGCTTGCCTGAGGTCGTTGACTTTCTACCAGCATTTTTGCGCCCGCCATAGAGCTTTCTTCATCAGCAGTCGCAACGATAATGATGGGTGATTTGAGTTGCTTTGCATCGAAACTGCGAGCCGCTTCAATGGCAATGGCAAGGAAGGCCTTCATGTCTGAGGTGCCCAGCCCATAGAGACGCTGATTCATTTCAGTGAGTGTAAACGGGTCGGTTTTCCAGCGCCCCTCGTCATAGGGTACGGTATCTGTATGCCCGGCGAGTACCAGGCCACCGGGTCCGCTACCCAGTGTGGCGATCAGGTTGGCTTTATCGTCCTGCCCAGGCAAGGTCTGTATCTCAATTTTGAAACCGAGTGTTGTCAGCCAGTCGGCGAGCAGGTGGATAACGTCTACGTTGCTCTGATCAAAGTCTGGATTAACGCTGCTAATAGAGGGGGTGTTGATCAGTTCAGCGATTTGTTGTTTCAATGTGGGAATGGATGTCATGGGTTATTCCGTTCGTAGCGACATGACTGGCCAACCATGCAGGCGAGCGGTCGAGCGCAATTTTTCATCCGGATCGACTGCTATCGGGTGATCAACAAGCTCTAGCAGAGGTAGATCATTATGAGAGTCGCTGTAGAACCAGCTGCCTTCGAGTGATGCATTGTGTTGTTTCAACCAGTCGTGCAGGCGTTCAACCTTGCCCTGCTGGAAGCAGGCAATGCCTGTCGTGCCGCCAGTATATTCACCATTGATCATTTCAGCTTCGGTAGCCAGCAGGTGGTCGATTCCATACGCTGTCGCTATCGGTTCGGTAATGAAGCGGTTGGTGGCGGTGATAATGACCAGGGTATCGCCATTGTCCCGGTGTTGTTTGATCAGTGTATGGGCTGTGGCGAGCATGATTGGCTGGATTTTTTCTTCCATGAACTGCTGTCGCCAGGATTCCAGTTGTTTTCTTGAGTACATAGCGAGTGGTTTGAGTTGAAAGTCGAGGAATTCGTGGATATCGAGACTGCCGTCGAGATATTGTTGGTAGAAATACTGGTTTTTTCTGGCGTGTTCGTTGGCATCTACTTTTTCATGCTCAACCAGGTATTCCCCCCAGAGGTAGTCACTGTCGCCAGCCAGCAATGTATTATCCAGATCGAAGAGTGCCAGAGCCATACTTTTTCCAGTGTGATTAGAAGCGCCAAGTTTAGCAGAGCGAATCAGAGCATATTGTCTGTTTATCGACAAATGGCTATAAATTAGTGGGGAATTGCCCGTCAGGATCATTTGATTTAATTGTCTGCCCTGTGTGACAATGGTGATAACCAATTATATTGAATGAATTTCGTAAGTGATTGATAATCAAGGATATAGGCCAAATGTCGGTATCATTCTGACAAATGATGACCACAAGCTGTTATGGGCTCGCAGGATACAGCAGGATGCCTGGCAGTTCCCCCAGGGGGGTATTCGGCAGGCAGAGCGGCCGATAGATGCGATGTTTCGCGAGCTGGAAGAAGAGATCGGTCTTTTGTCGGAACATGTTGAAGTGCTGGGTTCCACGCGAGGCTGGTTGCGTTATCGGCTGCCTAAAAAATATATTCGTCACGAGCAACAACCTGTCTGTATCGGTCAGAAACAGGTGTGGTTTTTGCTGCGTCTGACAGGCGAAGAACATCACGTTCGTCTGGATCAGAACGATAAGCCCGAATTTGATCATTGGCGTTGGGTTGATTACTGGTACCCGCTTAATGAAGTCGTGTCATTTAAACGTAAAGTGTATAAACGTGCACTAAACGAACTTGCTCCTCTGGTATTGCCGCAAGAGAAATAGCGGGGGGGTGTCCTATTCGCAGCAATTGAGCTGCACCTGTCTGGAAATCACTGTGTTAGAACTTCTACGAAGAACGATTCAGGAAGTCAATGCCGCGCCGGATCTATCCGCCGCGTTGCGCATTGTTGTGGATTGCATAAAGCGTTCCATGCATGTGGATGTCTGTTCGATTTACCTGACCAATGACGAAACACAGCAAAATGTTCTTATGGCAACCGATGGTTATAGTATTGAGGCTGTTGGCCAGGTGTATATGGCGCTCAGTGAAGGCCTGGTCGGACTGGTTACTCGGCGTGAAGAGCCTGTCAATCTGGATGATGCTGCCAGTCATCCTGACTACGTTCTGACCAGGGAGATTGGTGAAGAACCGTATCATGGTTTTCTCGGTGTGCCGGTTATTCAGCATAGAAAGGTGCTCGGTGTTCTGGTGGTTCGACAGAAGCAGCGCCGTTGTTTTGACGAGGAAGAGGAAACATTTCTGGTGACTCTGGCCGCGCAGCTGGCGGGTGCCATTATCCATGCTGAGTCGACAGGTCAAATCAACCGCCTGGTGGAAGATTCGTCTAGCCTCAGTTATTCACTGGTGGGCCTGTCGGGTGTCCCTGGTGCTGCTGTCGGGCAGGTTCGTGTGGTCTTTCCGTTGACAGATATTGATGCCATTCCTGACAGAGCGGTGACAGAAGTCGAGTCGGAGATAGCAAAGTTTACTGCGGCTGTTATGGCTGTTGAGCAGGATATGCTCGCGATGTCAGAACGGATGAAAAGCAGCCTGTCTAGCGAAGATATTGCTTTGTTCGATGCACTGATAATGATGCTGAAAAGCGAGAATCTGGTTAACGGTACTATTGACCGTATCCGGGAAGGTAATTGGGCGCAAGGGGCATTGCGTGGCACTATTGTCGAGCATGTGCAGGCGTTTGAAGCGATGGAGGATCCCTATTTAAGTGAGCGTGCCAGTGATGTGCGTGATCTGGGTCGACGTGTATTGCAGCGGTTGCAGAGTATTAGTCCTGTGCAGGCTGAGTACTATGAGCAGACGATACTGGTAGGTGATGAGGTGAGTGCGGCGCAACTGGCTGAAGTGCCGCTGGGCAAGCTGGCGGGTATCGTTTGCAAGCGAGGCTCAAGCGCTTCACATGTTTCGATATTGGCCAGGGCTTTGGGGGTCCCTGCTGTTATGGGGGTTGAGGGGCTGCAGGTTAGTCGTCTCGAAGCGCAGGAAACTGTTGTTGACGGCTACTCATCACGTATTTTTATTCGTCCTTCGCGGGCAATTCGAGATGAGTACCTGCGGCTGGTTCGGGAAGAGAATGAATTAAATGATGGGCTTGTTGCGCTGACGCATGAACCAGCGGTAACGCCAGACGGTTTTCCGGTTACGTTGTATGCAAATACTGGATTGTTTAGTGATATTTCACCATCATTACGCTCTGGAGCGGAAGGCGTCGGATTATATCGTACAGAAATTCCTTTTCTAATACGTGACCGGTTTCCGAGCGAAGAAGAACAGCGCCGCATCTGTCGTCAGGTGTTGGCTGCTTTTGCGCCGCGTCCAGTGACAGTTCGTACACTGGATATCGGCGGTGACAAGCTGTTGCCCTATTTTCCCGTTGAGGAGCAAAACCCTTTCCTTGGCTGGCGAGGCATTCGTATTTCTCTTGACCACCCGGAAATTTTTCTGACTCAGATTCGGGCGATAATGCGAGCCAGTGTCGGCTTAAATAATCTACGCTTACTGTTACCCATGATCAGTGGTGTCAGTGAGATTGATGCTGCGCTTGTGTTGATCAGGCGTGCTTTTGATGAATTACTGGAAGCTGGGGAGACTGTTGAATATCCCCAGATTGGTGTGATGATCGAAGTGCCGTCGGCACTCTATCAGATTGAAGCGATGGCGAAACGTGTGGATTTCTTTTCGATTGGCAGTAATGATCTAACTCAATACCTGCTTGCCGTGGATCGTAATAATGCCAGTGTGGCCGAGCTATACGAAACCGTTCATCCGGCTGTTTTACGGGCTATTCAGTCGGTGGTTTCAGAAGCGAACCGCTTAAAAAAGCCGGTCAGTGTTTGTGGCGAAATGGCGGGCGATCCAGCGGCAGCGCTATTATTGCTGGCGATGGGTGTTGACTCTTTAAGTATGAGTTCGATTAATTTGTTGCGTGTGAAATGGGTGATCAGAACCTTTAGCTGTCCGCAGGCAAGGCAGTTGCTCATGCAGGCGTTAGCCCTCGAAACGCCTGAAGACGTTCGTTCTATTTTGCACGTGGCTCTGGAGGAAAAAGGTTTGGGCGGCCTGGTACGCGCAGGCCGTTGATTAAGATTCTGCTATAGTTTCTTATTGAGGAGCACCTCTATGTGTGTCTTTTCGCCATGATTTCTGCGTGGATGACAATTGCGATCCTCAGGTTGCCTTATACACTGCGGTTCTCAAAGTTCATCCGCCTTGAGCTGAGACGAAATCCTGATTAATAGAGGCGTCCTTTTGAGTCTATCGTTTCATAGAAGCGAAGAATTCATCATTTGTTTTGCTTTCTTTCAGGCGATCCAGCATGAACTCCATCGCCGCCAGTTCTTCCATGGGATGCAGTAACTTACGCAAAATCCATATTTTCTGTAGTTCGTCCGCTTTGGTGAGTAATTCTTCACGGCGAGTACCTGAGCGGTTGATATTAATGGCCGGGTAAACGCGTTTTTCTGCAATACGGCGATCCAGATGGACTTCCATGTTGCCTGTGCCCTTGAACTCTTCATAAATGACATCATCCATGCGGGAGCCGGTTTCGACCAGTGCAGTGGCGATAATGGTCAGGGAACCACCTTCCTCAATGTTTCTGGCTGCGCCAAAGAAGCGTTTTGGACGATGCAGGGCGTTGGCGTCAACACCGCCGGTCAGGACTTTGCCCGATGATGGGATGACTGTATTGTAGGCGCGGGCGAGACGCGTAATGGAGTCAAGCAAAATCACGACATCGTGTTTATGTTCTACCAGTCGTTTGGCTTTTTCGATCACCATTTCTGCTACCTGTACGTGGCGGCTGGCAGGCTCGTCAAATGTACTGGAAACAACTTCGCCGCGGACAGATCGATCCATTTCAGTGACTTCTTCCGGGCGTTCATCGATAAGCAAAACGATCAAGTAGCATTCAGGATGATTAGCGGTGATTGATTGCGCGATGTTCTGCAGCAACATGGTTTTACCCGCTTTGGGAGGTGATACGATCAGCCCGCGCTGGCCCTTGCCGATAGGCGCTGCCAGATCAATGATACGCGCGGTAATGTCTTCAGTGCTGCCATTACCGAGTTCCAGACTAAGGCGTTCATTGGGATGCAGCGGCGTCAGGTTTTCAAAAAGCACCTTGCTCTTGGCATTCTCAGGTTTATCATAATTAATTTCATTGACCTTGAGTAATGCAAAATAGCGTTCACCGTCCTTGGGTGGACGTATTTTTCCCGATACGGTATCGCCGGTGCGCAGGCCAAAGCGTCTAATCTGGCTAGGGGAGACATATATGTCATCCGGTCCTGCCAGATAGGAGCTGTCTGCAGAACGCAAAAAGCCAAAGCCATCTTGCAGGATTTCCAGCACCCCATCACCAAAAATATCTTCGCCGCTTTTTGCGTGCGATTTAAGGATAGAAAAAATGACATCCTGTTTTCGTGAACGAGTGCCTTCTATACCCATAGAACGGGCTGTTTCAATAAGTTTCGAAGCCGGTGTTTGTTTTAATTCGGTTAGATTCATAGCGGAGGATTCGTGTTTGATTGGGTTAAGGGGAAACCTGGGAGGTTTACAGTTAATTGATAGAAATTAGTTGAGTATTTCATTTGTAAAGTTGGCGGGTAAGCCGACAAGTCATTAGCCGATATCCGGCTAATGACTGCGTTGTTTAGATATTAGTGTCAATAAAGGCTGTTAACTGGGATTTTGTTAAAGCGCCTACTTTGGTTGCTTCAACATTGCCATCCTTGAATAACATCAGAGTGGGGATGCCACGAATACCAAATTTTGGCGGTGTTTGTGGGTTTTCGTCAATATTCAGTTTGGCAACTTTTACCTTGCCCTGATATTCATCGGCAATTTCGCCCAGGATTGGAGCGATCATTTTACAGGGGCCGCACCATTCAGCCCAGTAATCAACCAGTACGGGCTCACAGCATTCAAGAACTTCTTCCTGAAAAGAGTCATCACTAAGATAAACGATATTCTCGCTCACGTTTAAGGCCTCCAGACCATCATGTTAATAGTATCCCTGAGGACGGTGAAATTGAAAATTTCAACAAGTTTAAAATGGGGGTAATTTGCGATTTTTGTAGCCAGTGAAATTGTAAGAACCTGCTTAAGATTCCAGATATGTGTATATTTGATATGAAAATGCGGAAAAATGCAAGCCTAATTGGTCACTATTTTGTCCTGTTTGCGTTATGCTTATCGGATTATGGAAAATAATCATCTCTCAGAAGTCAGTTTCAGTGAATTTGAACTTCCTGCGTCTTTATTAAAAGGCGTTCAGGAGGCGGGTTTTTCTTATTGTACACCCATTCAGGCAGAAACTATTCCCCTGGCGCTTAAAGGCAAGGATATTGCGGGTCAGGCACAGACCGGTACCGGCAAAACGGCGGCTTTTCTGGTTGCATTATATGCGCATTTACTGAATCACCCATTATCAGATGATCGGCGACCCAGCCAGGTGCGTGCTCTGGTGCTGGCGCCAACCAGAGAGCTGGCAATCCAGATTCATCGTGATGCAGAAAAACTGGGTTTGTATACTGGTCTGAAGCTGGGGCTTGCCTATGGTGGTACGGATTACGACAAGCAGCGTAAGTGTCTTGTTGATGGTGTCGATATATTGATAGGTACCCCAGGGCGAATTATCGATTATTTCAAGCAGCGAGTTTTTGATTTAAGGAAGGCTCAGGTGATTGTGCTGGATGAGGCGGATCGGATGTTTGATCTTGGCTTTATTAATGATGTGCGATTTTTATTGCACCGCTGCCCACCACCTGAAAAACGTTTGGGCCTGTTATTTTCGGCGACATTGTCGTTGCGAGTCAATGAGCTGGCCTATGAGCATATGAATAATCCTGAAATTGTCAAAATCGAAGCTGAACAGGTAACCGCAGACCGAGTCAGGCAGCAGGTGTTCCATACTGCAAATGAAGAAAAAATACCCTTGTTAGTGGGCTTGATGAAAAAACTTCAGCCCTCGCGGGCGATTGTTTTTGTCAATACTAAACATGTTGCTGATCGTGTCTGGGGGTTTCTTGAGGGTAACGGATTAAAAGCAGCTATTTTATCGGGCGATGTCCCACAAAAGAAAAGGCAGTCATTATTGCAGCGCTTTCAGGAAGGTGAATTGCCTGTTCTGGTTGCGACTGACGTGGCAGCCCGAGGCTTGCATGTGCCTGATGTGACGCATGTCTTTAATTTTGATTTGCCTCAGGATGCTGAAGATTATGTGCACAGGATTGGCCGTACTGCACGCATTGGTGCAGATGGCGACGCAATCAGTTTTGCCTGCGAGCAATATGTGTATTCGTTACCCGATATCGAAGAATTTATTGGTCATTCTATACCGCTTACCCCGATTACGGATGATCTGCTCACAGAGTTGAAACCCAGAGTCAGGACGAAATCCAGACCTGTCATGCGAAAAAAGACAGGTAGGAGTGGGCCACATAAAAATTCCGGGCGCTCATCGAATAACAGAAATCGCAGGCAGTCAAACTGACCTGAAAAAATATATCTATCGTAAACTTCGAAATTGGCTGATAAAATAAACAGTTAACTCAGGTTCAGAAAATTTTTTGCTCGATTTGTGATGTGAATCATTAAAGCTTGTAGGCATTCTGTCCGTTGACTCT
Source organism: Gammaproteobacteria bacterium (assembly GCA_036480335.1). GTDB lineage: Bacteria > Pseudomonadota > Gammaproteobacteria > DSM-19610 > DSM-19610 > JAZGER01. The sequence continues at coordinate 28,605 of JAZGGH010000131.1, read as the reverse complement.
AAGATTATGAATATGGCAACTTTTGCACTCACACAACAGTCTTTTTTGCAGAAAATCAGACTGGCAGGCAGCTCACCGTTATTGATACCAGGCATAAATCTGTTATTGATCCTGTGGTTAGCATGGCTATTGTCACGTCTTACCTGGACGGCATTGTCCGGGGGAGAGGGTATTCCTCTGGGTAATGTTTCTGGTGAATCGTCAAGAACAGTTCAATCTGAGGTCAAATCAGAGTATAATGCTGCACAAATAGCCAGTTGGCATTTGCTGGGCAAAAAAGTAATTGTTAAAAAAGTTACGCCGGTTAAGAAAGAGAAAGCAGCGCCAACACGAGCACCGGAAACTCGCTTGAATTTGACACTTAGTGGTGTCTTTGCAGCAGATGGGGATTCTGCCCGCGCTATCATTGGTGACCCTCGAGGCAAGGATGAGAGCTATTCTGTGGGTGATCCGGTGCCTGGCGGAGCCAGATTATATGAGATTTATGCGGACAGGGTTATTCTGGAACGCAATGGTGGTTACGAGACATTGCGGTTACCACAGGATGGTGTTGGTAATAGGTCTTCCTCGAGTCCTCGTGGCAGGAATACGCGCAATACCCGTCCGCAAGGCAGTTCTACGCAGCGAGGCCAGGCGTTGCAACGATATAAAAGCAGGATCCAGCAGAATCCGATGTCATTTACGGATTATGTTCGCCCGACACCTGTACGGGAAAATGGCCGTTTTATCGGCTTTCGTTTGCAGGAAGGAAGAGAGATGGGCGCACTGGATGATCTTGGTTTGATTGCAGGCGATGTCGTCACTAGTATTAATGGTGTGCAGCTTGATAGCCCTTCAAAAGGTATGCAGGCAATGCGTTCGCTGAGTGGTAGTGGCGAGAATGTTAATTTAACCGTCATGCGTGATGGCAGGGAAGTCGCGTTGAATTTTTCCCTGCCTTCGCACTGATTTTGACTTAGCTGAATTGAGTTTTCTATGAGGATAAATAACGTGATAATTACAATAAGAAAAATAAGGATGCACGGACTGTGTGGCTGGGTGCTTGCATTCAGTTTGTTCGGGAGCATCCCCTTAGCTGCTCAAACGATAACCCTGAATCTGAAAGAAGCCGATATCAGTGCGCTGATTGGTACTGTTGCTGAAGTCACGGGAAAGAATTTTATCGTTGATCCCCGAGTGAAAGGCAAGGTGACGGTAATTTCTTCACGACCGATGGACAGTGATGAAGTCTATCAGGTGTTTTTGTCTATTCTCCGGGTGCATGGTTTTGCTGCTGTTAAAAGTGGTGCAGTCACCAAGATACTGCCCGATGTCAATGCAAAGCAGGATAGTATTCCCAATGCAACTGCTGGGCGTCCGGGGCGTGGTGATGAAATGGTTACGCGTGTGGTCCAGGTGGATAACATTGCAGCCGCTCAACTGGTGCCTATATTACGTCCTCTGGTTCCCCAGCAAGGGCATCTGGCTGCCTATCCCGCTACCAACGTTTTAATTATTTCTGATCGTGCGCAAAACGTCAGTCGTCTGATTAGTATCATTCAGCGCATCGACAAGGTCAGTGATAGTGAGATTGAAGTGATTCGTCTTGAGCATGCTTCGGCTTCCGAGGTGGTTCGGGTTTTGACTGCCATACGGCGAACAAAAGCTCAACCGGGTCAGGCCCAGCAGGGAGGCAATGCGTTAGTAGCAGATGAGCGTACCAATAGTATTTTGCTGGGTGGTGATCGCTCTTCCCGGCTGCGGATGCGGGCTATTATTTCTCATCTTGATACGCCCCTGGGTCATGGTGGCAATACCAAGGTTATTTATCTCAAATATGCTAAAGCAAAAGACATAATTGATGTCTTGCGCGGCGTTGGGAAAACACAGAGTGAGACCGCCAAGGGCAAGAACCCGGTTGCTAAGAATATTGAAAAACAGCTGGATATCCAGGCGGATGAAGCGACAAATGCGCTGGTTATTACTGCACCACCTGCCATGATGCTGTCACTGGAGTCAGTGATCAGGCAACTGGATATTCGCCGCGCACAGATTTTGGTGGACGCAATCATTGCGGAAGTAAGTCTCAAACGTACCCGTGAGCTAGGTGTGCAGTGGGTGGCCAATGACCCATCTGACAGTGGCATTAGTCCGTTAGGTGGAACTAACTTTACCAATGTGGGTAACAGTGCTGCCAGTGTTGCAGCGGCTATTGCGAGTGGTGCGGGTTCACTGGCCCCTGGATTGTTGTTGGCCGGTGCAAGTCTGTCAAATGGCACGCTGGATTTTGCGGCACTTGTTCAGGCGCTCGGAACAGATAAAGATGTCAATATTCTGTCTACTCCATCGCTGGTTACCCTTGATAATGAAGAAGCCGAATTTGTTGTTGGTCAGAATGTACCGTTTGTGACGGGCTCATTTTCTACAACAGGGAGTGATGCGACTAACCCCTTCCAGACCATTCAGCGTGAAGATGTGGGTATATCGCTAAAGATCAAGCCGCAGATCAATGAAGGTGATGCCATCATTATGGAAATTGAGCAGGAGATTTCCAGTGTGAACACGGATGCTAAAGCTGTCGATACGGTAACCGATAAACGCTCCCTGAAAACCAATGTCATTGTTGAAGATGGGCAAACGCTGGTGCTGGGTGGCCTGATTCAGGATAATGTTAATCAGAGTCAGCAAAAGGTGCCGATTCTGGGAGATTTGCCACTCATTGGTGCTCTTTTCAGGGCGAAGAGCACAACGCATGACAAGACAAATTTAATGGTTTTCATTCATCCGACGATTCTGCGCGATAAGGGTATTGCCAATCAGTACTCTTCACGTAAATATAATCTGATGAGAGCCAAGCAGATTGAGGCTTATGATAAGGGTATTTCTCTGATTCCCGGTGAAGCTGGCCCGCAGTTGCCTGAACTGGAGAATCTGAATGATTTGCCGAGAGCGCTGGAAAAAGAGGCGACAGAACGTGCGATGAGGCCGCAAGTCGTACAGGAATCTGAATGGGAATTTGAGGATCCGTAATGTCAGAAGTTGCAGAAAAGGATAAACTGCTGGATGAAGCGCTCGACGATGGAGCGCCTTCTGCGGATTCTTTGAGGCCTTCCTTTGCATTTGCAAAGCGACATGGCGTGTTGGTAACCGAGTTTGAGGACGATCATGCGCGTGTAGTCCTTAGCCCCGCGGCTGACCCGCAGGCGCTGGTTGAGCTGAAGAGAGTTTTAAAACGCCCAATGAAGCTTGAGCGAGTCGATGAAGCACGTTTCGATGCCTTGCTAGCCTCTGTTTACGAGAAAGACAGTAATCAGGCGATGCAGATGATGGGTGAGATGGAAGACCTGGATTTGTTTCAGGTTGCCCAGGCATTACCCGAAACAGAAGACTTGCTTGAAAGTGAGGATGATGCACCCATTATCCGTCTCATCAACGCATTACTGACTGAAGCTATCAAAGAAAATGCTTCAGATATTCATATTGAGCCCTTTGAGAATCGTCTGGTTGTCCGCTTCCGTGTGGATGGTGTGTTGCGTGAGGTTTTACAGCCTCAACGTGTCCTGGCACCATTGCTGGTATCGCGCATTAAGGTGATGGCAAAGCTGGATATCGCCGAAAAACGCCTTCCTCAGGATGGCCGAATATCGCTACGGGTTGCCGGGCGTGCTGTCGATGTGCGTGTATCGACATTACCTTCTGGTCATGGCGAGCGTGTTGTTTTGCGTTTGCTGGATAAACAGGCAGGCCGATTGAATCTTGAGCATCTGGGTATGGCGTCTGAAACCCTGCGGGGTGTCGATGAGGTGATCAGTCGTCCGCATGGAATTATTCTGGTAACCGGACCAACAGGTTCTGGTAAGACAACCACATTGTATGCGGCGCTGGAGCGAATGAATAACAAGCGCCGAAACATAATGACGGTTGAAGACCCGATAGAATATTATCTGGATGGAATTGGACAAACGCAGGTTAATACCAAGGTTGAAATGAGCTTTGCCAGGGGCTTGAGGGCTATCCTGCGGCAGGATCCCGATATTGTCATGGTGGGTGAAATTCGTGATCTTGAGACTGCTGATATTGCTGTCCAGGCCAGTTTGACCGGACATCTGGTGTTATCTACCTTACATACCAATAGTGCAGTCGGTGCGGTAACGCGAATGCGAGACATGGGTGTTGAGCCATTCCTTTTATCATCCAGTTTGATCGGTGTCATGGCACAACGACTGGTGCGTGTATTGTGTGAAACCTGTAAAGAACCCTACGTGGCTTCAGATAGCGATTGCAAAATGATGGGGCTGGATCCCGCTGCACCGCCAACCATATATCATGCTGCTGGTTGTGAAGCCTGTAGTCAGCTTGGTTACAAGGGACGGACCGGTATTTATGAACTAGTGCCGATTACCAATGAATTACGCAGTATGATCCATGATGGTGGTAGTGAAATGGAAATGGAAGCCAGTGCGCGCAAGAATACGCCATCCATGCGTGAAGACGGTTGGCGTCGTGTTCTGACGGGGGAAACAACAGTAGAAGAAGTGCTCCGTGTCAGCCGTGAAGGCTCCTGATAATTACTGATCAAGGACGATAAGTCATGGGTGCTTTTGATTTCGTTGCGCTGGATGCCAGCGGTAAAGAAAAGAAAGGTGTGCTGGAGGGTGATACTGCTCGCCAGGTGCGCCAACAGCTGCGTGACAAAGGCTGGATTGCCCTTGAAGTAGATGAAGCGCGGCAGTCATCGCGGAAAAGCGGTAAAACCTCATCCACGAAACCCCGCCTTGCGAGGCAGCGAGGGGTTAGTGCGACTGATCTGGCTTTGATTACCCGGCAGATGGCCACATTATCACGATCGGGTATGCCGCTTGAAGAAACCTTGCAGGCGGTTGCCCAGCAATCTGAAAAACAACACATCACGAGTATGATGCTGGCGGTGAGATCCCGTGTTATGGAAGGCCATACGCTGGCAAATGGCCTTGCAGATTTTCCCCATGTTTTTCCCAGTCTCTATCGTACAACTGTTGCAGCCGGTGAGCAGTCTGCCCATCTTGATCTGGTACTGGAACGTCTGGCTGATTATTCTGAAAGTCGACAGCAGATGCAGCAGAAAATCCAGCTGGCACTGTTTTATCCTGCCACACTGACATTTGTTGCTCTGGCTGTAGTTATCGGCTTGCTGACCTATGTTGTGCCGCAAGTGGTGCAGGTGTTTGATAATATCGGCCAGGAACTTCCCTGGTTGACGCAAGCATTGATCAGTATCAGTGATTTCATGATTGAATACGGTCTCTGGATACTGGCTGCGCTTGTAGTTGGCGTTATTTTGTTGATTCGATTGCTCAAGCAGGATGGGCCGAAGCGAAAATACCATCAAATGTTGCTGCACTTGCCTGTTATCGGGCGGCTCGAACGGGGTGTCAATGCTGCGCGTTTCTCGCGAACTTTCAGCATTGTTACAGCCAGTGGTGTGCCGGTGCTGGAGGGGTTGCAGATCGCTTCTCAGGTTATGTCAAATTTGCCCATGAAAGAAGCCGTAGAAGAGGCAATACGCAAAGTCAGGGAGGGTGCCAGTATTCACGGTGCTCTGGAAAAAAGCGGGTATTTTCCACCGATGACAGTGCATATGATCGCCAGTGGTGAAGCCAGTGGCCAGCTTGAGGAAATGCTTGAGCGTGCGGCGATTAACCAGGAGCGTGAAATTGAAACAATGATTTCTGCCATCATGGGAATGTTTGAACCGGTACTGATTCTTGTCATGGGTGCGGTGGTTTTAATTATTGTCCTGGCCATTCTTCTGCCTATTTTTGATCTCAATCAGCTGGTTAATTAGCGCTCCGACAACAACGTTCTAAAGAACTGTCTTCCTGCTTAATATCATGCCCTGTGAAATTCCGGCAGAGCATCTGTTACAAGATTGCGGTATTATTTCAGTATGGATAAACAACAGGACACACTGCTTAAATTTCCCTGTGAATTCCCTATCAAAGTGATGGGGTTGTCTGATTCTGGCTTTGAGGTTATGGCATTAGAAGTTATCAGGCGGCATGCACCGGATTTTGATCCGCAATTCATGCATACGAATACCAGCAGCAAAGGTAAGTATCTGGCAACGACATTTACGGTAACTGCACAAAGCAAGGGTCAGCTGGACTCAATGTATTATGAACTGACGGCCTGCAAAGACATATTGATGGTTTTGTAGTGCAGGGCGAACAATCGGTTCTGAAAACATGTCATCTTGGTCTTTCGGATTATCGAAAGACCTGGGAATCCATGCGACAGTGGACACTTGATCGGAATGAAGCGACTGCTGATCAATGCTGGATAGTTCAGCATAATCCGGTGTTTACATTGGGTTTGAGCGGAAATAAGCAACATATACTAGCCACCGGGGATATTCCGGTGGTGCAGTCTGATCGAGGTGGGCAGGTTACCTATCACGGTCCTGGGCAGCTCGTATTCTATCCTTTGCTAGATATTAAGCGTTTAGGCCTATCTGTTTCTGAGCTGGTTCATCTTCTGGAATCCATGGTTATAGAGTGGTTTAAGTATCAGGAGATCGATGCGCAGGCACGCTCGGATGCGCCAGGTGTGTATGTGAATGGCGCAAAAATAGCCTCGCTGGGGCTGAGAATAAAACGTGGCAGAAGTTATCATGGCCTGAGTCTGAATGTCGATATGGATTTAGAGCCTTTTTCAAGGATAAATCCCTGCGGTTATGCTGGCATGCCTGTGACCCAGGTGGTGGATCTTGGTCTACCACATTCTCTGGATAAAATAACACTGGAACTGCAATCCATTTTTGCCAGGCGTTTAGGTTACACTAACTGTCTGCAGATTCAGGATATTGAGTGATATTTTATGAATGGTCGGGGAAAGAACTATCAGCGTGGGGAGGCTAAAACTGCCAGGATTCCCATTAAAGTCGAGATGTCTGCTGAGATTAAACGCAAGCCATCCTGGATTCGCGCACGCTCGCCGGCTGGTCCTGAAGTTCGGCGATTAAAACAGATTCTGCGGGACAATAAATTGCATACCGTTTGCGAAGAGGCCAGTTGTCCGAATCTTGGTGAATGTTTTTCTCAGGGGACGGCGACTTTTATGATCATGGGTGATGTATGTACACGCCGTTGCCCGTTTTGTGATGTGGCACATGGTCGCCCTGAGCCACTGGATCGTGAAGAACCACTAAATCTGGCGCGTACTATTGAGGCGATGCAGTTATCTTACGTAGTGATTACCTCAGTTGACAGGGACGATTTACGTGATGGTGGTGCCGAGCATTTCGTTACCTGTATCCAGCACGTTCGTGAGCTTAATCCACAAACAAAAATTGAAGTGCTGGTGCCTGATTTCAGAGGCAGAAAGGAGCGTGCGCTCACTATTCTGAAGCAGGCACCACCCGATGTTTTCAATCATAATCTGGAGACGGCGCCGCGACTCTATAAGCAGGCTCGTCCGGGATCAGACTACCAGTGGTCGCTTGATTTACTGGCTGAATACAAACAGCTATTTCCACACGTGCCAACAAAGTCGGGTTTGATGCTTGGCTTGGGTGAGAGTCGTGAAGAAGTGGAGGAGGTTCTGGCGGATTTACGCAATCATCAGGTTGATATGCTGACGCTAGGGCAATATTTGCAACCTTCCAGGCACCATTTACCCGTTGATCGGTTTGTGACGCCACAGGAGTTTGATGAACTGCGTGATGTTGCTTTATCGATGGGATTCAGCCAGGTGGCGAGTGGACCCATGGTGCGTTCTTCCTATCATGCAGATCAGCAGGCTGCCGGTTTTTTTCAGAGCGAATGATGCAACAGGCTACTGATTTACCTGCACTGTTGCAGTCAGAAACGAACTACCAGGACTTTTTTTTCGCAGGTCTTGAGCGTTTGCTTGAGCCTGAAACGTTGAATCTGTTTATTCTGGTTTGTGCTAATGCAAGTTTTGATCCCGCGTTGTTCCTCAAGCTGAAAAACAAACTAAAAAACACCTTTGACAAACATACACGAGCATTGTCATCTGCATTAATCCATGGCGATGTGGTCAATGCTACAGACGATGATATGCTAGTGTTCCTCAAGATGGCGCATATCGGTTTTGATGCATTGCAATTAACGCAATGGCGGCAGGCGGATTGCTGGGAAATTCAATTTAATCATTTGCGTTCATTTCGCCCAGGCAGAAATGCGGTGGCTACAATATCGCAGAATCAGGCTCCTTTTATCGAGAACGGATTCTCTTTTAACCTGCCATTTTTTGAGCAGGAAAAGATCTGGAACGGGCTTTTGTGTGGACGTTCAATGAGCCTGTACTACAACAAATTCCCCTTTGTTGAAAACCATACTCTGCTTGTGCCTGAACGAGAGCAGTGTCATCCCCAATGGCTGGATGAATCCATGTTTATGTATGTGTGGGAGCTGGCTGCAATTATGGGTGAAGGCATGCCAGGGATGCGTATCGGTTATAATGCGATGGGTGCTTATGCTTCGGTTAATCATCTGCATTTTCAGATGAGTGTGAGGCAGTCGGCTTATCCGATAGAACAGTCTGGCTGGCATCATAATGGTGGCAATCAGGCTTACCCATCTGCTTGCTATGTGTTCGATGAGGCAGATGCCGCCTGGATTTTTCTGGCAGCGTTGCACGCAAAGAATCATACTTACAACCTGCTGTTCTCGCCTGGCAAGATATACTGCTTACCACGGCAGTTTCAGGGTGCGGTGGAATTGCCAGGCTGGAGTCCCGGTTTCTCCTGGTATGAAATGTGCGGAGGCTTTGTGACCAGTCAGCACCCGGCATTTGAATCTCTGTCAGATGTATCGATTAAACGTGCCATGAGCCGATTTATGTTATGAATATGAACCAGTCAGGTAATCGCCTGTTAGCTATGACCGTTGTGATTAATGGCGATGCGGTGCTGGAATATGATCGCAGTAAACCTCTGCCGGAGCTCCAGGCTGAATATTTGCAGAGAATGAATCAGAAAATGGGTCTGGGTATTGAGTTAAATGGTCACTGGTTATCCGCACCTGATGTCATGCAGCAGGCGCAGTTTGTTGCTATCCAACTATATCAGGCGCTGGCACAACAGCATGATGGCCTGGCGGCGGCTTCCACCGCATGGCTCGCCAACAGTTTGCCAGAGATCAGGCAGATTCGGGTCGAGGGTGTTAAAGACTTAATGCAGGTAGAGTCAATACAGGTTGATTTTGTCACGGACCGTGAGCATACGCCGGAGCACCGTGTTGATTTGATTATGCCGGAAAAGAAACATTGATGAACTGCGTGGTTTACAAAAGTGCGAATAAAAATAAAGCCGGTTATTATCTGTATGTTGAGCAGTCGGATGATTTTAGTCGGGTTCCAGAAAGCCTGATTGGATTAATGGGCGATCTTGAGTTTGTGCTGAAAACCTGCCTTTCGCCTGAAAAGTCGCTCGCACAGGTGGGGGTGGCAGAGGTTATGCAGCAAATACAGGAGCAGGGTTTTTTCCTGCAAATGCCACAAACCTCGGATTACGATTCAAAAAAAGTGCAGTAAAGTTCAATTATTTGAAGCGCTTGAATTCATTTTTTTAACCGATTCTGGAAGTTCAACATAACCACTTTTATTCTGCTGTTCCAGTCGTGCAATCAGACCATCGATGCCTGACTGTTTGATTTCAGCGCTGAAACTGGTGCGATAGGTAACAGTAAGGCTGATGCCGGCGACTCGAATATCATAAATTTTCCAGCCTTGTTTGCTATTGTAAAGCTTGTAATTGACATCAGCCGTTTTGCCATCAAGTAATTGAATGGTTGTGTCAATCGTGGCTTTTCTGTCACCTGTTTTGTAGCGGGATGGCTTGTATTTGATATTATCACCCTGCTCAACGATTTGATCAGCATAAGTAGTCATCGCAGTAACATACGAGCGAATCAGCATCTGTCGTATTTCTTCTGTTAACTTTGCTTTTTGTTCATTACTAGCACGTCGCCAGTGTTTGCCTACAACCAGTTGAGTAATTTTTTGGAAATCCAGATAGGGCACAATGAGACGATCACTAATATTGTAGGCGATGCTTTTGTTTTTCTTGATTTGGCTGGAATTTTTCTTTAGCTCTAGAATAAGCTGGCGTGTAGCGTCTGTAAATAACTGTTGTGGGTCGTCATTGTTCATTTCTTTTGCTGCGACTGAAAGTGATAAAATGGCGAGAAAGAAGCCAAGAAAAGCTTTATATGGTGAGCCAAGTTGTTGTTTCATCTTAAGTTCCATGATTTCATCAATAGTTAAGACTGGTGAGAGTTAAAATGGTTCTCCAGTCAGGTGACATCGAATGTTGCCCAGATGGGGCAATGATCCGATGGCTTTTCCATACCGCGGATATCATAACAAATTCCGGCATCTGTACAGTTATCGGCAAGCGAACGGCTGGCTAGAATCAGATCGATTCTCAGTCCGCGCCTGGGGTCGCGATCAAAACCTCGGCTACGATAATCAAACCAGCTGAACCGGTCGCAGGTTTCTGGGTGATGCAATCGCCATGTATCGACAAGTCCCCAGTCTTCCAGTTGTTGCAGCCATTCACGCTCTTCCGGCAGGAAGCTGCATTTTCCAGATTTTAGCCAGCGTTTAGCATTCACCGGCCCGATACCGATATCGATGTCACTGGGAGCGACATTCATGTCGCCCATGATAACCAGATTTTCTTCAGGTATATGGGTTTCTCTGAGGTAGGTGAGTAAATTTGCGTAGAACTGCTGCTTGGCAGGAAACTTGGTTGGATGTTCGCGTGATTCTCCCTGGGGAAAATACCCATTGATCACCGTCAGGCTTTCACCGTTTGTCAGAGGGTATTTTGCAGCGATCATGCGACGTTGTGCATCTTCAGTGTCCGTTGGGAAGCCTTTTTGTATGCGGCTAGCTACCTGTTTGGATAGTAGTGCAACACCATAGTGTCCTTTCTGTCCGTGATACATAGGCTGTAGACCAAGATCCGTAATTATATCAACCGGGAACTCTTCATCCCGTACTTTGGTTTCCTGAATGCCAATGATATCCGGATTGTGGAGTTCCATGAGTTTCCCCAGCTGATGCGGGCGGGCGCGTATACCGTTGGTATTGAAGGAAATGAGTTTCATGAAAATTCCTGCTTGCTGGGAAATGGCTATTTTATCGGATTTTCATGTGGGACAACAATCGTTTCTATAAGCGGATCCGAGTATTGCTATGGCTAACGTATGTGACAGCCGTTACTATAATGACATAAACAATCAGTCAGGAAACAAACTTATGAATTCAGCCGTTATTTCTCCCGCAAATGCAGCGCCGACAACAATACATCCAGCCTTTGAATGGGTGCGCAATGAACCCATTGAGTCATTGAAACTGGTTGTTGAGGAGTACCGGCATAAAAAAACGGGTGCGGCACATTTTCATCTGGCGGCGAACAATAACGAAAATGTTTTTCTGGTTGCGCTGCGAACAGTGCCTATGGATTCGACCGGTGTTGCGCATATTCTTGAGCACACAGCGTTATGTGGTAGTCAGCATTACCCTGTTCGTGACCCTTTTTTTATGATGATCCGGCGCTCACTGAATACCTTTATGAATGCTTTTACCAGCAGTGACTGGACGGCCTATCCCTTTGCTAGCCAGAATACGAAAGATTTCAATAATCTGCTGGATGTTTATCTGGATGCGGTTTTTTTCTCGCGGCTGCATGAGCTTGATTTCGCACAGGAAGGGCATCGTGTCGAATTTCAGAAACCTGAAGATCCGGAAACTGATCTGGTATTCAAAGGTGTTGTATTTAATGAAATGAAAGGAGCCATGAGCCCTCCCGTCAGTATTTTGTGGCAGACGCTGACCAAATATTTATTCCCGACCACAACATATCACCACAACAGTGGTGGCGATCCCGAATCTATTCCGGATCTGAGCTACGAGCAGCTCAAGACGTTTTATAAGACACATTACCATCCCTCGAATGCCATCTTTATGACTTATGGGGAAATCCCGGCGCATGAGCACCAGACACGTTTTGATGAGCAGGCTTTGAGCAAGTTTGATCGACTGGATGTCAATATCCACGTTGACGATGAAAAACATTACCATGCACCGCTGCGTATCCAGGAATACTACCCTCTGGATGCAGCGGAAGCCGATGGCGATAAAACACACATTGTGATGGGTTGGTTGCTGGGGCGTAGCACGGATCTCAAAGAGCAGCTCGAAGCACATTTGCTGGACGGTATTTTGTTGGATGATAGTGCATCGCCGTTACTGTATGCGCTGGAAACCTCTAGTCTGGGTAGTGCCCCTTCACCGTTATGCGGGCTGGAATCTTCAAACCGTGAAATGAGTTTTATGTGTGGCCTGGAAGGTTCATCACCCGAGCGGGTAGATGAACTGGAATCACTGGTTCTGTCAGTGCTTGAAGATGTTGCGACCAATGGTTTGCCACTTGAACGAGTTGAAGCAGTACTTCATCAGCTGGAAATCGGTCAGCGTGAAATTTCGGGTGATGGCTATCCATATGGTTTGCAATTGATTCTTGAAGCGTTACCTGCTGCCACTCATCGTGGTGATCCTGCTTCATTGTTAAATCTTGATCCGGTGCTGGCATCGCTTGGTGAAGATATCAAAGACCCGGAATTCATCAAACAGCTTGTACGTAAGCGTCTACTGGATAATCGTCATCGCGTCACGCTCTCACTAGTGCCTGATGTGTCCCTGGCAGAAGTAAGGGATCAGGCGGAACGAGATCGTCTGCAGGCAATCAAGGCGCAGATGACAGAAGAGGAAAAACAGGCGGTGATCAAACAGGCTCTGGATTTGGTGGCCAGGCAGTCAGAGGATGATGAACCAGATGTTCTGCCGAAGGTTACGCTTGAAGATGTGCCGGTCGAGATGCATATTGCTTCTGGTGAACGCTTACAGAATAAGGTGTTTCCTCTGAGTGCTTATGATCAGGGTACCAATGGGCTGGTATATCAACAATTGATTATTGATTTACCGAAGCTGGATACTGCGTTGCTGGATATATTACCTTACTACACGCATTGTATTAGCCAGACTGGCTCCGCTCAACGCGACTACCTGCAAACCCAGGCGCTGCAATCCAGTGTTACTGGTGGGATGTCTGTCAGCAGTTCTCTGCGAGGATCAATTACAGATGCGCAGGAGCTGACGGGACATATTATTTTTTCATCGAAGGCACTGACTCGGCATCATAGCGCTATGACAGGATTACTCAAAGAGTCACTGTTGACGCCGCGCTTTGATGAATATACCCGTATCAGGGAATTAATGGCACAGCGGCGAGCGCGTTCTGAACAGAGCGTGACGGGAAGTGGTCATAGTCTGGCCATGCTTGCAGCGGCCAGTGGATTGTGTGCTGGTTCTGCGTTGTCGCATAGACTGCGCGGTTTGCAGGGTATTCATTTTCTGAAGAAGCTGGATGACAGCTTTGCTGACGAAGCTGAAGTGAAAAGTCTGGCAGAAAAGTTTGTGCAGTTGCATGAGCTTGTGCTGAATGCACCTCGGCAGATGTTGCTGGTAGGTGAGGCAGAATACCGCGCGAACTACCTGGAAGATATTGCTGCAAACTGGGGGGGTGCTGTTTCAGAATCGAGCATCTTTACCGGCTTCAATGCAAGCGCTGTGAACGAGACTGTGCGGCAGTGCTGGATAACGAATACGCAGGTGAATTTCTGTGCAAAAGCATTTCCAACAGTGACTGTTGAGCATGATGATGCCGCAGCTTTAACGGTGCTGGCTGGATTCTTGCGTAATGGCTATTTACATCGCGTAATTCGTGAGCAGGGTGGCGCCTATGGTGGTGGTGCTAGTCACGATGCTGATACGGCTTCTTTCCGTTTCTTTTCCTATCGTGATCCGAGATTGACTGAAACTCTTGATGATTTTGATGCTGCGATTGAGTGGTTGTTAAGTGAGAAACATGAATGGCGGCTGGTGGAAGAGGCTATTTTGGGTGTTGTCAGTAGTATCGATAAGCCGGGATCGCCGGCAGGTGAGGCCAGAGATGCTTTCTTCAGCGAACTGTATGGCCGCACACCTTCTCAGCGGCAGGCTTTCAGGGCGCGAGTACTGAACGTTAAGCTGAATGATTTACAACGAGTGGGTGAATTGTATTTGCAATCCGGGAATGCCAGTGAGGCGGTAATTACCAGCACGGCTAACAGCGATCTTTGCAGAGACAGGGGGATGAAGATTATCAACCTGTGAGCCAGTTATTATAGTTTTAAGGTGCCTCTGAATTGTCTTTTCGCCCGATTTCTGCGTTGGATATTTTTTGCGGTCTTAAACCCAGACGAAAATCCTTGATTAAAGAGGCGCCCTTAATCTTCTATTCTGACGATACCCGATTCAGGTTCATCCATTTGTATATGGGTGTCGGCAGGGACGAAGTTTGATGATAATAAAATGCCAAGCAATGCAGCAACGGCAATGGTTATGCCGGCCAGCATTTTTGTCCGGCTTTTCTGCGTTGGAGTTGTTTCAGTAAAGCGGCTCTGTTGCTGTTGGAAAGGGGTTTTGACAGTCCTGTTCTTGCGGTGTTGTGTTTTTAGGGTATGTACCTTTCGCAGCTCGATAAGATTTTCGAGCGGCAGTTCTGCAGAGGGATGTATGGGGTTAAATATCAGGCGTTGTGCCAAATTACCTCTGGCAGGCTGCGATATTGTTTTCGAGCCTGGGAATTGAATTACCAGGTTTTTAGTGGAACCCTGATTTTCGAGGCTTTCTGATACGCCGTTACCATCATAAAAAACGACAGATATTCCTTCGCTTGATGGGTACGATTCTGAAACCAGTCGTTTTTCAGGTATTGACATGTCTTCGCCCGTTTGATGTTAGATAATACGTGACTCGCAGTATGCTGATTGACGACAGTGAAATCTGCGGTGTGGATCACACTTAGAGAATCTCTGATTAATTCATGAAATTGTATCTTGCGCTTAGAATAGCTAGCTTTATGCAGCGATTCGGAGCCTTGAATCTGACCATTCTGAGCACAATCTATTTCATTAGGCGTCAATATCCGGTATTAATCGACTTTCGAGTTTTTTGATGCTGTCTTTTAATCGTAGTTTGCGTTTCTTGAGGCGCTGAATTTGTAGTTGATCAGGGTACATGGAGTCAGCAAGATGATGGAGAATATCATCAAGATCCTGATGCTCGATGCGCAGTTCATCCAGTTGTTCAGTTAACCTGAGAGTTTCAATATTGGTGAGTTTGTGGTTGATAAGATTTTCCTGGTAGTTACTCAATGTTAGCGGCGCTGGCGTTTTTTACGCCCCTTGAACTTTGCGATGGATTGAATAATCTCCTGAAAAGGAAAATTATTTATGTCGGCATATTTTTTCAATCCATCAGAAATCAGTGTGCTGATATCATCAGCATGATCTGGTTCAGTATCGTCATGGTTAGCGATACGCTGCAGACCCAGCATTCCACCTGTCTGGATTCTGATCTCCTGAGTATAGGGCAGTGTATCGTTGGTTTCAGACAGGTTCAGTGCAAATCGAGCTTTTTGTCTGAGATGAGGGAGAAATGTTGCGCAGTGTTGTCTGTATTCAGGCGAATTACAACGGATTCCTTCGCGGTCAGCAAGAAAAAAATGGCTAGATTGCGAGCAGCCACTGCGGTAGCTTAGAATCGTTTTTTCGAAAATACAACGTCGATCATTGAGTGAATGATAGGTGGCTCTGTATTCATCTTCTTCTACCATTAGCTGCAAGCATCAGTAAAGCCTGATTTATTTTTCCCATTCTCTGAGTATGGGGGCTTCACGTTTTTCCATCATCATTTCTTCTGCTTCAAGCTCGGAGGCGGCAAATACGACTTTATAGGTGATTGGGCTATCTTCGGCAAGTTCGGCACGCATTGCTCGAGCGCTTGTTTTGGCGTCTTTGAATGATTTGTGATATTCAATTTTTTCTACGCGTTTAATCAGGTCTGTAGGCCCTGGCGTCACTTGAAAGATGAAATATGGCATTCGGAAGTTCACTCGATAATTAATTCGTCGGCATTAAGTATAGCAAAATGCTGGTGGGGAATTAATGGGAGTGTTCTATGGTTATCCGGTTACAGGCCCACGTGTTTAATTGTCTGTCCGTGTAAAATAATGAAGCCATTTTCGCAATGGTCACCATCCTGACTATAGCTGAACCGATAAACCCGGTGGATGTAAAATTGACGGCTTTGCCAGCCTTTAAGTGTAAGCTGGCTGAGAACAACCGTATCATCAAGCAGTTGGTAGCCCAGTTGCTGGCAGGTTTGTCGTGCCGAATGAATCGCTGTTTCTCTGGCATTTGTGGCTGATTGCCACAGAATAATCAGAAGGAATAGCAGAAAGAGCAGGAATAAGGTAGTCAGAGTGTGTTTCAGAATTTGAGCAGATGTGGCGAAAATCTTCGCCACATCTGCTCATAATGTCTGCTCAATTAGGCTGTTACCAGTCGTAAGCGACGCCAAATGTCAGGGAGTGATCTGTCTCTTTGGTTCCATCTGGAGGTGATTTATCCCAGTCAAGCCCCCAGATGACACTGGCATTGAGACCACCAAACAGCGGGAAGAAGGCGCCTGTCTGTGCGTTAATGATTGTATCATCAATATCCTTGAACCCTTGCAGGCCACGGTGGTGGTGAAAGAATTTAATGGCGCCATCATAAAAAATCTGTTCGTAGTTAACGCCCCAGCCAAGTGCCAGGTAGGAATCATCGCTGTCACGTTTGAAGTCTTCATCTATATAACTCAATCCGCCTTCGACTGAGAGGCGCTTTGCGTCAGTATCCCAGAACTGATGACCAACACCTATACTGAAGATACTCCTTAAATCCAGATCCTTGAAACTATTTTTTTCAAAATCTGCACCAACATAGCCATACCATTTTTCATCAAAAAAGCGATCGTATTTTGCACCTGCCAGGTATTGTTCTTTGGTTCTTCTATCACCCGTATGATCGGCATAGTAATTTGCATACCCGGTTACGCGCTGAAAGCCTTTTTGCTCTCCGACAAGTCTGGCGCCGATGTTAAGTGCATCTGTACGCGTATTACCTTTAGTGATATTGCCGCCGCCCTGGGCATGGCCGCGCCATTCAAGTGGCTGTGGACCTGTTGGCGGAATGTCACCGATGCCGCTGATAGTGGCAAGAGATGGGATGGTGAGTAATTTACCATCAGTGCCAGTAATCATTACAGTACCATCTGCAATTGTTTTCGCGGTTCCCTGCACGGTTTGGCCAGAGTCGAGTGTGTATTGCATGGGTGCATCTATAGACAGATTGTTTATATCACCGGTTGTTACCGTGACCTTGCCGGCATAAGGCGTATCAATGGTTAATTTGCCGGCGCTCTGGTCGATAACTGTGCCAGTGAGGCGGTCACCATTTGCCAGGTCGACAGTATCTGCCAGTGCGGCAGAATTAAATGCTATACAGATGGTCGCGATGAGCCACGAACGAGTGGGTTGGATCATTATTAGAAAACTCCCTTTGTAGCGTTATTTGAAATTCGATGCCGACCAGAACTCGCTATCACTAGCCGGGCACCGTAAGCTTAGCATAAACCTTTGATCAGGAAACCGATTATGACAGCGACGGTCACGTTGCATCCCAGTGGTCATCAATTCACTGTCGAACCGGACGAGACAATTCTCGAAGCGGCTTTGCGCTCTGGCATAAATATTAATTATTATTGCAGTAATGGTAGCTGTGGTGAATGCAAGGCGCGCGTGATGGAGGGGGAGTTAGCTGAAATACAACATCATGATTACGTCTTGAGTGCGGCCGAGAAGAGAGGCAATACAGTTTTGCTGTGTCGTGCCAGAGCACAGGACGACATGCTTCTTGAGGCCTCGGAAGCGGGTACAACGGCAGATATTCCCGTCCAGAAGATCACCACTCAGGTGACGTTAATTGAGAATCCGCAACAAGATGTAACAGTTATAACGCTGCGTACACCTAGAAGTCAGACGTTACGGTTTCTTGCCGGCCAACATGTCTGTTTAGCTATTCCGGATTTATTACCGCGTAATAAATCCATTGCCAGCTGTCCGTGTAATGGTCGTTTTTTACAAATACACCAACGCAGGGTGCCCGGCGATGCTTTTTCTGAACATCTGTTTTCTCAGCTTAAAACCAGAGACAGGGTAGACATAGAAGGACCTTTTGGTGGTTTTATTATGGATGAGTCATCAACAAGGCCGATGATTTTACTGGCATACGATACCGGTTTTTCAGCGATAAAAAGTTTGATCGAACATGCTATATCGCTAGATATCCCTCAACCCGTTGCATTGTATTGGGTGATGCCGTTTAAAAAAGAACATTATCTGGAAAATTACTGCCGTTCCTGGAAAGATGCCCTTGATGATTTCAGCTACACACCCATCTGTGCGCTGGCTACTGATTCGCCCTCTCCAGAGGCTATGGCGGAAAATGCGTTACTGCAGGCTGTGGCACAAGTGACAGCTGATTATTCTGATTTGCACGAAATTGATCTATATGTAAATGGCCCGCAAGCGGTACTTGATGTGGCAAGAAACTGGCTTGTCAGACATGGGTTGCCTGAGAAACAGTTGTTTGTCGATCATATCCGGCGATTTTAGGGGTGCTGGGAGTTCCTTATAAAGCGAGAGGGAATGGCTGGATAAAATATGCTGGTATGAACGCTTATGTTAATATATACCGATCAAATCAGAATTAATCACTATGACAGAAATGACACAAGAAGAGCGCCTTGAATTAACCCGAGGCATTCTAAATATGCTGGATGACTGGCAAATTAGCGGCAGGGATCAAATTGCTATCCTGGGTGTGGATGGGCCAGTGCGGGAACTCAAGCGAATGCGGGATCAGCGTGCCTTGCCTGATGAAAAGGATGTCATGATTCGTGTCGAACACCTGATTTGTATTGCCGATGCGTTACGTACGACCTTTCCTTTCAGTCGTCAGATGGGCCGTCTCTGGATGCATAAGCCGAATAAGCGTTTTCGTCAGCGTTCGCCGATAGCAACCATTGTTGAGGATGGAATGACCGGCCTGATTTCTGTTCGCTCACAACTCGATTGTACTTTTAGCTGGGATCAATCAGGCTCCAGTCGCTAAGCCGCTCTTTCTATTATCGCTTCTATCTTATGGCATCAGTCCTGTTACATCCTGCAGACCCGAGCTGGGTTCCCGCCGATAATCCTCCGCTGATTGAAACATTACAGGAATCAGGGTTTATTGGTAGCGTATTACCTGAACGATATCAGAAAGGATATTACACCGGGTCATCATTTATCAGCCAGATTAATTTTTTGGGTTGCGCTCCCAATATCCAGTTGATACCTGATGAGAAGTCTGTCGATGGTGAGTTTTGTGCCATCCGTTTTCATTGTCACGACAGCCCGGTATTCATGCATACCACTAGCCAGTTACCCATGCCGCGTTGTCCCGACTGCAGGGCCAGGTTCAGTAGCCTGCCAGATATGTCGAATCCTGATGTTGCTGTGCCCTGTCTGAAATGTCAGCGGCATACGCCTGTACACTCTCTGGTCTGGCGTCAAATGGCAGGCTATGCACGCTTTTTTGTCGAAGTGACCGGCGTCTATCCGCAGGAAGCTTTACCGACGCCAGGGCTGTTGAAGACGCTGACAACGCTAAGCAATTGTGACTGGCGCTATTTTTATCGATAAATAGATGCATTAATCCCGAAGCAGTCGTTTGTTTGTACCCATAGGTGTTGGGTAATGGGCAACAATGTAGTAGGAAGAGACAATAAAGCTGAGAATGGTTGCGAGTTGTACCGTTGTCGATGCTCGCTCACTGATAATACCTGACTGTAAGCCAAGGAAAATGATTAGCAGAGAGAATTCACTGATCTGACCCAGTCGTACACCAATTTCAGCCGATATTTGATCAGTTTCACCCTGCTTGCCCCAGAGTTTTTTGAAGACAAAAGGTTTTACCAGCAAGGAGACTGCTGCCAGAATACAGGCAGGTAACAGGATGTCGGTGGTCGACGCAGGATTAAAACCGGCTCCCAGGCTGAAAAAGAAAACAATAAGAAAGAAATCCCGTAGCGGCCTCAAATTGTCGGCAATGAAACGTGAGATGGGTTCTGTGGCTAACGCGATTCCTGCAATGAATGCGCCTATTTCTGGTGAAAGACCGAGGAATTCCGACAGTTCTGCGAGCCCAAGGCACCAGCCAATAGCCAGTAGAAATATGTATTCCTGAATGGTATCAAAACGTCTCAGTAGCGGTGTCAGTACATAGCGAGAAAAAAGAAAAGCGAATAGCAGCAAGGCTGGCAGACTAAGAATCAGGATGGTTGCTTGTTGCCAACCACTCACATCATTGCCGGCAGCAGTAATGACAAGCAGGATCAAAATGGCGATCAGATCCTGCAACAATAGAACGCTGATGATGATTTCGCCAGTATGCTGGTGGTGCAATACGGTGTTCGGTAACAATTTCAGACCGATGATCGTGCTTGAAAACATCATGGTGGAGGCAATGACCAGAGCATCGGTGGGATTGAAGCCGGTAGCGAATGCGAGCAGGTAGCCGCAAATGGCAAAAATACCAGAACTGATCAGAGTGACCAGGGTTGCCTGGCGAAACATGTTGACCAGGTTTTGTGGATGTAAATTAAGTCCGAGCAGAAACAGTAACAGGGTTATACCAACATGAGAGAGGGAGCCTAAAAGATTCACGTCTTTTACCAACCCCAGTGCATGCGGTCCCAGCAACATACCGAGCAGGATATAGGCGATGAGCATGGACTGTCGGGCGTACAGGGCGATTGTTGCCAGTATGGCGGCACCTGTGAATATCAGAAAAACAGAGAAAACGATGGAAATTTCACCTTCAGCCACAATGAGTACCTGCCAGCCAGTATTAGTTGCAGGTTAGCACAAGGCGAGTCTGTTATACTGTTAGGCTCGAATTTGGCGCGCATGACCTTTTGTTCAGGGTGATGCTGAACTATTGGATGTATGTCAAAAAATGCTTATAAAAGTTAAAGTAAACTATAAATTAACAGCGTAAAATAGCGCAAGAAGCGGGGAAATATGAATTCGAAACGTTTTGCTGATTTCTGGAAAGGGATGTTTTATCTGGTAGGTACCTTTGGGGTAATCATTATAATGTTGCTGCTGGTTTTTGTCTGGCAGCCCTTGTGGACAGCAGGATTTTCGAATTTTGACACCATTTCCAATGCTATATACAGGCTCGACAAGACGGCCAGGCCCGTTGCTGAGATGGCACCACTGATGTTGGGCGAGATGGATAAAATGCGTGAATCTATCGCGGCGATGGAGAAATCCATTGCGACGCTGGAGAGTATCAGCAAATCTGTTTCAACCATGAATTATTCGGTAAACCGGATGGCATGGGTGGTAGAGAATCGAATGGGATTGATGGTGGGCGAAATGAATCAGATTAATGACCGGATGTCACCATCAGGTATGATGCCGTTTAACTGGTAGGTTTTTTTCGGTGAGCGTTGATGTCCAGTTTGACGACCACTTCTTTCGGTGCTTCATCAATGTAACGTGGGCGCATATTCATGCTGCGTCCAGCAACCTCTGCAAGTTCTGCTTCGCGTGAGGTAATCAGGCCAAGACATTCACGTATGCCCTGAATAGTGTTCTCTGATAAAGGGTGCTTCAGGCCGGGCGTGACGTGAGTGTCTTTGGCGACATCTGTCAAAATCCGCTTCATCATCTTCAGGATACGTTCTTCCTTGCTGAGTTCTTCAGTCATTTCAGGTCTCGGCTTCAGTTTCAATGGTGTTATTGTGCCATAGTGACTGCGAGCTTGTCAGGGATTTGGGTGTTCCAGGTCTTCCCAGCGTTGGAAACAGCTTTCAAGAGAGGCTTCATCTTCTCCAAGTTGTTGTTTTAGTGTTGTAATCGTTTCAGGCTCGTTCTGGTAGAGTTCAGGATCAGCCAGTTTTTGGTGGATATCCGATATGCTTGTTTCCAGTTTTTCGATTTTTCCGGGTAACAGCTCAAGCTCACGTTGATCTTTGTAGCTCATCTTCAGGGATTTGGCTGTTGTAGTTACAATAGCGGTTGGCAGGCTGGCGGCTTTTTTCTCGACTGTTGCAGCAGTGGGCCGTTGCCGCAACCAGTCCTGATAGCCACCCACATAACTGTTGATCTGCCCATTGCCTTCGAAAACCAGCGTGTCGGTGACCACGTTATCCAGAAATTCGCGGTCATGACTGACGAGCAGTAGTGTGCCGGAGAAATCTACCAGCAGGCTTTCAAGCAGTTCCAGCGTCTCGATATCAAGGTCATTGGTAGGCTCATCAAGCACAAGTAGGTTGGCGGGTTTGCTAAACAGTTTGGCCAATAGTAGTCGATTGCATTCGCCGCCGGACAGTGCGCTGACGGGCGTACGTGTGCGTTCAGGGCTGAAAAGAAAATCCTGTAAATACGAAATAACATGCCGCTCCTGACCATTGATAGAAATAGTGTCACGGCCATCGGCAAGGTTATCAATAATTGTTTTGTCAGGATCAAGCTGGCTGCGTAATTGATCAAAGTAGGCAATAGCCAGGTTTGTGCCATGTTGAATAGTACCGGTTTCAGGTTCAATTTCACCCAGCAATAACCGCAGCAAGGTAGATTTGCCGCAACCGTTTGGCCCTAACAGACCGATTTTATCTCCTCTGAGTATACTGGTGCTGAACCGTCTGATTAGCGTTTGTCCGGCAATACTGTAACTGACGTTATCGGCTTCGATAACGCGTTTGCCCGAGCTGTTGTGTGTGGAGGTCTGGAATTTTGCATCACCCGTTATATTGCGCCGCTGTCGGTGCTCTTCGCGCATTTTTTTCAATGCACGAACGCGGCCTTCGTTGCGTGTTCTACGTGCCTTGATGCCCTGACGGATCCAGGTTTCCTCCTGACTGAGCTTTTTATCGAACAGGGCTGCCTGTTGTTCCTGGTCGTCAAGAAGTGCCTGTTTGCGTTTAAGGTAAGTGGCATAGTCGCAGTCCCAGCGTGTCAGCTTGCCGCGGTCGAGATCAATAATGCTGGTTGCCAGGCGTTGCAGGAAAGACCGATCATGGGTAATGAATAACAATGTGCCACGATAGGAGAGTAGAAATTTTTCCAGCCATTCGATGGATTCGATATCCAGATGGTTGGTCGGTTCATCCAGTAAGAGTAAATCAGGTTTGTTGACCAGCGCACGTGCCAGCAGCGTGCGGCGTTTTTGGCCGCCAGACATGCTAGAAAACAGGGTGTTAGCATCCAGTCTTAATCGCGACAGGACATTGTCAGTTTCAGCCTGTAAATCCCAGCCGTTAACCGCTTCCAGTTGTTGTTGTACTCTTTCCAGCTCCGCCATCTGTTTCTGATCGGGCGTGCTCGTCATCGTCTGGCTTAAATGATGGTAGCGTTGCAGTAATTTGCCTGCATCTGCAAGACCGCCTGCAACAATATCAAAGACGCACTGATCTTCATAAGCGGCAATCTGCTGATCAAGCATGGTAATGCGCGCGCCCTGTCGAGGCTGGGTGACACCATCGTCAGGTAATATCTGGCCCTGAAGAATCTTCAGCAACGTAGATTTGCCGCTGCCGTTGCGACCGACAAGGCAGATACGTTCATTATCCTTGATCTTCAGGCTGACCCCATCAAGGAGCTGGGTGCTTCCAAACCCGAAATGAATATTGCGACACTGTAATACTGGCATCGGCGAAGCATACGGATTGTGTTGCTGCACGACAAGTAGCCTATGTGTTTAACGTAGTCAGCATGAGTGGATTGTTGTTACAATTACTATCTGTATCAATCAGCACCGGAGCCTTTGCACACATGGCCTTTCAGCACGAGTATTATGTCCACCCAACCTGCTTTGATCGTTATAATTCAGCCTGTAGCGAATGGATGTTGAAACGCTATACTGGAAGCCGGCCCTATCTATGGTTCTGGGCGTTCAGCCTGCTGGCATTGCTGTGTTACCTGGGTTTTGCGTGGATTGCTTACCAGTTTGTGCTTGATGTCAGGCAAGATGGTGGCATTAACGGCCTGCATGCAATTGCCAATACAGTGGCTGCAGCCATGGCGTTAGGTGGCGCCGTGCAGTTTCATCGGCTTGCACGGCAGATCGGTTTGCTTGATGCGCGTGCTCCTGATGTCAGGGAAGAAGCCGGCAATCGCGTTGTGCAACGACAGCAGAATGTTCCCGTAAGACTGACGTATCAGCAGGAAGTCAGACAGTTTTTCAGTACCACCCGGCAAGCAGGTGTCGATGTGGCAACCGCAAAAGAGCTGTTTTCAGCGGGCATACGCACAATGAAGCAGTTGCAGGCCAGTGATGATGAAACCTTGCTGGACATTACCGGCGTTGATGATGCCATTTTAAAGCGTCTGCGGCATTCCGCTATGGGAGCTGTTGAACAATGAAAGAACAGCGGCCGTTTACGGTCCATGCCCTCGAATTGGGGCCAATGGAAAATTTTATCTATTTTATCCGGGATACCGATAGCGGGCGTACAGCCGTTGTTGATCCTGCCTGGGATGTACCGGCAATCAGGAATTTTGCTCGCGCACATGATATGCAGATTACCGATATTCTACTCACGCATAGCCACCATGATCATGTCAACGGCGTGGACGAACTACTGCAGGACTATGATGCGCAGCTACATCTGCTGCACGCAGAAGCACAGTTCTGGGGCGCGAGACATACCCGGCCTGCATTGCATTATGGTGGAGATTCAATCGCCGTCGGTAAAACGGATATTGAAGTGTTGCACACACCAGGGCATACGCCGGGCTCCGCCTGTTATCGAATGGGTGATCAGCTGATTACTGGCGATACCCTGTTTGTATTCGGCTGTGGTCGCTGTGATATGCAGGGTGGGGATCCTGAGCAAATGTTTGTTACCCTGAAAGACATTGTATCCCGGTTGCCATCTGAAACAGTCATTTTACCTGGGCATAACTACGCCGAAAAAGCGACATCAACCCTGCAGGAGCAGGTGCAGGGAAATCCGTTTTTACATTTCACCGAGGTTGATCGTTTCGTGAAATACAGGATGGTTTACCACGATAAACATCGCCACGATCCCTATGGGCCGATCTATAAAGGGCATGAAATGCCTGAGTGAGCGGTGCTTGCAATAATACACAAACGGTAGTTAGAGTCGAGAAGCACAGGCATCTTGTTCAAGCGTTGGGTTGCATACCATCATCGTGCGCATGCGCACGACATAACTCTCTGTGTCTGTGGGCTTAATCGACATAAGGAAATGGAATACGGATGTTCCCTTATCAAGGATGTTGACTTACCCAGCTTTCGCAAGCAGACTATTACCATGAAAAATATTTTCCGATCAATGCTAACGATGAATGCTATCGCCCTGTGGCGCAAGCATGTGATTATCTGTTGGCCGGAGAAAAGTAGTTTGTAAGTTACGCTAGCTATGTTTTTTCAAGGCCGCAGTCTTTCGATCTGCGGCCTTTTTCGTTTTTGGAGTTATGAATGTCGGTGCCGGTTGCTTTTGTGGGTGTTGTATTGATTTGGTCGACAACACCATTAGCCATACAGTGGAGCAGTGAGAGTGCGGGTTTTCTGTTTGGCGTGACGGCGCGTATGTTGCTCGGGCTGCTGGTTTGTTTAGTGGTGTTGCGCTTGGTGGGTATTTCTTTTTCCTGGAACCGTGCCGCGCGAAAAACCTATCTGGTTGCCGGGCTAGGTATTTATGGCGCGATGACGGCTGTTTACTGGTCGGCTCAGTTTGTTCCATCCGGCTGGATTGCTGTGATCTTTGGCTTGTCGCCGCTGGTGACGGGAGTGATGAGCTGGATCTGGTTTAGAACGGGTTCGTTGTCAGGTTTGCGGATTGTCGGTCTGCTGGCGGGTGTGGCAGGGCTTGCCATTATGTTCAGTCAAAGCCTGGAGCTGGGCACGAATGTGATTGCTGGATTGGCCGGTGTGTTTCTGGCGGTTATATTGCATTCTACGAGCGCTGTCTGGGTGAGTCGATTGGGTGGTGATCAGCCAGCATTGGCAGTGACGGCAGGGGGATTAACGGTTGCAGTGCCGCTGTTTGTGTTGACCTGGTTTGCGTTGGACGGGCAATGGCCTGAGGCGATGACAGATCGAACGCGTTATTCAATCGTTTATCTGGCCGTGTTCGGTTCGGTTATTGGATTTTTCTGGTATTTCTATCTGTTGCGTCATTTGGATGTGGTGAAGGTTAATTTGCTGACGCTGGTCACACCGGTGTTTTCGTTATTACTGGGCCATTGGCTGAATAATGAAGTGTTGAACGTAGAAGTCTGGGCGGGGGCGTTGATGATTATGGCAGGGCTGGTTGTCTTCCACCTGGGCTCTGTACGCTCTACTGATCGCTAAACTTGTTCCAGCCGCCCGTTTTGTTTGGCGAGATGTTAGCTCGTTCCTCATACATGACGGTGATCAGGTCGGCAACGGCGTTGGTGAAATTCATGTTCGGGTTGACGGCGCAATAACCTTCCAGCCAGCCCGAGGTATCTGCGATGGTTTTTTCACCAAGAATGTTATAGGTGTTGCTTGCCGCTGTATTGACAGCCGAGAAATAACCGGCAAGCCAGTCAAAATACCAGCGAATAGCCTGGCCGCCAGCGTCTTTTGCGACTAGAAATGCGGCGCAGTTTTCCGCGCCTACCCCGTAGACGGCGAATTGTTCGTCAATATCCTTGGCCTGGAGTGAGTGGCTGGTGACAATCAGAAAGTAGATACATAGTCGCTTAACGATATTTTCTATCATATTCCAATGCTCGATTTGTTTGTTTTCATTTCAGGTTAACGGACTTTCAGTTAATTAATTGATGAATTACTGCCATTTTTTGTTTGCAGGATTAATTTGTTATGTAGGTGGCGTCTCTTTTGTCGGAATTGTTAATTCCCTGGATCGTCCGTATGTTTTTGAAATATCTAGCTTAGATAAATATTTGACGCATATAAAATGTCGGGTATCTTTACAGCTTTGCTTGCTCGTGACAAGGCATATATATGTAACCGATTGATTTTGTAATACAATAGACGATGGTATATATCTTGCTGTGAATTTAAAGTGTTTGGAGTTGTTTTCGGGCGTAATGAACCCGGATTGTATTTTAATGTTTGGAGGAGAACAAAAGGATGATTAAGAAAAATGTGCGTAAACAGACGCTTGCGTCTTGTTCTGCGTTAATGTTAATGGCGGGTTCAGCTGGGGCTCAGGCAGTTACTTTGCTGAGTGAAACGTTTGATAGTGCTTCAGGTCCATTTCCATCGGTGAGTTGTGGCAGCGGCTGCTATCATGCGGTAGATGTTGGTACTGCAGTCACTTCATCTTCGGTCTTTGGTTCCCCAACTAATGGTCTGGGTTCTAGTGATTACGCAGCAGGAGCAGACAATGACTGGTATTCAGCAGTCTTTGAACAAGATGATAATGGCTATGTAACTTCAGATGTGGGAATTCAGGCAACGGGTGGTAATGGGAATAATACCCGTGTTGGTCTGGCTAAAGACGATAGTGGTATGTTGATTAGCTTTGATGCCACTGGCATGCAAAATGTCACGTTAAGTTTTGATTGGCGCACATTTGTGGCAAACAGCGGTGATAAACTGGTTGCAGGATATTTCGTGGGCGATCTGACGGCGGGAAAAACAAACGATTTTAATGAATACCGGGAAATCAACCTGTCGCCGACAGGGAATGCAAGTAGTGCTGCTGGTGGTGCTGAAAATGGCAACTGGAACTGGAATCCTGTGAACGGGGGTAATACAGGCGAGTGGATTGAGTTGTTACGCGGAGAGCATAGTAATTCATGGGATTCGGTCAGTTTTGATCTTGATCTGGCAGCGGATCAGTCTGAGGTCTGGATTGCTTTCTGGTTAGATAATGGTAATCATGATATTGGTAAATTCGATAACGTGCTGGTAACGGCCGATCCTATTCCAGTTCCGGCCACTGTCTGGCTTTTTGGTTCCGGTCTTGTTGGCCTGATTGGAGTTGCTCGACGCAGAGTTAGCTAAATTGCTCTAAGATTATAGAGTTGATTATAAAGTCCGGCCTGGCCGGGCTTTTTTTTCGAAATAAATTCAGTCAGTGGTTGACACTGCCGTGCATGTCGATCACAATACCCGGCTTGGATTTTGGAGGGGTTCCCGAGCGGCCAAAGGGATCAGACTGTAAATCTGACGGTTCATCCTTCGGAGGTTCGAATCCTCCCCCCTCCACCAGGTTAAGTTAAGTTTGTCCGGCGTTATGCGGGTGTAGTTCAACGGTAGAACCTCAGCCTTCCAAGCTGATGGTGTGGGTTCGATTCCCATCACCCGCTCCATCTGGCGATGGAACAGGCTCATATAGCTCAGTCGGTAGAGCACTTCCTTGGTAAGGAAGAGGTCACCGGTTCAAATCCGGTTATGAGCTCCAGTTTTTTTGGGTTGGTCGTTATTGCGATCATTTTATTTTTTATAGTAGTGGATATTAATCATCTGAGTGGGAGAGTCCTCGTATGTCCAAGGAAAAATTTGAACGAACGAAGCCGCATGTGAATGTGGGGACGATAGGCCATGTTGATCATGGCAAGACGACGCTGACAGCAGCGCTAACGAAAGTTGGAGCGGAGTTGCAGGGTGGTGA
>JAZGGH010000130.1:0-2692 GCA_036480335.1 Gammaproteobacteria bacterium | reverse complement strand
GCTGGGATGGAAAATACCCGCAGATCAGCAAATCCTGGCGCGCGCACTGGCAAAACCTGAATACCTTGTTTAACTACCCGCAGGATATACGAAAAGCGATCTACACAACGAACGCGATTGAATCACTGAACAGCGTTATCCGCAAAGCTATAAAGAAACGCAAGCTCTTTCCGACGGATGACTCGGCGAAAAAGGTTATCTATTTGGCAACGCAGAAAGCCTCAAAAAAATGGACGATGCCGATTAGGAACTGGAAGCCCGCACTGAATAGGTTTATGATCGAATTTGAAGACCGCTTAACTGATTATATTTAATATGGCAGTTACACAGAATAATTTACAGTCTCCTGCACTGGTCAGGAAGGCATGGCCATTCTCACCACCTGAAGTATTACCGGTAGGCTTCCAGGGGCTGCCCGCATCACAGCTAACATGTTTGGGACAAATGGGAGTGCCAATGTTGTCAGGTGTGAGTGGATTATCAACGGTAATGCCTCGCTGACCGGTTGTGGTGTTCATTTCCAGTAAACGCCCTGCCCCCGGAATATTGGAAAATGGGGCATTCATCGAATCGGCCATCATGAAATTTGATTCGAGACAAACTGGCACCCCAGGTAATGAATCTTCATCGTGAGCAAACACACTGCTTGAAAATATTGATATCCCCACAACAAGGCTGCAAGAGATACTGCAGAATAGTAATCTTTTCATGTCGTTCTAACTCCTCTGGTTATAGTATTATCAGCCTTATTCAGCTATGGCTATATAGTAGAGGCAAGGGAACAGGGTTTTATTCCATTTTTTCTGTGGTGGATTCAACCGTTTCCTAAATTTCCGAAATCGAGTCCACCTTAAGATAAGTCCAGCCAGTTTGCAGTCGGGAAACGATACGATCAAAAGCCGTTTCATCGGTTGGAATACCGTCAATAATATTCGGTGTTATTCCCTTATCCAGTAGTGTACGAATACCATTTGCACAGGCAACAAAATGCACATTGGCATATTGTTTCATTAACAAAATAATTTCCTGTTCATACGGTGAAACCCCCTTTCTCATCAGATCCAGACCACCAGCATGTGCCACTACTTCAATCTGACCCCTGGAAGTTTTCCCTTCGGCATACTTTTCATGTTCGTGCAGGAAGGTTTTTACATATGCAAGCACACGAGAAAAATGCTCGGGATTAGATTTGCTAACATGTAAAATCAATCGGTCCTGATAGCGTTTGGCAAGCATCGTGGCGCTGACCTGGCCTGTCTGCTTGCCCGCATAGTATCCATACATACCACTGCTAATACCCACAACAATCATCAATATTGCTGCAGCAAAACCACTTAATCTTATTTGATTCCAGAAAGAGATTTTTTGTACCGATGAAATTTTAACAGGAGGCCTGGCATCCTTAAACGACAATTTCATCAAATCTCTGATGCGGCGAAATTGATACACGCGCTCACGAATTTCCGTATCTTCTTCCATAGCACGGATAATTTTCTCTGCCGTATGCGGATCTGTCTGATGATCCACAAAAGCGTTTAGCGTAATATCATCTATGTCTGTTTTCTTCATATCTATCTACTTCACCAGCCTGACATTCACCGGGTTTGCCATTGTTGATCTCTGTGAATGTTGTAATTTAGACAACAGTCGTTTTCTTGCTCGATACAAACGACTCATAACGGTTCCAATCGGTATGCCGAGGATATCACTCACCTTTTGATATGAAAACTCTTCAAGATCAACCAGTGCAATCACTTTTCTCTGATCTTCAGAAAGCGATGCCACAGCTTTTCGTACCCTACAAACTATTTCCAGTTCCTGACAATCATGCATAGGTCCCTGTATATCAGCCGGCTGAGAATCATCAAGCTCAAGATGCGGTTTGTTTTTACGTAAATATTTGACCCAGTTATTATGCAGAATGCTGTATAACCACGCAAACAGGCAACTTTCATCTCTTAGCTGTTGAGCATTCACAATACCGCAAGCTAGCGTTTCCTGCACCAGATCATCGGCCACCATTTCATCACTGCACCAGGCCAGAGCAACTTGATACAGACGCGTTCGTGAATCTGCAATTTTCCGCAGCAGTTGTTTATTACTAGCCGAACCCTTCATAATCCAATAGAGACATCAGTCAGGTATTTTATTCTCTTTATTTTGATATTCATTTATCCTCCTGTTGTTTGCAGCTGTGAATACCTCGGTATCTGGATGAAAGGCATACCATGCAAACCAGAATGCAGTGACCGAAGGTAGCAATTCAGCTTTCGTATCAAAGACCGCTGCAGTTCGATGCTGGGAATCGTATTTCACCAATATTGCCCGTTTACCTAGCCGGTCCTGTATTCGCCCCGTTGTTTTTTCCAGTTCAATAAACGGATATGCCTTAAAATGACCCTCTATTTCAACACCCAGAACAGACTCTTTTGGATGGAATCGTTTGTCCTGTTTGTTTACTGCAAAATACAATTCACGTGATTGATCATAACCAGCATAGGGACTTCGAGAGTAGTCTCGGGAATAGCCTGTCTCGGTCGAAAGCACCAAAGTACCAGGGTAACGTTTGTAGTGGCATAGTTAATTTGGCCACCTAACAAGAGATGATATTATTCATCTCCTGACAAAAAGGTGACAAGATGACTGCAGAGACAAGATCAAGCTTTACGCCGGAATTTCGACGGGAAACCGC
>JAZGGH010000129.1:0-3327 GCA_036480335.1 Gammaproteobacteria bacterium | reverse complement strand
CGAGTTTACGAAGTGTTGGCGAAGTGGCATGGACGCAGGGCGGCCGGGGCATCAATAGCTGTCGCGTAGGCGAGTCGATTTTGGACAGGGATGTTCAAAATCAATCACGAGGTAGCGACACCCTTTGCCACGATTGAGAGGCGCATAACGCTGCAATAGCGGCTCGGTAGAAACAGTCACCAGGGTTGCATTTTTGCCCGCTTCGATGGCATTTTTCCAGGAATGCCCGTTGACATCATTTTTTACATTATTCGGGTGCAGTGACTTGAACACAGGATTCGCCGGATGAATGCGCGAAAGATCATCATCAATATCCATCACCACTGCCACGCCGCGCGCTCGAATCAGAGGAAATATCTGTGCCTGGACCTTGCGGGTTACTCGCTGAAAGACGATGACATCGGCATCATTTGGAATCTCAAGGTTTTCGATAACACCTTCACCGTTCACTTCAACATGAATAGTAGATGGTTCGCCTGGAAGACAAATGGTAATGTCATAGCCCAGTTTCTGTAGTGCCTCGGCGGGCCAGATCAGGCGGTAATAACCGCATCCCATGACATCCGTTGGGTAAACATATATTTTCATTCTTCCATCACACCTGGAGTGACAGCCAGCACATCATCAAGCAAAGTGCTGGCTTTGTCGGCAAATAGAGCGGCATCCTGAGCCAACCCAGTCTGACTGCAAAGTTCACTGGCACGTTGCCAGAGCAGATAAAATTCATTCTGTCGATCCAGCAACTGAAGGTAAACCTCAAACGCGGCCTCCAGTTGCCCGGCAGCATGGAGCTCAAGCGCGCCTAACAAATCTGCTTCATCTGCATGCTCAAATTCCTGATAATCTGCACAACCCTGCTCCACGTTTAGCCATTGCCGATAAAAATCGGCCCGGTCTGTTGATGCTATCGCATGGGTCCGGGTTGTCGCAACTTCATCCATGGCCACCTGGCGGATACGCTGCCGCATGCTGGCATCTTTGACAATGCATGTCAGTTTTGCCCGCAGTTGTTCAGCATCTTCAAACAGGAAACCATTGACACCATCCTTTATCGTCGACAAATACGGTCCGTGCGCTGAGCACAGGGCAATCACACCCTGGCTAGCATATTCGAGGAACTTACCATCCGAGCGCCCCTGATTAAAATCGCTCTTGCCCAGCACTGCTACGCCAACATCCAGTTTTCGCAGAAATTTCAGGTACGCTTGCATAGAGCCAGTAGCATACCGTTTAACCCTGATGCCAGCCTGTTTAAAACATTGAATGATGTTATCAGATGCCATCACTGCAATGGATAGCTGCCGCAATCCGGACCAGCCAGACAATGTTTCAGCGAGGAAACGCGCATCCTCAAGATGCCCGGAAGACCCGGACCAGCCAATCACTAGCGGGCCGCTGTGTGTGCGGTTTTTCAGCCGGTAGCTTTTGTCTGGTAACTGGTTTCGGAATACATGGATGACAGGATTGCAGTGTTGATATTTTTCTGCCAACGCTTCACTGCTAAACTGGACAGCATCACAAAGTCCGGCCAGACGATAGACCATTTGCTGATTTTCGGCTCGACTGTAAAAATCATGCAATGGCAGAGAAGCCGGAAAATCTGCAAAATCATCCGATATTTCATAGACGGTAGACATTCCCCTGCGTTTTCTCGCCTTAATCAACCGTTCGATCACCGGATCAATGATCATCATAATAATCAGTAGAGGCGCCTGCATGGCAAGAGACAAGGCCTGTGGATGCGTTGTTTGAATACCCCCCACCGACATATGCGAAGCCAGCGCATCACCTGGCCAGGCAACACGATGCAGGTAGTCCCCGCTATTTCTGCTTTGGGGATGAGACAGGAAAAGACAGTCAGGAATTGACATGGCTCAAGACTATACCGGTTAAACGTCGTATTTTATACGGAATGTCATGTTAATATTGCTAACTATTACAATGAAAATAGACTGACAATTATGTCTCTTCCTCGCAATCTGGCTGCAAATCTGTCCGCCGATCCAAACTCGGTCACAAATCTTGATGGTCTCTCTCCGGCCCAGCTCCTGCAGTTTGACCGTGATGGATTTCTGGTGATACACAAAGCTGTGGACAGTGACTGGTGTGACGCTATCAGGCAACTGACGGATGATCATTTGCAGCGCCATATTCAACCACTGGAATACGAGGCTGACCTGCATTACCCGGGATCCCCCGAATCCAGAAACGCCAGGGGCGGGAAAACGGTTCGACGCCTGTTACAGGCACAATCCCGCGATCCATTAATTATGCGCTTTATCAACGACACCGGCCTACAAACCTGTCTGCGGCAATTACTTAAAAACCCGGTCGTTATGTCACTGGCACACCATAATTGCATTATGACAAAACATCCGAGTTTCAGCAGTGAAACACACTGGCATCAGGATATTCGCTACTGGTCATTCCAGCAGGCCGAGCTGATCAACACCTGGATCGCTCTTGGCCGGGAATACCATGATAATGGTGGCATGAAGGTGATCCCCGGATCACACAAACTGGATATCGACCTGGAACAGCTAGGCGATGAATTATTCTTCCGCACTGATCTGGAGAAAAACAGAGTCACGCTTGCAAAAAGCGTTGATGTGGATCTTTCGAAAGGTGATATTCTGCTGTTTCATTGCAGAACACTGCATGCTGCCGGAAAAAATACCGCAGCGGAGGCAAAATACTCCGCTGTTTTCACATTTCATGCAGCAGAAAACAAAGCTGTTGCTGGCACCCGTTCGGCAAAATTTCCTGAACTGGTTTTTCCTTAGGACCTCTGATCATTCATAAATCGTATCTTGCACTCAGAATTGATCGAAGGTTTTCCTCAGGGCATTGCTCCGTAAATATCCTTATGCAATTTACCCGCACTGCGCATCCAGTTATCTCGCTCAATCCGACCCGGAAATGATTCAATAGCAGCTGTAACGATATTGATATCTTCTTTCTTCAAATTAGCCACTTGTCGATAACTGGTAATGCCCATGCCCTTAAGCAACTTTTCAAGCTTGGGTCCAACCCCTTTTATTTTTTTCAGGTCATCGTCATTGACTTTTTTTCCCGCTGCTGTGCGTTTGGCAATAGCTGCCATTCCCTTCACCGCACTGGCCTTGTCTGGTAGCTCATCGGCCGCTGCAACTTTAGCTTTGGATGCGCTTTTTTTCGCAGGTTTAGCTGCTGCAGGTTTAGTTGCTGCGGGTTTAGTTGCTGCGGGTTTAGTTGCTGCGGGTTTAGTTGCTGCGGGTTTAGTTGCTGCGGGTTTAGTTGCTGTGGGTTTAGTTGCTGCGGGTTTAGTTGCTGCGGGTTTAATTGCTG
>JAZGGH010000128.1:0-18089 GCA_036480335.1 Gammaproteobacteria bacterium | reverse complement strand
CAAAGTTATCGCCTAACCAGACAGCACGTCCTTCAGCAAGCAAACTATCATGCACCAGCCGAATATCCCGACTGAGACGCTGTGGCCCCAGTGCCATCATCAGCCGATATGATAGTCCAGACAGGTGAAAATCATTTCTACCTGTTGCCAGCGGATGCCGCCGCATGGCCTGTTTACCCACACCTGGATCAAACATATGCACTGGCTTGCCGGTCGCACAGGCTTCAGTCAACATAGAAATACTATCTGCAGTCACCACTAATTCATCGGCCATTGCAAGAAATGCATAATAGGGATTGTCCTTTTTGCCTTTTTCCCAGAAATAGGTATAGGCAGGCACCTTTATTGCAGTCTGCAGCGCCTTCACTGCCGCCGCTGATGTACGTGAGCTGGTAGTAATCAGCAAGCTTGCCTGACGGGATTCAGCCAATGCATTACAGTGTTCTGCGAGCCGCCTGGCTGCATGCTTACCCAAGGTAAACGGTCCACTGTTGCCGCCTATAATCACAGCAATACAGGGTCCGGGCAGTGCTTCGAAAAGGGCTTTGTAATCAGCCGCCGCCTGCTGCAAACGCGCCTGCGTCACGCGGTGCAGCGTGGTTGTATTTTGCAGCACATTGTCGCGCCTGGGAAGCCGGTACTGTGGTGTTGTAACAACCAGATCAAAATTTTCAAGTTTTGCCCACGGGCGACCAATATGGACAATTTTACAGCGGCCAGCGGATTGTTCCCGTATCCAGCGACAGACTGGCTCATTGCGCATGCCTGCTGAAATCAACAGGTCTGGCCAGGGTGCTTCCAGCGCATCTGAAGCTGACAGATCAGTCCCCGACAGATCCGAGCCTCGCAACAGATTCGTCCGCCAGGCACAAGGTTTGTGTAACACTTCCTTCACCTTGAATGGCCAGCCCAGTGCCTCGGCCAGAGCCAGCACCTGGGCTCTTTCACCCGCACGATATGCCGTCACCACCCAGACCTCGGGTGTTTTTTCCATCGGCGGCGCTTGTTTCAAGTAGCATCTCCTGTTTACTGGCCAGAGCTATAACCGTAGCGGTGAAGTCTATCAGCAAGTACAATCCCCGTTAGTATTTTTTTAACGACCCGTCGGGTCATTGACACTGAGACATACCATGCCAGACTACAATGCCTTTCTGCAGCAGATATTCGAAGTTCTGCAGCCGTTTGCGCGCAACGGAATCCTGTTGAATGAAGACAGTGAACTGGTCGCTGAACTTGGCCTGACTTCACTGCAGGTCATGGAGCTGATCGAACAGATTGAAGATCACTTCGATATATCTATACCGCTGAACATTCTGCCCGATATTCGCACCATTCGCGATCTGGCCCTGCAACTTGAAAAAATTACAAGCTAATACCATGAGTCTGTTTGATAAATTCCAACCCATTATCGATATTCGCCAGCAACTCTCAGAACGAGGTGTTAGGCCATTTGGCGCTGTCACCGAAAAAATCCTGTCGCCCACCGAGGCCATTGTCGAAGGCCATCGCGTTATTCTGGCAGGCACTAACAACTATCTTGGCCTGACCTTCGAGCCCGAATGCCTGGATGCCGCCAAAAAAGCCCTTGATGAACAAGGCACCGGCACCACCGGCTCACGTATGGCCAATGGCACCTTTGCTGAGCATCTGCTACTGGAAAAAGAGCTGGCCGAATTCTTTGCACGACAGCACGCGATTGTCTTTTCAACCGGTTACACCGCCACCATGGGCATGGGAGCGACTCTGGCCGGACCGGGCGATACCATTTTACTGGATGCAGACAGTCATGCCAGCTTATACGATGGCGTCCGCCTGGGCGGTGCAGATGTCATCCGCTTTCGCCATAACGATGCTGCCGATCTTGAAAAACGGCTACGACGCCTGAAAGATAAAACCAGCAACACCTTAATCATTGTAGAAGGCATCTACAGTATGCTCGGTGATCAGGCGCCACTTGCCGATATCGCCGCCGTCAAACGGGAATATGGCGGACTGTTACTGGTTGATGAAGCTCACTCAATGGGTATGCTGGGAGAACACGGTCGCGGTGTTGCCGAACAGGCCGGTGTTGAAGAAGATGTCGATTTTATCGTCGGCACCTTCAGCAAAAGTCTGGGTTCGATTGGCGGCTATTGTGTCAGCAATCATCCACAGCTCGAAGCCATTCGTTTCGCTATTCGCGCCTATATTTTTACCGCATCTCCATCACCCGCCACGATTGCAGCAACACGCGTCTGTCTGCAACTGTTGCAACAACGCCCGGAATTACGCAGCAAACTTTGGGACAATGCACAACAACTTTACGATGGGCTGCAAGCCCTGGGTCTGCAGCTTAGCCCACAGGTCAGCCCGGTTGTCGCAGTAACCATCAATGACCGTGAACAGGCCATTGCTGCCTGGCAACAGCTACTGGAAAATGGTATCTATGTGAATTTGGTGATACCTCCAGCCTCGCCCACCGATGACAGCCTGCTACGTTGCAGCGTGAGTGCCGCACACAGCACTGAACAAATCGGACTTATCATCCAGGCTTTTGCAGACCTGCCCCTCTACGCCGACAGCGAAAGCGATTAACCACTATGGATAAACTCAGCATTACCGGGAGCGGTCCGCTCACCGGTGAAGTCGCCATCTCCGGTGCAAAAAATGCCGCCCTGCCGATACTTGCGGCCACCCTGCTATCAGCAGAACCCATCACCCTGCAAAACCTGCCGCATCTGCGCGACATCACCACAACATTGCAACTGCTGGGACAGCTTGGTACGGCCATAGAATTGAATGACGACATGGAACTGGTGGCTGATAATAGCCAGATCCATTCCGTTTGCGCGCCCTATGATCTGGTGAAAACCATGCGTGCTTCCATTCTGGTACTGGGGCCGTTACTGGCACGTTTTGGTGAGGCCGAAGTCTCCCTGCCTGGCGGCTGCGCTATTGGTTCACGCCCTGTTAACCTGCATATTCAGGGATTACGCGCCATGGGCGCCGAGATCACCATTACCGATGGCTACATTAAGGCAAAAGCCAGTCGCCTGCAGGGCGCACATATTTTTCTCGACATTGTTTCCGTAACCGGCACAGAAAATTTAATGATGGCGGCAACACTGGCCAAAGGCACAACCGTGCTTGAAAATGCCGCGCGTGAACCTGAAGTGGTTGATCTGGCCGATTGCCTGAATGCCATGGGTGCGCGTATCCAAAATGCAGGAACAGACACCATAACGATTGAAGGTGTAGATAAATTACATGCCGCAAGCCATCGTATTATCCCTGATCGAATAGAAACAGGTACCTTTCTGGTTGCCGCTGCCGCCACCGGCGGCAAAATTCGCACCACGTTCACCGCTGCCAGCCTGCTTGATGCCGTGATTGAAAAACTGCGTGAAGCAGGTGCAAAAATCACCAGTGATGCAGACTGGATAGAACTGGACATGGCAGGCAATCGCCCCCAGGCAGTCAATATTACAACCTCTCCTCACCCCGCATTCCCGACCGATATGCAGGCTCAGTTTGTCGCCCTGAATTGCCTGGCCAACGGCACAGCTACTGTGAGAGAAACCATTTTTGAAAACCGTTTCATGCACGTACAGGAATTACAACGCATGGGCGGGGATATCGAATTACAGGGCAATACCGCCATCATCCGCGGTGTCGAAGAACTGCGCGGCGCACCGGTTATGGCAACCGATCTGCGCGCC
The DNA here is from genome assembly GCA_036480335.1 of Gammaproteobacteria bacterium. GTDB lineage: Bacteria > Pseudomonadota > Gammaproteobacteria > DSM-19610 > DSM-19610 > JAZGER01. Next base: position 14,391 of record JAZGGH010000128.1, on the reverse strand, counting down.
TCGGCCTGCCTGGTCATTGCGGCTCTGGCAGCCAACGGGGAAACCCTGATCGACAGAATTTATCATCTTGATCGGGGTTATGAACGTATTGAAGAAAAGCTTGCCAGACTAGGTGCAAATATTCGCCGCATCAGCAGTTAATCAGGTCTTTTCACCTAGCAACTCAATCTGATAACCGTCCGGATCTTCAACAAAGGCGATAATCGTAGTACCGGCATTCATTGGCCCCGCATCGCGCAATATTTTCCCGCCCTGCTTGCGAATAGCCTCGGTAGCCTGATAGACATCGGCCACTTCCAGCGCAATATGCCCAAAACCGCTGCCCATGGCATAACTGTCCGATTCCCAGTTATGCGTAAGTTCGATAACGCTGTTTGCCGACTCGTCACCGTAACCCACAAAAGCCAGGGTAAACTTACCTTCTGGGTAATCCTTCTGCCGCAGCAGTTTCATACCCAGCACATCGGTATAAAAATCGATTGACTTTTGCAGATCACCGACTCGCAACATGGTATGTAATAATCGCATTAGCGCCCTGCCCGGATGGCAGCAATACGCAGACGCAAGGCATTGAGTTTGATAAAGCCTTCTGCATCTTTCTGGTCATAGGCACCATCATCTTCTTCAAAGGTCGCAATTTTTTCATCGAACAATGAATTCTCAACAGACTCACGACCCACGATCACGACATTGCCTTTATACAACTTCACTCTGACTTTGCCATTCACATTGATCTGCGAAGCATCGATCATGCTCTGCATCATGCGGCGTTCAGGGCTCCACCAGTAACCGTTGTAAATCAGCGTCGCATATCGCGGCATCAAGTCATCCTTAAGATGCGCAACTTCCCGATCCATAGTCAATGACTCGATGGCACGATGCGCTTTAAGCATAATGGTGCCTGCAGGGGTTTCATAACAACCGCGAGACTTCATACCCACATAGCGATTTTCAACAATGTCCGAACGCCCAATGCCATTATCACCACCCAGCTTATTGAGTTTTTCCATGACTTCACCCGGCGTGACCTTGTCTCCATCAATCTCGACAATATCGCCTCTGGCATAGGTCAGCTCAATATACGTTGGTGTATCCGGCGCGGCTTCAGGGGAGACAGACCAGCGCCACATATCCTCTTCCGGCTCTGCCCAGGGATCTTCGAGAATGCCACCTTCATAGGAAATATGCAGTGAATTGGCATCCATTGAATAGGGAGATTTCTTGCCCTGTTTGAAATCAACCGGAATGTTGTGTTTTTCAGCATAAGCCATCAGGGTTTCACGGGATGTCAGATCCCATTCACGCCAGGGTGCAATAATCTGTACATCCGGCTTCAAAGCATAAGCACCCAACTCAAAACGCACCTGATCATTGCCCTTGCCGGTCGCACCATGCGAGACAGCATCGGCACCCGTCTCATTGGCAATTTCGACCAGACGCTTGGCAATCAAGGGTCTGGCGATGGAAGTACCGAGCAGATATTCACCTTCATAGACAGCATTCGAACGGAACATCGGAAAAATATAATTACGCGCATACTCTTCTCGCAGATCCTCAATGTAGATTTCCTTAACCCCCATTTGCATGGCTTTTTCACGCGCTGGCTCAACTTCTTCACCCTGACCAATATCAGCCGTGAAAGTCACCACCTCGCAAGCATAAGTATCTTCAAGCCATTTCAGAATAATGGATGTATCAAGACCGCCTGAGTAGGCAAGTACCACCTTTTTAATGCTGGACATAATCAAACCCTGTTACTGTGTGCTGCCACACTTGCGCCAAAACTCTATTATAAACGGTTTTTCTTTTATCTGTACCGGGGCTAGCTCTTTTGTTAAAGAAAACAGACCAACGACTAGATGCTCCAGAAATAAGCATTCCTTTTAGCTGGCCAGACTATTTGCAACTGATCGACCGGAGCGAGCGGGCTTGTTCAGGTTTATTTTTCAGCCCATTCCACCTTTAGTTTTCGATGATGAACCGCGTAGTTGTTGAATTGCCGAGCAGCAATCCTGTACAGTGCAGTGAGGCAGTATTTTCGCATAATTTTAATGATAGATGGTTTCACAATGGATGAATTACTGAAACAGGTAACACCTTACCTGAGTTACTTCGGGCAGAATAAATACCTGCAGGCAATGGCGGTGTTTTTCTTTGCGCTGATCATGGCAAAAATTGTTAACCTGTTCGTTACTCGTATTCTGACACGTCTGACCAGTAAAACAAAAACTGATATCGACAATGTTCTCATAGAGGCATTGCACCGTCCATTATTCGCCACGATGGTACTCATTGGTCTTGGCTCTGCGTCGTTGTTGCTGGACCTGCCCGACAAGGCAATCAGCGCCCTGGTTTCCCTGCTCAAGTCTCTCATCATTCTGAGCTGGGCCGGTTTTCTGCTAACGGTCTCCAGGGAATTACTATCTGAAATCAGTAAAAAGCCAGATCGTTTACGATTCATCAGCATACAAACACTGCCACTGTTCCACAATCTGGCAATTATTGCGATTTCCGGTGCCGCAGTCTATCTGGTTTTTTCAGCCTGGCATATTGATATGACAGCCTGGCTGGCCTCCGCCGGTATTGTCGGTATTGCGATTGGTTTTGCTGCAAAAGACACCCTTGCGAACCTGTTTTCGGGCGTCTTTATTCTTGCAGACACACCCTACAAGATTGGTGATTATGTGGTGCTTGATGGCGGCGAACGCGGTGAAATCACCCATATCGGCATTCGCAGCACCCGACTGTTAACGCGGGATGACGTTGAAGTGACCGTACCCAATTCGATCATGGGCAATTCGAAAATCATCAATGAATCAGGTGGCCCGCATACCAAATTCCGCATCAGGGTAAAGGTGGGTGTTGCTTATGGATCGGATATTGGCCATGTGGAACAGGTACTCATGCAAATTGCCGACGAGAACCCGGATGTTTGTAAATATCCGGAACCTCGCGTCAGGTTTCGAGCCTTCGGCGATTCCAGCCTGGATTTTGAGCTGCTGTGCTGGGTAAATAATCCGGTGCTCAGAGGCAAGGTATTGCATCTTTTAAACAGTGCTGTTTACAAGGGATTCCGGCAGGAAAACATTGAGATACCGTTCAACAAACAGGATATCTATATTAAGGAACTGCCCGCTAAGCTGCTCGGCAAATAAAGGTTAACAACTGCAAATTTATCGCATGGTATACTTAATTAAGGCCCTCTGAATCAGAGGGCCTTAATTGAATAGCACTTACATAAGACATAAGCCTGAGATGATTAAAATGGCGTGTAGGTTGGCGCTGAGCTCGCAAAGCCCGACATGCCGGTAACCAATACAGTTGGGCTTCGTGCCTCAGCCCAACCTACGTAAACATGTTGGAAAACACGGGTTGGCCTTAAAGTAAGTGCCATTCAGGCTTAATTGTAACAATCATAACCAGGCGAAAACATGAAGAAATTCTGCACCTCTCTTTTATCTTTCATTCTGCTGTTAACCAGCGCGCTGCTTTGCAGCACCGCAAACGCCGACAATCCGATCGTTAAAATAGATACCAACAAAGGCAAAGTGCTAATTGAACTGTTTCCCGACAAGGCACCGGAAACGGTTAAAAACTTTCTGCATTATGTCAACGAGAAAAAATATGACAACACTGTTTTTCATCGCATTGTGAAAGACTTTGTCAATCAGGGTGGCGGTTACAATCATCAATACAAACTCGTTGAGACCTTTCCACCCATCAAAAATGAAGCCGATAACGGCCTGCAGAATACACTCGGCACGATTGCCATGGCGCATACCGCTGATCCGCATTCAGCCAGAAATCAATTTTTTATCAATATGGCTGACAACAGCCTGCTACTGGATCATAAAGACAAAACACCACGCGGCTGGGGATTCTGTGTGTTTGGCAAGGTTATTGAGGGTATGGCAGCGATGGAGAGAATCGCCAGAGTGCGAACCCAGGCACATGGCCCGTTTGAAGCAGATGCGCCGGTTTTTCCTGTTTCTATCCGCAGCATTCGCCTAGTCGAGAAACAACCCTGATAGCACCCACTATCAGGATGCTTTGAACAACTGCTCACGATAATACTGCAATTCATTGATCGAGTCCTTGACGTCATCCATGGCCAAATGAGATGACGTCTTCTTGAACCCGGCTGAGACTGACGGATACCAACGGCTCGCCAATTCTTTCAGGGTGCTGACATCCAGATTCCGATAATGGAAAAAAGCTTCCAGCTCTGGCATACAACGTGCCATGAAACGGCGATCCTGACAAATAGAATTCCCGCACATCGGTGACACACCTTTTTTCACATGCTCAGTCAGAAAAGCAATAGTTTGCCGCTCAGCATCGGCTGCTGTTAGCTGACTCTCTTTGACTCTTGCGACCAGACCAGATTTGCCGTGCTGTTTGGTATTCCATTCATCCATGCCATCAAGAATATTGTCGGGCTGGTGAATCGCCAGTATCGGACCTTCTGCCAGAATATTTAGCTGGGCATCAGTGACGACCGTGGCTATTTCAATGATTTCATCATTCTGGGTATCCAGGCCGGTCATTTCCAGATCAATCCAGATCAAATTGGTTTTTTTATCCGTCATAGCGCGTTGTTTTTTCCGTAGTATTTCAAGGTTGTAACGCATTGTAGCAAAGGCTAAGCTGATAGAAACCAATAATGTTATATAATCCTTACTTATGAATACATTTACCTGGATATTTCTTGCTGCACTGTTGCTATCGCTTGGTGTTCGCCTGTGGTTGTCGCACCGCCAGATTACCAACGTTGCGCGCAATCGCGCCAGTGTGCCCGAGGCTTTTACTGATCGAATCCCTTTAGATGAGCATCAGAAAGCAGCTGATTACACCATCACAAATTCGCGCTTTGGCCGCTTCAGCCTGATCATCGATACCCTGCTGCTGCTGGGCTGGACCCTGGGTGGCGGCTTACAATTTATCCACAATCTATGGGCCGGCTTTGCCTGGTCTCCTGTGCTAACTGGCATTGTCTTTATTGTCAGCACCTTCATGCTGATGGGCTTGCTGGAACTGCCCGCCACCCTGTATCACACCTTCGTCATTGAAGAACGTTTCGGCTTCAATAAAACCACCCCCACCGTATTCATCAGTGACATGCTTAAACAAACACTGCTGACACTGGCATTCGGTTTACCCCTGGCATGGATTGCGCTGACATTAATGGATAAGGCTGGCTCCCTCTGGTGGCTGTATCTGTGGCTGGTCTGGATGAGCTTCAGCATGCTCATGCTATGGGCTTATCCGGCATTCATAGCACCCATTTTCAACAAATTCAGCCCGCTGGAAGATGAAACCCTGAAGGCTCGTATCCAGGCATTGATGACTCGCTGCGGCTTCACCAGCCAGGGCATTTATGTCATGGATGGCTCGAAACGCTCCGGTCATGGCAATGCTTATTTTACCGGCATGGGCAACAATAAACGCATTGTGTTTTTCGATACGCTGCTGGAATCACTGGATGCCGATGAAATTGAAGCCGTACTTGCACACGAGCTGGGGCATTTCAAACATAAACATATCGTTAAACGCATCATCAGTATGATGTTGATGAGCCTTGCCGGGCTTGCCATACTCGGCTGGTTGATACAGCAACCCTGGTTTTTTCAGGGGCTTGGTGCCACCACTACAACTAACGCTATGGCGCTACTCCTGTTTATGTTGGCAGCACCCGTTTTTACATTTTTCATATCACCGATAGGTGCCTGGTTCTCACGTAAACATGAATTTGAAGCGGATGATTATGCCGCCAAACAATCGAATGCCAACAAGCTGATACAGGCGTTGGTCAAACTCTACAGGGAAAATGCCAACACACTGACACCTGATCCCCTGTATTCTGCATTTTATGATTCCCACCCTCCTGCGCCAGTGCGTATTGCGCATCTGGCCAGTAAAATCTGATATTGGAGCACCGTATGAAACATCTGTTATTTGTCACTTTTTGCCTGCTAGCAACCCCTTTGGCCAACGCCGCAGAATCAGTCAGTGCGGTTAAACCCGCCGAAGCTGTCAGCACAACAAAAGAAGCGCCGGGCAAAGCCTTGCATGAAAAAGCCTGTACCAGCTGTCATGGCAGCGAAGTCTACACCCGTGAAGACCGCAAGATGCAATCACTGGATAGTCTGAAAAGCCAGGTTGCTCGTTGTAACGCCAACACTCGCGCTGGCTGGTTTGATGATGAAATGGAAAGCGTCACCAATTTCCTGAACGACAGCTTTTATCACTTCAAAACGCAAAAATGAGCCTGGAACTGCGAGGACAATGCTGTCTACGCAAGGTACAGAAATTAAGCGAACAAAGAATTGACCAGCTTTCCGCCCAGTTACAGAGTAATTGGACCGTTAATCCTGAAAACCAGACACTTGTCTGCAGCTTTAACTTTAACAACTACCACGAGACAATGGCTTTTGTGAATGCCGTCGCCTGGATTTCTCATCAACAGGATCATCATCCTGACCTGCAGGTCAGCTATAATCGCTGCATGGTTAATCTGACAACGCATTCAGTCGATGGGCTTTCTGATAATGATTTTATTTGTGCCGATTTGATCGATCAACTGTTTAATGCCTGCAAGTAACCTGACAGACCATCAGGGGCTTGTTATTGTCAGCTATGGACAAAAGTGCCTGGTTGAAAACGACAATCATCAGCAAATCCCCTGCGCCACCCGAAAAAACAAGGTACGGCCAATAGCAGGCGATATCGTCAGCTTCCAGTCCACTGGGCCAAACAGCGGCATTGTTACTGCCATTGAGAAGCGCCGAACAATACTGACACGCCCTGACCAACAGGGCCGATTACGCCCGGTCGCTGCAAACATTGATCAGATTGTGATTGTCATCGCCTGCGAACCGGAATTTTCCACACTCATGATTGATCAGTATCTGGCCGCCGCTGAAATCATCGATACCTCAGCCTGTATCATTATCAATAAACAGGATTTACTCTCAGAAATTGCTTTCAGGAACATTGAACAACAGTTGTCGGTCTACCAGACGCTGGATTACCCCTGCCTGTTTACCAGCACAACAACAGTCAATGGCCTGACGGAATTGCATCAACAACTAAAAGACAAAACCAGCATTCTGGTTGGCCAATCAGGGGTTGGTAAATCTTCACTGGCAACAGCGCTGTTGCCAGACATCGACATACGTACCGGTAGCCTGTCTAAAGTCACCGGCCTGGGGCGGCACACCACAACCGCTGCCACGCTATATCACCTGGCGGGTGGTGGAAGTCTGATTGATTCTCCCGGCGTACGAGAATTTGGGCTCGGTAGCGTCTCAAGCAACCAGTTAATGTCCGGATTTAGAGAATTTCAAGCGTATCTTGGCTTATGCAAATTCAATAATTGTCGACATCTGACTGAACCAGGCTGCGCGGTCACACTTGCCGTTCGTGACGGGAAGATAAACCAGGAACGTCATCTGCATTATCAGCAACTGGCAAAAGAAATCTCCCGGGCATAAAAAACCCCGATTAATCGGGGTTTTCATCGATCTTCAAAACAGCAGTCTGTTACGACGATGCAAAATGCCTATACACAATATAAAAATAGCTTTGATCTTAATTGTCTTACAAAACACTCGTCAATATGCCGACAAGCCTGCCCCCAAATCAGACGTAATAATCAACACCTGAATAGGCCTGACTGGTATGCGACGAATGATGCATCGATTGGTAAATATCTGCCTGTAATAAGGATCTTGTTGTTGTGGCTGTCTGAGAAGTGGTGGCTGGTTTTGCCCGCATCAGTGTGCGTTCCAGCAAGAAGCTTTGGGTGGATGCATTCCGTGCAGGGCTGTTTTTTGGCAGAACCTCGCCATAAAGGATATCACCCGGTTCTGTCACGGATTCGGTATAAGTCGGAGATTCTACCTGTGGCTTTGAATAATCAGGAATTCCAGATGCTGGCGAACGGGCGCCAGCCTGCTGCCTGCTCCTGACAGAGGTGGCAGGTAGACTTGCGGGGGTCGCAATCGCTGTTCCGATAATAGCAGTCATCTACTGAATTCCATCTCTTTACTACAACCATCCTGATGCAGTTTTCTATATAACCCGCAGTTATTATCGGCAGATTACCCGCATTACCTGAAAAAACTGACAAGCTGCTGATATTTATCAGAAAGTCTGCCTTCCCGAAAAAGCGTGCATGAGGGTACCGCCATCTATATATTCCAGCTCACCACCTAATGGTACGCCGTAAGCGATTCGAGTCGTCTTAATTTGATGCTTTCCTGCAAGCTCATGGATGTAATTCGCGGTGGCTTCGCCTTCAACCGTTGGATTGGTCGCCAGAATGACTTCCTGCAAGTTGCCGGATTGCAGGCGCTGTTCAAGCAACTCGAAACCCAGTTGCTCAGGGCCAATGCCATCCAGCGGAGACAGATGCCCCATGAGTACAAAATATTGGCCACGATAGCCGGTTGACTGTTCGAGGGCCATCACATCCGATGGCGTTTCAACAATACATAACAGACTGTTATCTCGTTGAGGATTGCTACACAAGACACAGGTATCAGTTTCACAGTAGGTGCGGCACTGATTACAATGACCAATATCATTCATCGCCTGCAACAACACAGACGACAGTCTACGACCACGGTCGCGGTTTCTTTCCAGTAAATGATAGGCCATGCGTTGCGCAGATTTCTGGCCAACACCTGGCAGGCAACGTAATGCCTCAATCAACTCATTGATCAGTGCTGACATAGGGTACCTCTATTAATTAGGATTTTCGTCTGAGTTCAAGACGGAAGAATTTTGAGAACCGCAGTGTATATGGCATACATGAGGATCGCAAAAATTCATCCAACGCAGAAATCGGGCGAAAAGACTATTAATAGAGGTACCCATAAGATAACGTACCTGTTTAAAATGGCAATTTCATCCCCGGCGGCAGATTCAGACCAGAGGTCATACCTGACATACGTGACTGTGATTCTGATTCCAGTTTGTGTACCACATCATTCACGGCAGCGGCCACCAGGTCTTCGAGCATGTCTTTATCATCCGCCAACAGACTGTCATCAATGCTAATGCGCTTAACTTCATGGCGACCATTCATAGTAACTTTGACCAGCCCGCCACCAGACTCACCCTGCATCTCCATGCTGGCAATTTCTTCCTGCGCCTTCTGCATATCAGCCTGCATCTGTTGCGCCTGTTTCATCAGGTTACCCAATCCACCTTTCATACTGTTTCCTCTTTAATTAGTACCGTCTTAATCAACGGGTCGTATCGAATTCTCATGTACAGTTGCACCAAAGACTTCTTTAATAGCCTGCACATTCGGATCCTGCTGAATTTCAGCAACCGCCTGCGCCTGTCTGGCATCTACTTCCTGACGATGTTTCGCTGCAGGTGAATCAACACTATTATCCAATACTTCAATGTTTAACTGTACCGGTCTGCCCAGTGCATCGCTAACCATCGTCTGCAGGCGTTTTTGCCGCTCACTGCTGAACAACTGTGCGTGTGATTTTGCTAACAGCAGTTTCCATTGGTCATCATTTTTTGATTGGCAGGCACAGTTCATAGCGAGTTCTCTGAGCATGCCGGACAGCTTCAACTGATCCAGTAATGCATGCCAGCCATCGGTATCAGACGCTGTTGCTGCCGATACCGGTTGCAGTTTTTTAGCTGGCATTGTCTTTTTAACGCTGCCAGGTGTAGATGCTTGTGGTGTAGATGCCTGTAGTGCTACCTTCTTTACAGGTCTGGCCGATACTGCGGCCGGACGAAACGCCAGCATCCGTAATAGCACCATTTCCAGACCGCCACGTGCATCCGGCGATAGTGACAGATCACGTCGACCAATCAATCCCGTCTGATAATAAAGCTGCACATCTTCAGATGACATCCGCCCGGCCAGATCAAGAATGGCTTCTCGCTCATCCATTTCAGAATCCACTTTGTCGGGAATCGCCTGGGCAATAGCGATTCGTTGCAACATTGTCAGCACATCTGCAAGCAGCCCTGCAAAATCCCCCAGATGTTCGGCAACATCCCCGACACTTTCCATTAAAGCAGGCGCATCCTGATTGGCCAGAGCATCAAGAACCGCGACAACCTTGCTCTGCTCAATACTGCCCAGCATGGTTCGTACTGTCGCCTCAGCCACTGCACCACCGCCAAAGGCAATTGCCTGATCGAGTAAACTCAGCGCATCGCGCATGCTGCCATCAGCCGCTTTTGCCAGTAATTGAATGGCCGGCGCTTCGAATTCGATTTTTTCTTCGCCAAGCACTTTCTCCAGATAACCGCTAATTTCAGCCCGTGACAGGCGTTTCAAATTAAATTGCAAGCAGCGAGAAAGTACTGTTGGCAAGAGTTTATGTGGATCTGTGGTCGCCAACAGAAATTTCACATGCGGGGGTGGTTCTTCAAGCGTTTTCAGCAGGGCATTAAAACTGTGCGTAGACAGCATATGAACTTCGTCAATCAGATAAACCTTATAGCGGCCCCTTGTTGGCTGGTATTGCACATTGTCCAGCAGCTCACGAGTATCTTCCACCTTGGTACGGGATGCCGCATCCACTTCTATCAGATCAACAAATCGCCCTTCATCAATTTCTGTGCAGGCGCTGCACTGGCCACAGGGTTCGGCACTGACGCCACTTTCACAATTAAGGGACTTTGCAAAGATACGCGCGACTGTAGTCTTGCCGACACCGCGCGTTCCAGTAAACAGATAAGCATGATGCAAACGATCATTATCCAGCGCGTTAATCAATGCCTGTAGAACATGTGTCTGGCCGATCATTTCGCTGAATTTTCCCGGTCGCCATTGTCGTGCCAGGACTGTATAGCTCATAAATAACCGTCTGTCTTATGGGAATTTTATGGAGGCAACCCATACCAGCCACACCCCGGCGCCCAAGTCCACTGCTGCGGCTGCTCCCTTCCAGGTCTGACCGGGTTCACAGATTATTGTCGCGAGGGGACCAGCACAGGTCACCATAAAGAGGGTATTGTAACAAGATGGCGAACAAATAACAGGGTGATGATACCCTGCTTGACCAGGGATCAGGGAATCAGCCCCAGCGCCGAACCCTGCCGGTATCAACATGAATAAAGTTGGATTTGGGGTAATAACCTACGCCGCCCTTTTGCAGCGAAACGGCCGCATCACATAAACTGGACAAATCGCAGCCAGGCAAGTTGATATCAATTGCCCTGCCCTGCATGTGGAAACTCTTCTTTGCCACGCCGCTGGATTTGGTCCGCAGCTTTTCATTGGTTGCCGGGGAACGATACCCGGAAATAACATTGAAAGGACCGGCAATCTGTACCTTTTCCTGCAGGCTGCAAAGCATTTCGAGTAATTCCCTGTCTATCGGGTGAACGTCTCCAGTCCTGAAATCTCGTAATACGGTATTAATCTGCTGAAGCTCATCCATCTGGTATTCACCTTCAGCCCAGATGGTTGCTCTGATTTTTTCACCTGTGTGCAGGTTATGAAACTGCAAAATACGATCTTTTTCAGCGCCGATACTAGTCCTGGCACGTGCCAACGTCGGCAATGTCCCAGCAGTCAGAAGCAGGCCGGTAGCCGACCTTAAAAACCGCCTTCTGCTATGTTGAACACCCGCCTGAAATACTAACTTATCTCTCATATAAAGACCCTGTCTAGCCAGATGCTATAAAAATATCGGAAGTATAGCCTTTGATCGGCCGCCTGTCTGCCAGGTTAAGAGCAAATATGCGCACTGGTACTGATTTTGGCTGTTGTTTTCCAATTTGTAAGCTTTCTGTATGGAGGGTCGATATATGCTTGATTATGAAGCATTACCCTAAAAAAGGAGAGTAGTTAAATGAACAAACAATCGTTAGGCGCTGTCAGCGCCTGTATACTGAGCCTTGGATTCGCGTCCGCAGATGCAGCGCTGCTGTCACGACTGGGCGGTCAGGCGCTCTATGATACCGAGCGTGATATTACCTGGCTGGCTGATGCAAACCTGGTAGCAAGTAACAGCTTTGGTTTAAGATACGATACAGATTTGGGTAATCACCCGCTTGATCCGGGTGCGGCCGCTCAGTCTGAACGTATCAATTTCAATAATACTGTTGGCGGCCCTCGCGGGACGATGGATTTTGGCGCAGCCCTACATTTTATTGATGCCATGAATGCGGATGGTGGAACAGGCTATCTGGGTTTTAATGACTGGCGCTTGCCAACTACGCTGATACCGGATTCGAGTTGCGCAAACACGGATGGATCGCTACGGGATGATTCTCGGGTTATTTGTACCGGTAGCGAACTGGGACACCTGTTTTATGGAATATTTGATGTTGATAAGTCTAGTCGAGCCACAGGAGCAACAGCTGATCCTGTAGAATTTGCAAAGTTTTCAAACATAGGATTGGCGATAAATGGTTACTGGTCGGGAACGCCATTGGCCGGGGATGACAGCAGACAGTGGTTTTTTCGGACAGACTTTGCTATCCAGACAGATAAACGCAAAACTTCTGATGCTTTCGTGCTGCCCGTCCGTAACGGCGACGTGAGTGCAGTGCCAGTACCGGCTGCCTTCTGGTTGTTAGCCAGTGGCTTGTTCAGCCTTTTAGGCCTTAGAAAGGGTCGTCGGTCAGTGTAAAGCTGCAGTTGCATGCGCAACATCCAATAACAGGAATTGTTGCGCATGCGATAGTCGGTCAGCTCGGTTATTGATTGCTGCGAATTTTTTCAAAAATATATTCAACTGATGCTCGTCCACCATTGTCCATTTGCTGATAGAGAAAAGTCAGAAATTCGATAGTGTTGGATGCGGAACCATTGAATCCCCACTTGCTTTCACTGAACTGGCAATTGCTGAAACCACCTGATTCACCGCCGCCGTAGATCAGGGTGCAGTTATGAAAACTGCAATCGGTATATCGGTTATCGTCCAGATACACCTCTTCGCCATTAAAGCTTTTATCATTGTAATCCATTTTTATCCTCTTTATTTCTGTACTATGGTTTCGTCACGGTCGGTAAGCGTTTTAAGGAATGCGATAATATCAACGATATCCTGATCCTTGATCGTAATGCCGGTGTTATAAAACCCATCATCGGTCACAGTAGCCGCTATTTCTGCAGCATCCCCACCCTGATTATAAAATTTGACCACGTCTTCCAGGGTAGCAAATACACCATTATGTAAATACGGTGCGGTCAGCGCCACGTTTCTGAGTGTCGGGATGCGAAACAATCCTTTATCGGAGTTCTTGCCGGTGACTTCTGCTCGGCCGGGATCGACAAATCTGGGCTGTTCGTCCAAAAAGCGATTTTTGGGGTTCGCAGGTGTACCGATATTAAAGTACTGGAAGGTTGAAAATACCTGAGGGCCGAAATGTTCCGGTGTAAAATGGCATCGTGCGCACTGCGCTTTATTGTGAAACAGGTGCTCGCCGCGGGCCTCCTGTGGGGTAAATTTCTCCTCACCTTTTTTTACCGCATCGTATTTAGCATTAAAGGGTGAAATTGCCGGCGTCAATTCGAAAGCAGCAATGGCTCGAGCTATTGCGTTATAGGCTTTATCCGGGTCGTTAAAAATCCCTGCACCGAACACATTTTCAAATGCCGGAGCATAAGGAGTGGCCTGTACAGCACGAACCACGGAAGCAGCATCTGGCTGGTTCATTTCCAGAGAGTCAAGGAAAGGGCCTTTGGCCTGCTCCACCAGGTTTATAGCGCGTCCATCCCAGAACTGCCCGCCGACGAAAAAACTTCTTGACGATTCGCCAATCTTAACTTCCTGTGCTGCAGGGATATAGGCGGCATAACGAATAGTTGGTGCATTTCGTCTTCCGAAGGTCTTCTTACCCAGTGCACCCTGTGATGTTGGAAACTGGCTATCCGGCTCGACAAAACTGTTTGCAACATCATGACAACTCGCGCAGGACTGTCCAGCCGGTACCGACAGCGAAGTGTCATTGAAGAGCCTTTCGCCCAATGCTGCCAGCGCATCAAATTGCCTGTCATTTCTGATGTCATCGACTACTCCTTGTTGCAAGGGCTCAAGTTTTGCTGTGGGAAGCGGCTTTTTATCCGCAGCTAATACCATCAATGGGGGGCATAAAACCAGCAGCGACAACAGATTCTGAATTAGATTGTTCATGTCGAGATTTCACCCTATCGAAATAAAACGGCGGCCAGTGGCCGCTCTTTTGCCTGACACATTATCAACTCTTAGGGGGCGGTCGTTTTTTCTGCATTTTCTACGGCAACAGAATTTTTGCCCGTTTTTTCAGACTTTTTCACTGGCTTCTTCTTCGGCATAATGACTTTGGTCTGCGCCTCATCACGGTCCTGTGTTTGTACCAAAGCCATTTTTTCGAAATAACCCCCTTTGCCCAGCGCCGCTTCGCTGGTCATTTCTG
>JAZGGH010000127.1:0-17113 GCA_036480335.1 Gammaproteobacteria bacterium | reverse complement strand
GGGTAGCAACTGCTTTTCTTTGTCAGGGTCGCTGATACGTGCCTTTATACTGGTGTAATCAGAGGCTTCTGGTGTATTGGCCATACTGGCACGAACAGGATTCAGATCGACATAGACCATACAGGCAATGACAGCCGCTTCGTCCAGTAACGCCCAGTACAACCGTCCTTCTGACTGTGATGTCAACACCCCACAAATTTTAGTCAGCCCATGCCTGATTATCTCTGACGATGGCATTCAAAATAGTAATGAATTTCCGCATGCAGGCGGTGAGCGCCAGTGGCCGGATTTTTAATGGCAGTGAATCAGAATTTCCTTATAACAATGCGCCTATATTGTCGATTGCATTCAAACGTAATCCATCTGGATCGATATCACCCGCATCGGGTATCCACGGGGCGAGACAATTTCGATCTTTCACACATGGATCAGTCAGGGTTTTCAAAAATTCAACCAGATCAGTGACATCATTTTCAACATAAGTAACTTCTTGATGCACTCCACTAACATGATTGATGCGATTTGCTTCAAGTTGCTCCAGTGCAAACTGGGTATTTGTAAGCATATTCGTAGCTTGTATAGTTTGCTCTAACTGAGAAAAATCATAATTAGAAATTGCCTGGGCCGGATTCAACATGTGACGCACCATGCCTTCCAATGTTGTGTAAGCACCTGCATGCCCCCATGGGCCAGTCACTTCCACATTGAGTAACGTTGGCGTTCTGAATCTATATTTATCGATAGCAACAGAACTTTCTCGAAAACGACCGAAATCATCATTGCTCAATGTCCCGTTATTATCTCCTTTGCCCCGACCAATTTGCGGCGTTGCTAGCACATGATATTGTTCATCTGTAAAGAAATCGCCAGCGTGACAGGAAACACAGTTTGCACCACCATTCTGGATACTGGTGAAGAATTTCACGGCACCGCGTTTTGCAGATTCGCTAATAGCATTATTATCACCTCCCACAAATTCTTTCCATGGCGAATTCACAAATACCTGTGAGCGCTCATATTCACCAATGGCTTCAGCGATACGACCATAATTTATAGTTGCGTCACCAAAAGCCGCTGTGAATTCTGCGTCCCAGCTACCAAAAGCGGCCATTTTTGCATCCAATGAATTACGAAGAACATCATTACTGTTGCCTGCCTCATAAATAAATCCACGCATTTCTTCAGGCGATGTCACAGGGAAGCGAGATTGTGCAGCCGCTAAAGTGGTTCCAGAATTTGGATCTGCAGTATCAAATGCTGAATCTGGGGTGCGTATACCTAAGCCATCATCACCGTTTGCGCCTGCTGTTCTTCCCAGACTCTCGACTCGTCCGTCATGGAATAACGCCTGATCCCATAGCGCAATATTAAATGTGGTCGGTGCATTTCTTGGAACTGTTGGCCCACCGTCGTAATTGGCTGCTGTAATGTCATGAAAACGTCCGGGTCCTAGCAAATCCGGGGTTTCTGCACCGACGCCAATGGATAACGATAAATTGTCACCGCCACCCAAAGAGGGATGATGACACGTTACACAAGCGGAATCTGATTCTCCGCCCAGACCTTTGGTGTAAAACAGTTTTTTACCCAGTTGTGCTTTCGGGTCATTGATAGAAGGCAGAGACCTGCCGATGGTCGGGTCACCTGTCAAACCTGCGGCTGCTACGGTAAACAGAAGCGCATCATTATCGACACGGTCATCGTTATTACTATCATTACAGGCGGCCATCAATAAACAGGTAGAAGCTAGAGATAATTTTAGTAAGCGGTAAGAAGCAGTTTTTCTTTTTTTATTTGGCACAACAATGACACTCCCCATAGTGTATCGGTTTATTGTTGTTAACATTACCGGATAGTATGTATGGTGTTAAGTGACAAATCGTCGCAGCTGCAATGCGCCAGTGCCTATGAAGTGAATGTTAGTTAGATGTCACGACATATTTTTTATTAATGAGAAAAGGGTGGGCTAAGCCCACCCTTTAAAATCCAGCCAGTTCCTACAAATATCAAATACTTATCCAGGTTTCAACGTTGTGTAAGGCAGCGTGGGGCTTAACGTGATACAACGCTATGAATCACTCGCTGGTTTTCAAAATACACGGTAAAATTTTTATACAGCCAGCGGCTGATCGGCGGGTTGCCAACGGATGCCAGTCGGGACTGAGGGTCGCCAAATCTTGAGATAACGGTGGCCATAAGCTGGCCGGATGCAGGTGTGTTGATGTGCTTATTATTGGCGGCCGAGTTGATCAGTAGCGTTTCTGCCTGTAATGATGAGGCAAACAGTGCCAGGGGTAGCAGGGTTGAAAGTAGTCGTTTTTTTAACATATCGTGGTACCTGAATTCTTGATGATGTGGTCGTAATATCGGCAATATGGCCTGAATTCTTGATATTTCAGATAAGTCCTCAAAATCAATGGAAATGTCTGTTTTTGGCAGGCTCCGACCAGCATCGACTATTCCTGAAAATAGTCGATAAAACAGTATCCTTGAACGGTTTGATATGCTTTAATCCTGCTCCATGTTTCATCCTTTATCGCTCTTTATCGGTTTGCGTTATTCCGGCGCAAAACGGCGTAACCACTTCATTTCTTTTATCTCCTTTATCTCTATATTGGGGATAGCGTTAGGCGTGGCTGCGTTAATTACGGTGCTATCGGTCATGAACGGTTTTGAAGAAGAGCTCAGAACCCGGATACTCGGCATGGCTTCGCATGTCACTATCAGTGGCTCCAATGGCCAGTTATCCGACTGGCAGTCGCTGGAATCACGCTATAGTGATTTGCCGGATATTATTGGTGATGCGCCTTATATTCAGAAAGAAGTCATGTTGTCGCAGGGAAAAATGGTCAGTGGCACGCTGGTTCGTGGGGTTCTGCCAGATGCAGAGCCTGCGGTGTCAGAAGCTGGCGAGAAAATGGTGCTTGGCGAATTATCAGATCTTGAAGCGGGTAAATACCGAATTATTCTGGGCAGTGAGCTGGCCTACAGTCTGGGGGTGACGCAGGGAGATGTCGTCACCATGATTACCCCGCAGGCTAACTTCAGTCCGGCTGGTGTTATCCCGCGTTTGCGGCGTTTTGAAGTGTCCGGTATTTTTGAAGTGGGTATGTACGAGTATGATCGTGGCATTGCCATTGTGCATTTGCAAGATGCGGCCAAATTGTTCCAGATGGGCGAAAATGTCAGCGGTATCCGCCTCAAGCTTCTGGACTTGTTTGATGCGCAGAAAATCAGTTACCAGTTAACCGGCTTGTTTGGTGCAGACTATCGGATAGAAGACTGGGGCAAGCAACATGCCAATTTCTTTCGTGCGGTGCAAACCGAGAAGCGTGTGATGTTCATCATTCTAACGCTGATTGTTGCGGTTGCAGCTTTTAATATTGTTTCAACATTGATCATGGTAGTGACCGACAAGCAGGCGGATATCGCTATTTTACGCACTCTGGGTGCGACACCTGGCCGTATTATGCGTGTCTTTTTTATTCAGGGGATGTTGATCGGTTTGCTGGGTACGGCCATTGGTATCATTGGCGGAGTCCTGTTGGCGAGTAATATTCATCGCGTCGTTCCCTGGATTGAAAATCAGTTGCATGTGAAGTTCATGGATGCGCAGGTGTATTACATCAGTGAAGTGCCTTCCAAACTCAACTGGCCGGATGTTATGACCATCGCCATAGTGGCCTTTTTCCTCAGTATGCTGGCAACGATTTATCCTGCCTGGAAGGCGGGCAGAACACAGCCAGCCGAGGCTTTGCGCTATGAATGACCATGAAAATGAGGTCATCGGTTGTCTCAATCTGTCGCGCAAATTCACTGAGGGTGATCTGAATGTTGAGGTCCTGAAACAGGTGAATCTATCGGTTGCTGCTGGTCAGCATATTGCCATCATCGGCAGTTCGGGTAGCGGTAAAAGCACCTTGTTGCATTTGCTTGGTGGTCTGGATCGACCCACGCAAGGGACTGTGCGTTTGATGAATCAGGATTTCAGTAGCATGAGCGAAGCTAAACGTAGTCGCCTGCGTAACCGTCATCTTGGGTTTATTTACCAGTTTCATCATTTGTTACCTGAATTTACCGCGCTGGAAAATGTTGCTATGCCTTTGTTAATTGGCGGCGTGAGTACAACTGAATCGGCCAAACAGGCACAGGATTTACTGGAGCGTGTCGGCCTGGAAAATCGTGTGCAACACAAACCGGGTGAACTGTCCGGTGGGGAGCGCCAGCGGGCAGCGGTTGCCAGAGCACTGGTCACAAAGCCTGCCTGTCTGCTGGCAGATGAACCGACGGGGAATCTGGATCGAAAAAATGCGGAACATGTTTTTTCGCTGATGCTTGAATTGAACAGAGATCTGGGTACCAGCCTGATTGTAGTTACTCATGATCCGGTGCTGGCAGAGAAATCTGAGAAGGTATATGAACTGGCAGATGGTGTTTTGATTCATAGCACCTAATGTATTGTTGAAACTGCCGATCAAGGATTGACCGGCATGCATCGTTCAGGGACGACATGGTTGTTTATACACTGGCCTTTCTGACAGGCGTTTGCCTGTTTCAATACCAGTCGGTTTTGCCGCCGCTCTGGTGTCTTGCTGCAATCGGTTTTGTTGCCGTTATTTTATATTTTTTCCGGTTGAGCCGATTGATCGCTGTTCTGATAACAGGTTTCCTGTGGTCCGGTATTTATGCCACGATTATTCTATCTGATCCCATTGATGCTGATTTGCTGAACAGAAAAGTTATCGTTAGCGGGCATATTTCAGAAATACCTAAAACCTATGAAAACGGAGATATCCGTTTTGTGTTTCGACTGCAGGCTTATCGTGCAGGTAAGCAATGGATATTGGCTAATCAGCAGGTATTATTGTACTGGAGAAAGCCGCAAGCGGAACTGACTGCAGGTGATAACTGGCAATTTCAGGTAAAGCTGAAAGCGGCTCACGGCTACGCTAATCCGGGTGGCTTTGATCGTGAAAGGTGGCTTTTCCTGCGGGGTATTCAGGCGACCGGTTCGGTTAAATTGTCACAGCACACTTTACGCCAGAAAGCCGTGCAGGATATGGATATCAATCGCTGGCGAGAATCGATTGCGACGGCATTAACAGTGTCGTCTGATCTGGATAATGTGGGCTTGTTACGGGCTTTGGCGGTCGGTGATAAGCAGTCTATTACCCATGATCAATGGACTCTGTTGCGCGAAACCGGAACGGCACATCTGGTGGCCATTTCAGGTTTGCATGTGGGAATTGTCAGTGGTCTGGTGATACTGGTAGTGCGCGTTCTCTGGGCCAGTTCTGGTCTGGCACTTGCCTGGCCGGCGAAAAAAACGGCCGCCGTTGTTGGTATCATTATGTCGATTTTGTATGCCATATTGGCCGGTTTTGATCTGCCGGTGCAGCGTGCCCTGATTATGCTGAATACCTGGTTACTGGCGATACTTCTGAATCGTGATATCAGTCCATGGCGGTTACTGGCCATTGCTATGATTGCCGTTCTGTTGCTTGATCCGCGTGGAGTTCTGTCACCAGGATTCTGGCTGTCATTTTCTGCTGTAGGCTGTATTTTTTACCTGTTATCAGGCCGTCTGAATCCGGGCCATAAAATGATTGTTAGCCTGAAAATTCAGTTGCTGCTGGCCATGGGCTTACTGCCAGTTATGATTCCGGTTTTTCACCAGATTACAGTGATCGCACCACTGGCTAATCTGATTGCTGTACCTCTGGTTACACTCCTGATTGTGCCACTCATTCTGCTGGCTATTATATTCCTGGTGCCATTTGCTACAGCCGCACATGGGTTGATTGATGTTGCTGATCATTTATTGTCGCTGCTGGTTCATTGGTTGGAGATCGTGAATACTATCGGCCCAGGTATTATTGAGCATGTGCCAATGAACAATTTTTTCATGCCACTATTAGCACTGGCTGTTGTATTGCTACTTTTGCCGCGAGGTCTGGTTATTCGCTACGCAGGTTTGATGCTGATAATAACATTACCGTTTTCAGCGCCAGACAGACCTGCCAGAGGTGATGTCTGGATGTCGGTACTGGATATCGGGCAGGGGCTTGCGGTGGTTGTGCAAACGCAAACACATACTCTGCTCTATGATACTGGCCCGGCGTATCCATCAGGGCACAATACAGCGGAAACGGTTATTCTACCTTTTTTGGCCACTGCCGGCATTGATTATCTGGATCGGTTCATTATCAGCCACAGTGACAATGATCATGCAGGTGGTGCAGCAATGATTGTTGATCAGATTAACACCGGGCAGATTTTGACGGGTGAACCGGAAGCATTGTTACCAATATCCACAAGAGCCTGTTTGAGTGGTCAGCACTGGCAATGGGATGGCGTCAGTTTCGATATGCTGTCGCCGGATGTTTCTGTTGCAGGGAATAATGGTTCCTGTGTATTAAGAATTACCGACAGCTCGGGCAAGAAAATACTCTTGACGGGTGATATAGAAAAACCAGTGGAACATCACCTTATCAGGCAGCAAGCCGAACAATTGCAGGCAAATATTCTATTAGTGCCGCATCATGGCAGTAAAACATCCTCATCACCTGGATTTATAAATACTGTTATGCCTGGTATCGCCATTGTTCCTGCGGGTTTTATGAACCGTTTCCATTTTCCAAAAGATAAGATCATGTCACGCTACCAAAACAGAGGAATTACCCTGTATATAACCGGAGAGGATGGGGCTGTGTTTGTTCGTTCGACTGTGGATGCTGAGACAGATCTGGATGGTTTTAATGTGACGACATATCGTCAACAGGTGCCGCGATACTGGCAGCAATAAACTTACCTATCGGTAAAATTCAGCTGCCAGTTATTTCTCTTTCACGACTGCCCGTTCAATGGCATCAAGCCGCTGAATAATTAACGCCATACCTTCTTGCGAGGTAAAATCATTGTCTGAATCAAGTTCAGAGTTTCTCAATTTTTCCTTATCATGTTCTGCCTGCATTCTTTCAATGACAATACCAATCATCATATTGAGAAATACAAATGCATTCAGGAAAATAAACGCCAGGTAATATATCCATGACAGTGGATAAATTACCATTGTCTCGTACATGACATCTGTCCAGTCTTCAAATGTTACGACACGAAACAGCGTTAACATGGATACGGCAATATCGCCCCATAAAACCGGATTAATTTTATCGAACAACAAACTGCCCGTTGCGGCAAACATATAAAAAATAATAAACATCAGCAGCAAAACATAGCCCATCGGAGGCAATGCCTTGATCAGGGCAGATATCAGGATTCTGAGTTCTGGAATAACCGATATCAGACGCAGCACTCTGAAAACACGAATTAACCGGGCCAGTAATATCATTTCAGAATCGTTAATGGGTATTAAGCTCACAGCAACAATCAATGTATCAAAGACATTCCAGCCTTTTTTAAAGAAATCCCAGGAATGACCTTCGGCGACAAAGCGAACAATTATCTCGAAAAGAAATAACAGTGTTATTAAGGTATCAAGCCTGCCAATCAAGCCCAGATAGAAAGGATCAATATCATAGGTTTTAACACCAATCAGCAAAGCTGAAAAGATAATGACACCAACAATAAAGAATTGAAAAATCTTGTTTTCGTTGAGATGATCTAAAGTGATTTTTAACTGTTTGATATTCATTGTAAACTGCTGTATTTCCGATGGGATAAGTTTGGAGCCTCTGACCATTCTGAGCACAATCTACTTCATTCAGAATTAATCAGAGGTTCTTTTACTCAAAATTTGGCGCATTATCCAACATCCTGATACAGCTGTATATGGATTGATCTCCGGTAATTCTGCTAAACGATACTGGTTGCAATAAAAAAGGGCCAACTACCTGAAAGTAGATGGCCCTTTTTCTGTGTGGTAGTTTATCCTGCTACAGCACTATCATCATACTGACTGGCGAGATAGTTTTTATATGCGCCATCACGCACATGTTCCAGCCAGTCCTGGTTTTCGAGATACCAGTTGAGTGTCTGGGTTATGCCTGTTTCAAAGGTATATTCCGGTTTCCAGCCAAGTTCCGAGGTGATTTTTTCAGCACCAATGGCGTAGCGGGCATCATGGCCGGGACGGTCTTTTACATAGGTTATCAACTCGGCCTTGAGCTGTGAGCCGGGACGAAGCTCATCCAGACGTGTACAGATCAGTTTCACAATATCGATATTGGTCCATTCATTGATACCACCAATGTTATAAGTCTCACCCAGGCGGCCCTTGTTCAATACCACATCGATGCCACGGCAATGATCTTCAACGTGTAACCAGTCACGGATATTCATACCATCACCATATATAGGTAGAGGCTTTTCTTCCAGTGCATTAATGAAGACCAGTGGGATCAGTTTTTCCGGGAACTGGTAAGGGCCGTAGTTATTCGAGCAATTGGTAGTGACGACCGGCAGTCCGTAAGTATGGAAATAGGAACGTACCAGATGGTCAGACGATGCTTTGGAAGCAGAGTATGGGCTGTTAGGTGCAAATGCTGTTTCTTCTGTGAAGGATGGATCATTGGGTCCTAGCGAGCCATATACTTCGTCGGTTGAAACATGCAGGAAGCGGCAATCCTGATCGTCGCTCCAGGTGTTGCGTGCTGCTTCCAGCAATGCAAATGTGCCGAACACATTGGTTTTAATGAATGCTTCCGGGCCGGTGATGGAGCGATCAACATGTGATTCGGCTGCGAAATGCACCACAGTATCAATGTTCTCTTCCTTGAATAGTTTATTTACCAGTTCGGTATCGCAGATATCACCATGCACAAATTTGTAGTTAGGTGAGTCGTCGACACCCTTGAGATTTTCAAGATTACCGGCGTAGGTCAGAGCATCAAGGTTGATGACCTTGTCTTCCGGGTGATTAGTGATCCAGTAGCGAACAAAGTTGGAGCCAATAAATCCGGCGCCGCCGGTGACCAGTATGTTTTTCATAGCAAAGTACCTGTTGTATCTGTGAAGTGTTAGGCTGTTTCTAATTGTTCAAGTTTAAGCTTTTCCAGCATGGTTGTCAGGCTAGTGCGCCAATGCGGTATATCATAATCCAGTATTGGACGGATTTTTTCCTTGCTCAATACTGAGTAATGAGGACGTTTTGCTGGCGTTGGAAAGTCTTTTGACGGGATCGGCAAGATGGTTTCTGTCTTGACAGGGAACCCCATAGCAGCCCCTTCATTAATGATCTGCCAGGCAAAATCATACCACGATGTTACGCCTTCATTGGTGAAATGAAAGGTGCCCATAGCATTCTTGTCCATCAATGACCGCATGGCGCGGTAGATATCCTGCGTATTGGATGGCGAGCCGATCTGGTCATCAACAATGCGTAAAGTGTCTCTTTCGGAGGCGAGACGTAGCATGGTTTTGACAAAATTATTGCCATACATACCGTATACCCAGGCGGTGCGCAGAATGCTGGCATCCGGAATAACTTCACGCACAGCCACTTCACCTTCCCATTTGGACAGGCCGTACACACCGAGCGGGTTTGCCGGGTCATCTTCCCTGTAAGGCGTTGACTGATCACCACCAAAAATAAAGTCGGTAGAGACATGCAGCAACCGACCACCTGAGGCTTTAACACCTTCGGCAATGGCTCTGGCGCTGTCACGGTTGACTGCAAAAGCAATCTCCTGATCTTCTTCAGCTTTGTCGACTGCGGTGTAGGCAGCACAATGGATCACCCAGTCAGCTTTTTGCTCAACCACAAAATCCTTAACTTGTTCCGGTCTGGAGAGATCCAGTTCATCACGGTCAATGGCGATAACTTCTTCACCTTCTGCTTCAAGAGCCAGTTGCGTTTCCCGTCCAAGCTGACCTGCTGCACCGGTTACCAGAATTTTCATTTGAAATCTCCATAGTCGAACAGATGCTCATGCATGTTCTTTAATAGACTATTTTTTGCATCCTTGTCAGATACCTGAAAATCGCCACCTGGCCATTCGATGCCAATGTCAGGATCATCCCAGCGCAGACCATGTTCCGAAGAAGGATCATAATAACTGGTGCATTTATACAAAAAATCTGCCGATTCAGTGAGCACACAGAAACCGTGTGCAAAGCCAGGTGGTACATACAGTTGATGGTGGTTTTCGTCTGAGAGTTCTTCACCGACCCATTGGCCGAAAGTAGGCGAACCCTTGCGAATATCGACGGCAACATCAAAAACGCTGCCAGTAACGACGCGTACCAGTTTTCCCTGCGGGTTATTTAGCTGGTAGTGCAAACCGCGCAGAACGCCTTTGCTGGATCGTGAGTGATTATCCTGAACAAAATTTTCAGCGAGGCCTAAGCCGGAGAACTTTTCGTGGTTCCAGGATTCTTGAAAAAAACCGCGTGAATCACCGAAAATATCAGGTTCTATCAATAATACGTCGGGTATGCTGGTTGCTGTAATTTTCATGCTATGTATTCGTTTTCCTGCTCAATCATATCCAGAAGATAACGTCCGTAGTTATTTTTACTTAACGGCGTTGCCAGAACCCGAACTTGCTCTGCATCAATATAGCCCTTGCGAAAGGCAATTTCTTCAATGCAGGAAATTTTTAACCCCTGGCGTTGTTCCACCGTTTCAATAAAATTACTCGCCTGCAGCAATGATTCATGGGTGCCGGTATCTAGCCAGGCAGTGCCCCGACCGAGCATTTCCACATGTAGATCGCCCTGTTGCATATAGAGGGCATTGATATCGGTGATTTCAAGTTCACCACGAGGTGAAGGTTTAAGGTTGGTGGCCATTTCAACGACCTGATTATCGTAGAAATACAGTCCGGTGACTGCATAATGTGAACGGGGGTTTTCAGGTTTTTCTTCAATCGAGACGGCACGGCCATTGTCATCAAAATCGACGACACCATAGCGTTCCGGATCATGTACACGGTAAGCAAAGACGGTAGCGCCTGAACTGCGTTCTGCAGCAGTTCTCAGATTGGTGCCCAGTCCATGACCGTAGAAAATGTTGTCACCCAGAACCAGACAGCAGTTATCGTTGCCAATGAAATCTTTACCAATAATGAATGCCTGCGCCAGACCTTCCGGTTTCGGCTGTTCTGCATATTGAATATCAATACCGAACTGTTTGCCATTTCCCAGCAGACGCTCAAACAGCGGCAGATCTTCTGGAGTAGAGATAATCAAAATCTCCCGGATGCCAGCCAGCATGAGGGTGGAGAGGGGATAGTAGATCATCGGTTTATCATAAATCGGCATAAGCTGTTTGCTGACAGCGCGAGTCAGTGGATAGAGACGTGTTCCGGAACCACCAGCGAGTATTATTCCTTTCATTCTTTCCTTCCGTTTCTGGTATTCAAGGTAATGTGTTATTTGTGTGTTGTCTGGGTATCGACAAGTTACCGATTATATTGAATATTCATAGGGAAATGCCGAAAAGTCATCACATTGCGGGAGATTGCTCAGTTTTTAAACAATTGTTTATAGTTTTCAGGTGAAAATCCAACGCTCAGCTCACTGCCAGTATCCAGCAGGGGGCGCTTGATCATGGCTGGCTGTGCCAGCATCAGTTCGATAGCAATTTTTTCGTCAATGTGGTAACGAACCTCTTCGGGCAATTTTCGCCAGGTTGTACCGCGTTTATTCAGCAGTACTTCCCAGCTAAGTAGTTTCACCCATTCATTGAGTTGCTGTTTATCAAGCCCGTCTTTGCGATAGTCATGGAAGCCGTATTCAATTGAATGTTCATCCAGCCATTTTCGAGCTTTTTTCATGGTGTCGCAGTTTTTGATGCCATAGATTGTGATCATGGTTCTTCCTTTAGAATCCTTATGTTGCGCTAATAAGTTGCTTAGATTGTTAGTGTATCAGGATGTGAGTGAGGTGTTTAATGCGAAGTTTATTAGAATATTATTGGAAGTTTTATAGAAGCTTGCTAGAATAAGGTCTGTCATTGAAGGTAAGGCATATTGAATGGTGTTTACACCTGATTTTCAGATAACAGCAGCACTGTCAAAAATATTGATGAATATTGAGGCTTCTCGACAGGCTGTTTCCAGCTTACCAATAACTGTGCCTGTTTTAACATCTCTGCGTGAGTCTGCTCGCCTCATATCCACACATTATTCAACACAGATTGAGGGTAATCGTTTGACGCAGGAACAGGTGGAAAATGTTCTTCAAGGTGGAACATTCCCCAATCGTGAGCGCGATGAAAGAGAGGTCAAAAATTATTATCAGGCATTAGATTTTCTCGATGTGCTCATACAAGCCGAGACAGTTCACATTAATGAGTGTGACATTCAGACTTTGCACGGATTGGTCATGGAGGGTAAAAAGCGTTCCTCATCGTATCGAGACGGTCAAAATGTGATTAAAGATAGTGTTAGTGGTTCTATTGTTTATATGCCGCCTGAAGCTAAAGATGTATCGTCGCTCATGCATGACTTACTTGGCTGGATAAATCAGGAGATCAGAAAAGCAGAGCTTCCAGTACCCATCATCGCCGCTATCGCTCATTATCAATTTGCGACAATCCATCCCTACTATGATGGTAATGGGCGAACGGCTCGATTGCTTACGAACCTGGTGCTGCATCAATCCGGTTACGGGCTAAAGGGTATTTATTCTCTTGAGGAATATTATGCAAAAAACTTACAGGCCTATTATGATGCCTTGACCGTTGGAGAATCTCATAATTATTACTTTGGCCGTGAACAAGCAGATATCACAGCCTGGGTTGTCTATTTCTGTGGCGGCATGGCCGATGCATTTGCCAATGTGCGTTTAAAAGCGAGCGTGGCAGTCAAAGATAAAAAAATAGATGGCAGCGCACTTCTACGCGAGCTTGACCAAAGGCAGAAACAGGTGTTGAGTCTATTTACTACAAGCAAATTTATTACCACGCGAGAGATTGCTGAACTATTAAATATTCATCCACGAACAGCTCTGAATTTGTGTAAGAAGTGGGTTGATAGCGATTTTATAATTCAACATGGTTCTGCAAATAAATCTCGTAAATATGAGCTTGCGGATCGGTGGGGTGAGCTAGTTTAATTGTATAACAATGAAGTTGTACATACAGGGAATGATTTACAGCAGTTAAGAAACCAAATGTAGCGATCAAAATATTTGAAGATACTATGACTTCTACTCTTGATAATAAAGTGAAAGGCAAGGCTTCGATAGAGGAGTTTTATGTTGATGTTTCCTGAGCGAAACAAATTGCTTCGCTCAAGAATAGTACAGCCAGTTTAATCTATATATTTCGCAACAGTTCGTTAATCCCCACCTTACTCAGTGTTTTCGCATCCACCTTTTTCACAATAACAGCACAATAGAGGCTGTATTTTCCGTCTTTGGATGGCAGGTTGCCGGAAACGACTACCGAGCCAGCCGGAATGCGTCCATAGCTGACTTCGTCCTTATCGCGGTCATAAATGCGGGTGCTCTGGCCAATGTAGACGCCCATGGAGATAACCGATCCTTCTTCGACTATGACGCCTTCAACAACTTCGGAGCGAGCGCCGATGAAGCAGTTGTCTTCGATGATGGTAGGTGCAGCCTGCACGGGTTCGAGTACGCCACCGATGCCGACACCGCCGGAAAGATGCACATTTTTACCTATCTGTGCACAGGAACCCACGGTTGCCCAGGTATCGACCATGGTGCCACTGTCGACATAGGCGCCGATGTTGACATACGATGGCATCAGGACGACGCCCGAAGCAATGTAGCTGCCGTGGCGCGCTGCAGCCGGTGGTACGACACGTACACCTGCCTCACGAAATTCGCGTTCATTGCTGTCGGCAAATTTTGAAGGAACCTTGTCATAATAATTGGTGAAGCCGCCCTTCATGAACTCGTTGTCCTTGATGCGGAAGGAGAGTAAAACGGCTTTTTTCAACCAGTCATTGACGACCCATTCGCCATTCTTTTTTTCTGCAACCCGAGCTTTACCCGCATCCAGCAGACTGATGGCTTCCATGGTGGCATCCTTGACGTGGGTTTCTACCGTGCGCGGTGTGATATCGGCACGGCGCTCAAAGGCCTCTTCGATGATGGATTGTATATCGCTCATATTCTGCTCCTGTTACTAGGTTAACTATAATATTAAGTGGTTAGTTAATCGCCGGTGACAAACTGACGCATGCGCCAGGCGGCTTCTACGCAATCATCTAACGGTGCTACCAGTGCCATACGCACATAATTTTTGCCTGGATTACCAGATTCAGTCTCGCGTGACAGATAGCTGCCGGGTAGCACCACAACATTTTGTGTTTCCAGTAAGCCCTGTGAAAAATGCTGGTCATCTATGGCTGTTTCAGGCCACAGATAAAAACTGGCTGCGGGCAGAGAAACATTCATAACGGGGCCGAGAATATCCATGACGGCGGAAAACTTGTTCCGATAGAGTTGCCGGTTTTCCTGCACATGTTGTTCGTCAGACCAGGCGGCGATGCTGGCCGCCTGCGTGACAGGTGGCATGGCGCAGCCATGATAGGTGCGGTAGGCAAAAAACTGCTCAATCAATGTCGCATCGCCGGCGACAAAACCGGAACGCAGACCGGGCGCATTGGAGCGTTTTGACAGGCTGTGAAAAACCATGCAACGCTCGAATTTATCTCTGCCACTTTGCTGACAGGCACTCAGCAAACCTGGTGGCGGTGAGGTTTCATCAAAATAAATTTCTGAATAGCACTCGTCAGAAGCAATCACAAAGTCGTATTTATCGGCCTTATCAAGCAGAGACTGCAACGCCTGTGTATGCATGACGGCGCCAGTGGGATTGCCCGGCGAGCAGAGATAGAGTAACTGACAACGCTGCCAAACGGATTCAGGAATGGCGTCAAAATCCGGCAGATAATCGGTTTCCCGGGTGGTATTCATGAACCAGGGTTCGGCACCGGCAAGAATCGCTGCGCCTTCATAGATCTGATAGAACGGATTTGGCATCAGAATGAGTGGGTTTTCACGGCGATCAATGATGCACTGTGCAAAGGCGAACAGGGCTTCACGGGTGCCATTCACCGGTAGAATATGTTTTTCGGGGTCAATACTATTGTCCTGCAGGCCAAAACGTTGTTGTAACCAGTGAGCGATGGTCGAGCGCAAAGCCGATTCGCCACGGGTTGTTGGGTAACTGGCCAGCCCATGCAGATGTTGGCTGCAGGCTTCTGTGATCAACGTGGGTGTTGAGTGTTTGGGCTCGCCAATAGACAGAGCAATGCGCGACAGATCGGCCGGTGGCGTGATGCCAGCATGCAGAACAGCCATTTTCTGGAACGGGTAGGGATGCAGACGATCGAGATCAGGATTCAAGGGATTGGCTCACTTGTTCAGGGTGGCAGAAATTGCGACAATAGACACAGACGAAAAAATGCATATCAAACACCTTATCTTACAGGACTACCGGCATGACACTCAAACAAAATCACTCCATGCTGCCGGTATTCAGCCTGCTGGTAGCGGCAACCATGTGGGGGGTGGTCTGGTATCCATTGCGTTTACTGGAAGAGCAGGGGCTGCATGGGCTTTGGGCTTCGCTGATCGGTTACGGTGTAGCGTTGCTCATGGGTCTGATCTGGCTAGCACGAAGCAAAGCTAAATGGCCGGGGCATCCCCTGGCTTTTTCCCTGATGGTGCTGGCGGTTGGCTGGTGCAATGTGGCCTTTGTGCTGGCGGTTCTTGAAGGCACCGTTGTCCGGGTGATGCTGTTGTTCTATCTGTCTCCGCTGTGGGCACTTATCCTCGGCTGGCTACTATTGAATGAAAAACCCACGCGTTTAAGCTGGTTAATCTTTGTTGTTGGGCTGGTTGGTGCGCTCATCATGCTCTGGGACGAGAATATAGGTTTTCCCTGGCCGCGTGATCGGGCTGACTGGCTGGCGGTTTCTTCTGGGCTAGCTTTTTCATTCAGCAACGTAATGATGCGCTATGTTGGTGATGTTGATATTGTCTACAAGGCCAATGCCAGTTGGCTGGGTGTTGTTGTCATCGCGGCTTTGTGGATACTGTTTGCTGGGATTGAATGGCCGTCTGTATCCACCGCGACTCTCAGCGGTGCGGTACTGTTAGGGGTGTTTGGCTTTTTTGTGATGTCTCTGGTTGTGATTTATGGAGTCACTCACATGCCGGTGCATCGCTCGGCAGTTATCCTGTTATTTGAACTGGTTATCGGTGCGGTGTCATCGATGTTGTTAACTGATGAAGTGATACTCATACGCGAATGGGTGGGCGGATTTCTGATATTGTTCTCGTCAACCCTTGCCGCGCGTGAACATCTGGATGAAGGGCAGGCTGTATGAGTGAGATCCGGGGATTACATCATGTGAGCGTACTGGTTGCCGACACACAACGGTCCGTTGAATTTTACACCAGTATTCTGGAACTGGCGATTGATCGTCAACGTCCAGAAATGACTTATGCAGGTGCCTGGTTAACAGTGGGTGAACAGCAAATTCATCTGATTGAATTGCCAAACCCTGATCCGGTCTCAGGACGCCCCGATCATGTTGGCCGAGATCGCCACATGGCATTAGCTGTTGTGGATCTGGATAATATTATTGCCCGCCTGGAAAAGCAGGATATCTCTTATACAAAGAGCCGCTCAGGTCGGCAAGCTGTCTTCTTCAGAGACCCGGATGGAAATGGGATTGAGTTAATTGGTTGATAAAAATTTAAAGCTCCTTATCACTAAAATGTTCTACAGCCATATCTACAAAAGCTCTGACTTTGGCAGATAAATGTTTGTTTGATGGATACAGCAATGAAATATTTGGAGGTTGTGGATGCCATTCCGGTAATAGTATTTTAGCTCCGCCAGTTTTAATCGCATCTCCTGCAATAAATGTAGGTAATAAAGCAATACCCAAACCCTGTACCATGGCATCACATATCAGGTTACCGTTATTAGCCTGTAATGAACCGCTAATCGGAATTTGTTTTTTCTCCCCGGCCTTATTTACCAGTGACCAATATTTAGCTGACTCTGCATAGGTATATAAAAGACATTGATGTTGTTTTAGCAGGCTGTTGAAAAAGTCCCGCAAGCTCACTGGGTTTAGTAGAATACATTTTTCGATACATGAATCAGGTTAATCCTCCTATGCGCGGTGCAGACGTTTTCCAGGAACATCTTTTTTCAACG
>JAZGGH010000126.1:0-17425 GCA_036480335.1 Gammaproteobacteria bacterium | reverse complement strand
TATACGCCGTCAACAGACAAGTTGTGGGTGAAGGCAACCTCGGATCATACGCCGCTGGGAACAGCAATACTGACGGCCGTGGCAACGACAAACGGTGTTGACACCACGCTGGGTACCTTGCCCTGGAGGGCTGGCAAGAGTGTCTATCAGAAAAACTTTAGTGGGGTTGCCACTGAGCCTGATTGTGTCACGGTGAGCAGTAACTTCGGTGGCACTGATCAAGTCATAGTTAGCCAGACTGGAGTGTGCCCATAATGCATGACTAATCTGGGGTTAATGGATAAGTGATACCCGTCAGGTTAGTATAATGTATGGCTATTAATTTAAGTAAAACGCTGGTTGTCGGTATTTCGGCAACCGCGTTGTTCGATCTCAGTGAGGCAGATTCAGTTTTTCAGGAGAAATCCAGGAACGACAAACAAACCGCGCTGGAAGAATACCGACAATACATGCTAGAGCGGGAAAATGAGCCTCTGGCTCCGGGTACAGGTATGCCGCTGGTCAGGGCATTGCTGGATCTCAATCAGTATCAACCCGAAGGTGAACCACCGCTGGTTGAGGTGATTGTTATGTCTCGCAATAGTCCGGAAACTGGCGCGCGGGTTTTTCATAACATACGCGAACAGCAATTGAGCATTACCCGGCATGCATTTACCGGTGGTGAATCGGTGGTTGACTACCTTGAAGCTTTTGATGTCGATTTGTTTCTGACCACCAATGTGCGCGATGCCCAGCGCGTTATTGATGGACAGACCTGTGCCGCCGCGATTGTTAAGGAGCCTCCAGCCGATACTTCAAAAATACCTGAAGGTCAGGTGCGTATTGCCTTCGATGGCGACGCAGTTCTTTTCGATGAGAAGAGTGAAATTGTTTATAAGGCCGAAGGCCTGGGCCGGTTCTGTGAGCAGGAAGATGCTGATCAGGATATTCCTATGGGCGAAGGCCCCTATGCAACGTTGTTGAAAAAGCTCTCCCGATTGCAGGATCGTTTGCCATTCAGTGCGGATTTTTCACCCATACGTATTGCCATAGTCACTGCACGCAGTGCGCCGGCAGAAATGCGCGTGATTAAAACCCTGCGTGCCTGGCGAGTGTATGTAGACGAGGTCTTTTTTCTTGGAGGTCTGGAAAAAGCCAAGTTTCTAAAAGCATTCAAACCGCATATATTTTTTGATGATCAGGATCTTCACCTGGAGTCAGCATCTATTCTGGTACCTTCCGGGAAAGTTCCCTATAAAAGTGATTCTCCACTTAAATAGATACATCCGGGTAGCCTGCCTGTACTGGCTGGTTTGCACTGGCACTTTGGCTGCAGAGCAATTGTCTGTCAGTATTGACGGTGAAGAAATCAGTGTTTCCCGCTATCCGGCTGAAGGTACTGAGCTGTTACTCTGGATTGCACCTGGCTACGGTACCGATACCCGTTTTCGTCAAATAGCGCCCGCTCTGGTGCAACGCGGTATCGATGTCTGGTATGTTGATCTGGCTGAGAGTTTGTTCCTGACTAAAACAACCCAGACCATGCGATCACTGGATGGTCGATATATTCAGGCTCTGATCTCCTATGCACAGAGCATGACCGGTAAGAGTATAACCCTGTTGTCCCGATCGTATGGTGCTATACCTGCATTACGTGGCGCTCGTCTGTGGCAATTATCCACTCAGGCAGAAACCACTCAGTCGAACATACTGAACGGCGTTATCCTCTTTTCTCCCGAACTGTATCAGGCAGTCCCGCCGCTAGGTACCGATCCAGAGTATGTGCCGATTGCCTCAGTCAGTACTGCGGCTGTGATGATTTATCAGGCAGGTAAGCGGAATACACGCTGGCGATTACCGGGTCTATTACAGATTATGGGTTCAGGTGGCGCACAGGTATTCAGCAAAATATTGCGCGGTGTGACGGGTGTGTTTTATGAGAAAGACCTGTCCAGCAATACCCAAATGGCGCTGCTAGCATTGCCGGAAGAGTTGTCAGTGATTATTCAATTGCTGAAGAAAACACAGACACCGCTTCAGACCCAAACGCTGCAAACACGGTCTTCTAATTCGACGGGTATCGATATCGCTATGCAGGCATTTCAGGGTAATCCTGAACCGCTGCCGCTGATGCTGGAAACAGCGCGCGGTGAAAAAATTCATAAGCAGGATTATCAGGGCAAGGTTTCGTTGGTGAATTTCTGGGCGAGCTGGTGCGGTCCCTGTGTTGAGGAAATTCCCTCCCTGAATCGTTTGCGGGAAAAGATGGCAGATAAACCGTTTGAGCTGATTTCTGTGAACTACGCAGAAAGCAATGCAATCATGCAGGCATTTCTCAAACAGGTGCAAGTAGATTTCCCGGTACTCATGGACCGCAAGGGCGAGGTTGCTGCCGACTGGAATGTGATGGCATTTCCGTCGACGTTTGTGATTGGTCCCGATGGTCGGATTGTTTATGGCGTGAATGCAGCGATCGAGTGGGATGCGCCTGAAATAATCACGCAATTAAACGCTCTGATTGAGAGTCACGCTGAACAATCCCAGGCAACTGATCACAACCAGGACGCCACCGATGATGCGCTTGAATAAGCGATCATTGTCGAGAATGGCTTCGTGTGCTTTCAAACCAATGATGTGCCCAATCGCGGCAATCGGTAGTAGATAAAGTGAAAACAGGGCATGCAGCTCAACGTTCATGGCTTTGAATGCCAGCATTTTCATGCTAACAAGAATGAACCAGAGGACAAACAGAGTGTTGCGCAATTGATTCGCAGCCACATTGCGCATGAACACGGCGACCATGAGTGGTGCACCCGTGAGCGAGGTGCCGGCGACATAACCGCCCAGTACCAACAGCGCTTTGTCCAACCAGGGATTGCTGCTGTGTATGCTTCTGTTCAATACCCAGAGTACGGCATAAAATAGCGTTATGCTGTAAATAAATATCAGTAGCCAGCGGTTAGGGAAATTCAGTAAACCGAAAATACCCGCCAGTGCCGCTGGCAAAATGAGCACACAGGCAGTCAATAGATAGGGCCAGTCAACGGTATCGAGCCGGGTGCGTAATGTCAGCGTGGTGAAAAAAAGCAGGTGCAGACCAATCACCGGCAACCAGAAAACCGGCTCGGGCAGGATAAATAACATTAGCGGCAGGCCCAGTGCCGCACCACCAAACCCCAGACCGCTGCGCACAAAACCGGTCCATAAAAAAATCAGCCCGATCAGACCGAGCTGTAGCCAGGAAAAATCCATCATTTCGATTAATACAGTGCGCTGGCCATTTTCCGCCGGTATTCATTTACCAGTGGATCAGTGCCCAGCATGTCAAAGATCTGCAGTAATGTTTTCCTGCCCAGGTCGTCTTTAAAGCTGCGGTCTTTCTGCATGATTGTTAATGCCAGTTCCAGTGCGGAGCGGTAATCTTCGTTGGCAATGGACCAAGTGGTCAGTTGCGACATGGCTTTCAAATCGCCCTGAGTGGATGCAGAGCGCAACTGTTCTACATCAGGCAAGTCAGTTACTTCAGCGGAAAAGGCCAACTTAGCCTGCAGTGACTTTACCTCAGGGCTATCACGTTCATCGGCCGGCAGGTTATCCAGCAGTTCCCGTGCGCGCTCTGTGTTGCCGGTTTGTGCCAGTAGATTGGCCAGGTCAGTGACAATGGCCGCACGTCCGGGATCCATCTGGTTGGCTTCTTCCAGCAGCCGCAGCGCTTCTTCTGGATTGCCGTCATGGAAAGCAGCAATCGCTGTTTCCTGTAGTTTGTCGGATGGTTGTTCAATATGTTTATCAAGAAAGGCTCGCACTTCACCCTCGGGTAATGTGCCCATAAACTCATCCACTGGCTGACCCTGTTTGAAGAGTTTCACCGTTGGCAGGCTGCGCACATCGAACTGGCTGGCCAGTGTCTGATTTTCGTCAGAATTGACCTTGGCCAGAATAAATTTTCCAGTGTACTCTTCGGCAAGTTTGGAGAGAATCGGCATCAGTGCCTGGCAGGGCTGGCACCAGTCGGCCCAGAAATCGACCAGCACGGGTTGTTGCATGGAGCCCTGTAAAATCACGGCTTCGAAGTTGTCAGCATTCACTTCTACAATATAGGCTGAATCACTCATGGTATTATCCTGTGTTTCCTGAATCAGTCGCCAGGGCTATGCCAAAAAACCACGATTTTAACAAACTGCGCAAGCGGTTGACACATTGTGTTGGCGAGGCCATTGCCGATTTCAATATGATTGAAGAAGGCGACCGGGTGATGGTCTGTCTATCCGGGGGCGCTGATAGTTACAGTTTACTAGAGATCCTGCGTGACCTGCAGTCACGTGCGCCGATTGATTTTGAGCTGGTGGCGGTCAATCTTGATCAGAAACAACCGGGCTTTCCTGAAAAAATTCTGCCGGAGTATCTGGCATCCATCGGGGTAGAGTATCGCATTGTCGAGCAGGATACTTACCGCATCGTCAAGGAGAAAATCCCCGAGGGCCAGACGACCTGTTCACTCTGTTCGCGTCTTCGCCGGGGCATTCTCTATAAAACGGCGAAGCAGATTGGTGCCAGTAAAATTGCGCTTGGGCATCATATGAATGATATGGTGGAAACCCTGTTTCTGAATATGTTTTACGGCGCGCGCATGAAAACCATGCCAGCAAAGCTGATCAGCGATGATAAGCAGAATGTGGTGATCAGGCCGCTCGCCTATTGTAAAGAGGCAGATATCAAGCGTTTTGCTGCTGCTCTGGAATTCCCGATCATCCCCTGTAATTTGTGTGGTTCGCAGGAAAATCTGCAACGCCAGGCGATCAAAAGCATGCTGGCCCAGTGGGAGCTGGAGCAGCCTGGGCGTTTACTCAATGTTTTTCGCTCCATGCAGCGTATTGCGCCATCACATATGCTGGATCGGTCGCTATTTGATTTTACGAATTTACGCTGAGCTTTTCACAGCTTTAATTGACTGAAATTAAAGAAAGTTAACAGAAAATAGACCTATACTTACATTTGATAGAATAGTTTTATTGGGCATGTATAGATAATCATGGCACAATCGGACTGAACTCTGGACCAGGTAAATTCCAGACCGAATCAATGATTGATGGAAAGGTAATCAGCGAAATTACCTGTTTTGATTGAAGATACAGTTTTGGCAATGACGATTGTTCGTTGCAAATTTTATATTATATTGAATGAAATTGAGGCACTCTGATGAAATGGATTTGTAATCCTGTAAAACTTGTAGCTCTCCTGTTGACACTCGTTGCGTCACCTGTTCAGGCAGTGGAATTTACGGAAGTCCCTGCAGCCACGTCGGGCCTGAGTTATATTGGTGAGTCCTGGGGCGCGTCCTGGGGCGATGTTAACGGTGACCGCTACCCGGATATTTTTGTCAGTAATCACCGTGCCCGGCCGAGCATGTGGCGTAGTAATGGTGATGGTACCTTTACGGATATCGTCCTGCAGTTTGATACCTCCTATACCTGGCATGATTTTCCAACGATAGATACTCATGGTGGTGCCTGGGGCGATCTGGATAATGATGGTGATCAGGATCTGAATGTGCTGACCGGTAATGGTAATAGTGATCCGCCGGGATTATTTATTAATGATGGCGTTGGTATCACCATTGATGAGGCGGTATTGAGAGGGGTACCCAACGACCTTGAAGGTCGACTGGCCACCTGGCTGGATTTTGATGCAGACGGTTTACTGGATTTTGTCATCAATAATCGTGCTGACAATAATGTGATAGGTCAGGATAGTCAGAATCTCGGATTTTTTATTGATCAGACGAGTGCTGTCGGGCTTACAACGGAACGTACTAATTATAGTGTGCTGTCAGACATTGATAATGATGATCAGATGGAGTTGTTGGGTATTGCCGATGGTGATTTTCCAGTCAAGGTTTACGATATTGCTTACACCGCTGGAGCCATGTTTACCGATATCACGTCATCCGTGCCTTTTACCGGTCTGGTGCTCGACAGCGTGATTGCTGATCTTGATAATGATCTGTTACCGGATATTTTTCTGGTGCGAGGTAATTTGCGCCCCATACAGGCGCTCAAGGTAGTCGACGGTGCACCAGGGCAGGCGGATAAGATAGAAACATTCATTGCAGCCGGACCGGGTAGCGGAGAAAAAGGCATCACATTTCAGGCGAATGGCCCCATCACCGTTACAGTTTCGAGTCAGTTAGGTCGGCCCAGGATTTTTATAGGCTCAGGTGGTTACATTCCGGCTGATGATAATACCCCCCCCAAAACGGATAAAATATTCCAGCTTGATCCCTCGCAGGTATCTGACCAGGGGATCAAGCCTCACGATTCGACATCCAACGATGATCAGGGGTTCTACATTGGCTACGACACCGCTACCAATGAGTGGAAGTTCCTGAATTCGCCAGGCCAGAAGAGTACCAGAGGCTATCTTCAGGTTGACGGTGTGGATATGAGCGATCCAGTCATTATTAATCTCGGAGGTGGGGATCAGCCAATCACGCCGAAATACTATAAAAATTCCACAAGTGGTTTCAGCAATGTTTCTGGTGTTGGGCTCAGTCAGGTACTGTCCTGTGTGTCCACAGTGGCGGGTGACTTTGATAACGATATGGATCTTGATCTGTATCTGGTCTGTCGTAACGGCATCGAAAACATTGTCAATCGCCTGTATCTGAACAACGGTAATGGCAGTTTCGTTGAAGCTACTGCATTTGGTGCCGAGGGAATTATCGGTGCAGGACTGGTAAGTGGTGCCGGAGTCGGTGAGAATGCAGTCATTGCTGACTATGATCTGGATGGCTGGCTGGACCTGTATGTCACAAATGGCCTGTTGATGAACCCGATCCGGGTAGGTGGCCCTGATCAGTTGTTCCGAAATACCACCGGCAATACAAGCACCAATCACTGGATTCAGCTGGACCTGGTCGGCACAGTTTCCAACCGCGATGCCATCGGCGCAAAAGTCTTTGCCACAGCTTCCGGCGTGGTCCAGTTGCGTGAAAATAATGGTAACTACCATCGTTGGTCACAAAACTTGAAACGTACCCATTTTGGCCTGGCACAAAATACTTCGGTAGATATTGAAGTTCGCTGGCCAAATGGTGATGTCGATATATTTACATCTGTTGCGGCAGATCAGTTATATGAAGTCACCCAGGGATTGACTGGCAGTGGCACTGGCAGCATTGCGGCTGTATCCGCTGGTACACAACCGCCGTTTCCATTACCACTGGCGGGTAACGAATGCGGTATTAATCCGTTGAACCAGCCGCAAGATGTGCCCTATCATTTTGATCCGGCTCAGGATCAGAGCCTGTTTATCTGGAAAGACTGTGCGACTACAGGAGACTGGTTTGTTCGCGCGACAGCCGGTTATGGATCAGGTATTGAATATGATGGTGCTCTGTTGTCCAGTGAAGCCTTTGCACTGGTCACGCCGTTCGACGTCGAGGCCGGTAATGATATTGTTGATAACACCACCGACCCGAAACAGATAGATTTCTTCCTGCGGATGTCCAGTCCGGGTATTGACGGTTTTGATTTTACTGTTAATACCAGTGCAGATGTGTGCCTGTCAGCCAGCAGCCTGCCAGTGAATGGTCAGGTGTTGCTGGGCAAAAGTCATTTGCCGGTCAGTTTGCCACTGGACCTGAAGACGCTGAATAGCTGTATTGAGATAGCGGTAGCAGATCAGGCATTCAATGAAGCTGATGGGGTTATCGCAGTGAATGTGACGCTGTCACAGGCACTGGCATTTCCAGCGACTGTTGACTATACCCTCGTAGCCGGTACGGCAACGGAAGGCGTGGATTATTCAGTGACTGCCAGTAGTGGCACAGTGACATTTGCAGCCAACGAAACGAACCAGACAATTGCGATCACACTGTTGCAGGATGTTCTCGCGGAAGGACCGGAAACTCTGAGCCTGCAACTGAGCAATGCGACGGGCGCCTTTGTTCTGGATACACAAGCTATCATTACAATCAACGATGATGAAATCAATCCCTGTGGAGAGCCGATATTCGACCCGGCAACAGAAAAGGCCGTGTTTGTCTGGAAAGATTGTACAACGGGAGACTGGAGCGTAAGGGTAACTGCCGGGGGCGACTCTGCTGGCGTGATGCATGCCGGGCAGGTCAATTCGACGGCTGATTTTATTAGCGTTACCGGTTTCAGTGTTGAAAGCAATGATGTGCTGGATATTAGCGATCCGAAAGCGATTGAGTATTTGCTGCAGACTTTTGATAGCAGTATTGATGGATTTGAGTTTAATCCTGTGGCTGGTGCCCTGACCTGTTTCAGATCGACAGGCCCGGTGGGTGTGCCTGTGCTTGTTGGTGCTGCTAAGCAGACGGTAACGGGCGCCTTTGATCTGACTACTATGGGGCCCTGCCTGGATATTTCCATCGATGATGTGAGCGTGGCGGAAGGCGGCGGCAATGCGACTTTTAACATCGCCTTGTCAACGAGCAGCATGAATACCATTACCGTTGATTATGTAACACAGGCAGGAACAGCCACAGAAGATGCCGATTACACCGGGATTGCTACGCCACAGACACTAACCTTTATCCCAGGTGAAACCAGTAAGCCAGTCAATATCGCTATCTTGCAGGATGCATTGATGGAAGGCGACGAAGGCTTCAATGTTGTCCTCAGTAATCCAGGCAATGTGACCCTGAATAAAGCAACGGGACTAGCAACCATCATAGATGATGAAATCAATGCCTGTGGGACGCCAGTCTTCGATCCGGCAACCGAGAAAGCGGTGTTTATCTGGAAGGACTGTTTAACCGGTGACTGGACAGTCAGGGTCACGGCTGGAGGGGATGCGGCTGGTGTGACACATACCGGGCTGGTTAATTCGACCGCAGATCTTGTCAGCGTTACCGGTTTCAGTATCGAAAGCAATGATGCGCTGGATACGACGGATGCGAGGGCTATTGATTATCTACTTAGAAATTTTGTCAGCAGTGTTGATGGATTTACCTTCAAACCGGCCAGTGGCGCGTTAACCTGTTTCAGGCCAACAGGCCCTGCAGGTGTACCCATTCTGATCGGTGTCAGTAAGCTGACGATGAGTGGTGCTTTTGACCTGGAGACACTGGGTCCCTGTCTGGATATTTCAATTGACGATATAACCGTAGCGGAAGATGGTGGCACTGCAGATTTTACGCTCAGCCTGTCGGCAACCAGCACAAATACGGTGACTGTCGAGTATACGACGCAGGCAGGAACGGCTACAGAAGATGCCGATTACACCGGGGTTGCTACGCCACAGACGATAACCTTCAATCCAGGTGATACCAGCAAGCCCTTGAACATCGACATAACACAGGATTCGTTGATGGAGGGGGATGAAACCTTCAGCGTGGTCCTCAGCAATACAACTAATGCAACGCTAAATAAGGGCATTGGTCTGGGTATTATCGCGGATGATGAAGATAATCCCTGTGGGCAGCCAACATACGATAAGGCTACTGAAAAGATTATGGTGGTCTGGAAAGATTGTGTGACGGGTGAGTGGACGGTGCGTGT
Organism: Gammaproteobacteria bacterium; assembly: GCA_036480335.1. Lineage (GTDB taxonomy): Bacteria > Pseudomonadota > Gammaproteobacteria > DSM-19610 > DSM-19610 > JAZGER01. The sequence goes on along the minus strand of JAZGGH010000126.1, from coordinate 7,916 downwards.
GACGGGTGGTGGCGACCCGGCAACAACAGCCTATACAGGTGATGTAACATCAGGTCAGAATTTACTCAATGTAACCGGCTATAGTCTGGAACCCAGTGATGTGTTTGATACCGTTGCCCCGATGGTAATAGACTATGTTTTGAATGTAGCGAATGCGGGTGAGGATGGCTTCCAGTTTACTCCGACCTCAGATACCGGTACCTGCCTTGATCTGCAAAGTCCTGCCTTGCCTGTGCTGGTGGGGATCAGCCGGCTGCCTCTCAGCGTACCATTTGATTTAGGTACCCTGGGCGCCTGTAGTATGGCAACAGCAGATGGTGATCTGGCCCCTCTGGGAGCGCCGGATGGCATTATCAATGCGGCTGATCTGTTGATCGCAACCAGAATATCGCTGGGAACGCTGACGCCCACGGCTCAGCAATTGGTGCACGGCGACCTTTATCCGCCGAATGCTCCGGATGGCGTCATCAATGTGCAGGATCTGATTCTTATCCAGAAGCTGGTGATGCAGTAAATTGGTGGGATAATTAGAAAAATGGCGCGCCCGACAGGATTCGAACCTGTGACCCCCGGTTTCGGAAACCGATACTCTATCCAACTGAGCTACGGGCGCATTGAGCCCACAATGGTACGGTCAGATTCACGCATTTTCAATGCTTGTTTCATGTGCGGCGCTTAACCGATATAATTACCGCGATTTTAACTGAATAATTCATGGGGTTTGATGTGAGCGCAGAAGATAAATCAACAGTAAATACTATTATGGTCGTGCTGGGTATCCTGGCTGTTATGGCGGTAGGCTTCTTTTTTGCCGCGTCTTTCGTGACGAGTGATGATAGCGATACGGAAACCATTAGCGAGCGAGCTCAGGACAAGATACTGGATAATATCAGGCCGATTGGTGAGGTCAGTGTCGGTGCCGTTGCTGCAACAGCCGTTGCCGATGCTGCAGCCAGCACAGAACCGCGCTCTGGTGAACAGGTATACACTGCTTCCTGTCTGGCATGTCATGCCAGTGGTGTTGCTGGCGCACCCAAACTGGGTGATAACGCTGCCTGGAGTACACGAGCAGCCAAAGGAATTGATGGGTTGTTGGCAACGGCTATCAGTGGGATCAATGCCATGCCGCCTAAAGGGACCTGTGCGACCTGTTCCGATGATGAATTGAAAGTTGCCATCGAATACATGCTGGAACAAAGCGGCCTGTAAAAAACTCGCGGTATTTTTTAGTACTGAACTATGCCGCTCTTTTTCGTGGATCCGCAAGCTTGATCGACCCTACAGCAGCTGAATTGTAGGGTGGATTAAGCGCAGCATTACGACAACATATCCCGCAAGTTCGATAAATGCGCCTGACCACGCTGCTTCGTCTTCTCCGGATCCACCTGATCACCAACCTTACTCCACTGGATATCTTCAACGGGTAATTCCTGCAAAAACCGACTCGGTTCGCAACTGATCCATTCGCCCGCGCGCTTGCGTTTTCTGGCATAGCTCAGTGTCAATGTTTTCTGCGCCCGGGTAATGCCGACATAAGCCAGGCGACGCTCTTCTTCAAGGTTATCTTCCTCAATGCTGACCCGATGCGGCAATAAATTCTCTTCCATGCCGACCATAAACACATGAGGATATTCAAGCCCCTTGGCTGCATGTAAGGTACTCAGGCGTACGCAGTCGGTGGCCGAGTCATCGTCACGGTCGAGCCGATCAAGCAAACAAATGTGATTGACAATCGTGCTCAGTGTGCAGTCATCGTCTTTTTTATCGGCAACCCGCTGTAGCCAGACCAGCAAATCTTCAATATTTTGCTGACGGCGTTCCGCTTCAGCCGGCTCTTTGGCATTCTCATCAACCCATTCACGATAGCCAGTATCAATCAGCAATTGATTCACCACGCTCATCGGATCACCACGTTCGCCCTGATCGGCAAGCGTGACAATCCATTCGGCAAAGGGCAGTAATCGGCTGGCAGCACGTTTGCTCAGTTTCTCTTCAAGCTCAGGCTCAAAGCAGGCTGCAAGCAGTCCCATCTGTTTTTCTGAAGCAAAGCTGCCAAGTTTTTCCAGTGTTGCGACGCCGATTTCGCGCCGTGGCGTATTCACAATACGCAAAAATGCACGATCGTCATCCGGGTTAATCAACAAACGCAGATAAGACAGAATATCTTTCACTTCTGCGAAATCAAAAAAAGAACTGCCGCCACTCAGATGATAATTGATACTGTGTTCACGTAACGCTTTCTCAAAGCTACGAGACTGATGATTACCCCGATAAAGAATGGCAAATTGCTCATAGCCGGTACCGTGGGTAAAGCGGTGATGCAAAATCTCGGAAACCACCCGTTCTGCTTCATGGTCAGCATCCCGGCAACCAATCACCCTGAGCCGTTCTCCATAACCCAGCTCGCTCCAGAGTTTTTTATCGAAAATATGTGGGTTATTGCTGATCAAATGATTGGCGCATTTCAAAATGCAGGACGACGAGCGATAATTCTGCTCCAGCTTGACCACTTTAAGGCGCGGAAAATCCTCTTGCAGTTTCAACAGGTTTTCCGGATTCGCACCCCGCCAGGTATATATTGACTGATCGTCATCGCCCACGGCTGTAAAAGGTGTTGTTGTACCCACCAGTTGCCTGACCATTTCATACTGCGCCATGTTGGTATCCTGATACTCGTCCAGCAACAAATGGCTAATGCGATTCTGCCAGCGTTCCCGTACCTCAGCATCCTTTTTTAGCAACAGCGCAGGTTGTAAAATCAGATCATCAAAATCGAAAGCATTATAGGCATGTAAATGCCGTTGATATTCGCCATACAGCAGTGCTGCTGACAGCTCAAAATCCGTGTTTGCCTGAGCAATTGCTTCTTCCGGCGTTAACAAATCATTTTTCAGGCTGGACACCTGCCAGCGTAACGTATCCGGCGCAAAAGCTACCGGACTCTTGCGCAACAACTCATCCACCAGATGCTGACTATCCTGACTGTCAAAAATAGAATAGCCCGGTTTATAGTCGATACTGGCCGCTTCCCGGCGCAGAAAATTCATCCCCAGGGTATGAAACGTCGAAATTGTCAAGCCGCGCATATTAGTTGACTTACCCAGCCTGGAAACCCGTTCACGCATCTCCCTTGCGGCCTTGTTCGTAAACGTCACCGCCATGATTTTGCGCGGATCAAGCCCGGTTTCATTGATCAGATAACCAATCTTGAAAGTAATAACCCGTGTTTTGCCGCTGCCAGCGCCGGCAAGAACCAGTAACGGGCAATCGGTTTCGCGGACAGCAGCGCGTTGTGGCGGGTTCAGCTCTGGCACGTTGTAGGGTTCCTGAATAATGTGAGGTTTTGATCGGTGATTATACCTGTCTGGGATCAGGATAGAGGTACCCATAAGTCGAAAATGAATGGCATATGAATGATTGATGTGCGTAAAAATCAAAGACAGGCTTTAAAATGACGGATAAAATAAATATTTACCATTATAATAGTCAAAACCTCTAAATTTAGTGAAATATACCATAATAATGGTATTATGGGTTAATGGAACCCCTTGAGCATCTAGGACAAAACCTGCGTTTGTCCCGTAAAACACAATTTCCACGTGATGATATGGCGGCATTTGCATTGCGCGTGGGAATCAGTCGCGCGACGTTACAAAAAATGGAGAAAGGTGATACCTCGGTCAGTTTGAAGTCTTATTACCAGGCAGCAAAACTGCTGAATGCTGACCAGGGATTTGCCAGGTTATTTAAACTCAAAAAGAGTTTATTTGATGAGTAAGAGTAACAGGCGGCGCTACGATTTATATCTGCAAACGCCGGCAACAGGTTTGATGAAAGTCGCGCAGACTGTGTTGCAGGAATCTTCAGAGCAGCTGGTTCAAATGGCATTTCGATACACAGAAGAATACAGACTTCATGAACATGCATTCGCTCTCGACCCGGTTCAACTGCCACTGAGCGCGAAAGAAATGAATTTATACTGCAGTGGAGGCATACCGGGTGTACTGGATGATTATTTACCGGATGACTGGGGGCGAAAAGTCCTGGCTAAACTGGCTTACTATCGTCATCAGCATGTCATCAATCAACATAGCGCGATTGATATTTTATCTCAACTGAGTGATAGCCGAACTGGTGCGCTTCAATGGGTTGATGATGGCGAGGTTCCGAACTATGAACTGGGCTGTGATATCAAATATTTGTCAGCCGCAGAAGCATCGGCACAATCTGTTGATGCTGCAGAACCCTACGCTGAGAATCTGGACGAAATGAGTTTGTTGTATCTCGCTAATGCAGGGTCAGGCATTGGGGGTGCTCGACCCAAGGTTTTAGTCTATGAAGGTAATGCGCCATACCTGGCAAAATTCAATCGCCGATCCAATGATGCATATAATAACGCGAAAGTTGAACTGGCCTGTTTGCAAATGGCGAAAGAGGCAGGGCTAAATGTGCTCGGCGGTCAGTTACATACGGGTGTGAACAATCGGGATGTTTTATTACTGGAGCGCTTCGATGTAGTGATGAAAAACAAGAAACCAGTATCTCGACGGCACCTGGTTACCCTCAATGCTTTATTAAAAAACAGAGAAACACAACGCGATAGAAGTGGCGTATTCCTTTATGATGATATTGCGAATTTGCTTAAAAAGTTCTCAATGGATATCGAAGCGGATTTAACGCAATTATTAAGCCTGATGTTCTTTAACCGAGCAATCAATAACCTGGATGATCATGAGCGAAATTTCAGCCTGATCAGTGAAGGAGATGGCTTCCGAATGGCGCCTGGATACGACATGGTTCCATCCCTAACAAGCGGTGCTTATCCAGTCGCAGGATACCAGTATAACCCGAGGCCCCCCACACCCAGCGAGGCAATCCATTGTGGGAAAATATTTGGACTGCCAAAGACAGCGGTAAAACGCATTGCTGACCAGGTTATATCAGCCGTTGAACAATGGCCCGTATGGGCGGAAAAAAACGAGGTGTCGGATAAAGATAGCGATAATGTTCAGCGGGTTATTCGATTGTAGTTCTACTAACCCGAAGTCGGACAAATAATCTTTACAGGCAAATGTTCAAAATGCTTATCTATCGTCATTACAGGGACGGTATATTTTTGCGCCACTGTTGCAATGAGCGCATCTGTTAATGGCAGAGTGATTCCTTTGTTACGCAGTGTTTGCAATAAGTTACCCGCTTCAAACCAGACCGCTTCTTCTGTAGCGAGACATTCTACAGTATTGAATAGGGTTTCCAGGTGCTGCTTCTCTTTCTTACCTTTTGCACCTTGCAGGAGTTCGGCAATCACTACGCCGCATACTACAGCACGGTCGTTTTCAATCGCTTGTGAGACACAATCTCCAAGATGACCTTTTTTTGAGCGTAAAAAATCAATCCATGCGCATGTATCAATGAGTATTTTGCGGTTCATTATTTAGCTTTTTCCAGTTCTCGCAATTCACGCCAGTTATCCAGGATATCGACTTCTCCTCGCAAGGCGAGCAATGTTTTTTTCTGCTGCTGTTTAAGATAACTTTGTAACGCAATACGTATTGCTTCGGATCGATTTGTTTTCCCAGTAATATGCATAATCTCTGATAGAATATTATCATCAATATTTAACGTTGTTCTCATAATAAAATAACCTAATCTTATGATTAATTAATAATTATCAGCATACAATAATTATTCTTACTTAACAATACAGGCAAAAATCGCCACGATGGCAGAAATGATGCTGAATTTGATTACAAGGCAGGAGATGAACGATGAACGCAGTGGCACAATTATTTTCCTGAATGATGGGAGCGTGAATAATTTGCAACGGATAAACAAAAAAATATGAGAGGCATTTTCCATTGCTTAGCAAATTCCGAGATTTCAAATGAGAGCTGGATGGGTGGGCAAGCACAAAATAATTATATTATAAACATCCTATATATAAGATAGAAATACACCTTGAATTATTTTATCTCCACTGGTAAGTTTCTACTCACGTTAGAGGAAACTACGTAAGGATAAAAATGAAAATAGCGATGAAAGGTCTGGCGTTATCCATGCTGATGCTGGTGCAGCCAGTAGCCACTGCCAATGGCCTGGGAAATGCCCAATATGAAGTATTAACAGGGCAATTCAATAATGACAATATAACCGATATTCTACTACGCTCAAAAGATACCCTTGTCATGATAGCGCTAGATGATTTGAGCATCCCGATTCCCATCAAATCAAAGTTCCAGGCTACCGTCATTGTCTCCTTTCCTGATGGAAGCTACGCCATCGATACCAGCGCTCAGGTAGCTGCAATCAACCAGACAGCCTGGGTAGCGGAAGGTTTTGAGCTACAAGAAGCCGATTTTAATGCCGACAACAAAAGTGAGCTGTTCCTACGGGCGACCAGGCCCGGTATGCCAAGCTTTATTCTTGCCTCAAACACTGGCCAGGGAAGCCCCTTCATCAAACAATTGCTTACCCCCTCCCAATTTGGTCTCGACTTTGGTGTAGAAGGCACAACTATTGACCTGCGTGACGAAAATAATGATAACCGAATGGATATTGTTGTGAAGCAGAATGACATCGTTGCCGCTGTTTTGATTGCAAATGAGGATGGAACGTTTAGCGCTTTAGGCGATAAACAGGATGACTCAGACAGGACGATAGCTATCCTGTGGGGTGGGTTTTGCAGGGCGCTTGAGGCTACAGATGTGCAAAAATCCAGCAATTACTTTTCAGTAGCAACGAGGGATCACTATAAAAATATACTGTCCCAGTTAGGCGATTCTATTGGAGTAATGACAGCTAACTGGGGTACAGCAACACCCATCATTATTGAAAAAGACCACGCAGAATATGCGATCACGCAAACCTATCAGAATAAAACACGCATGCATTTAATCGGTTTCAGCAGGGGCGAGAATGGACAATGGCTAATCGAAAACCTCTGATGCAAGTGGGGCTACTCATTTCAATGTTGCTTATGTGCTTACTGCAAACCGCCTGTGTACGTTTTGGCAAAGAAGTACAGGGCAGGATTGTTGATTCTGAAACCGGGGAGGGACTATCGGGCGTGATAGTGATGGCGAACTGGATGTTGTCGACGCTCTCCGGTCATGGGCGAACAAATCTACATGTGGCTGAGACAGTAACCGATGAGAAGGGGGAGTATTCCCTGCCAAAATGGATTGGTGTGCATGCTAGCCGGCCGGCGCGGTATTCACAGCCAAATATTCTTTTTCTACTGGATGGTTACCATCCAGTAGTCATGCAAAATAAAATCGATACTGACCAGGAAGGTGAGGATCTGCTGTTTGAAGAAAAAAAACAGACAGTCGCGCTAAAGAAATTCAGGGAGTCGAATAAGCGATATATAGCGGAGTTGGAACATGTATGGGGTTCTGTTGCATTAGATTATATAGCTTATGGCTACGATTGTGAATGGAAAAACGTGCCACTGACAATGACCACGTATCATAAAATTTCCTTGCGGATGGATAAATTGCAGATACCCCACAGTTTAGAAAGATTGCAACGTTTGGGGAAACAGAAAAAATGCGGCAATGCCGTTGAGTATTTTAAGGGCTATTTAGATGATTAAAATAAGAAGCTACAGGCTTGCGATACTTGTTTGCGGTTTGTTGATATATCAAGTGGCTAGTGCCTATACAATTAACACGCATGAAGAATTTTCGGTATATGCTGTTGATCGTTCTGTACTGGCAAATGATGCTACCTTGCTTCCAGACCTTGGGTTGAACCGATATGCATTGAATGTGTTCAATCAATCAGATGGTGAATCAGCAAATATTCAAGAACTAATGGCCTTTGGTTCAGAGCATGAAGACCATGGAGGAGACAATTATTTTCAGCTACTCAATTTCACCGTAACAAAAAGATTTTTGCGCCATTTTTATGATCCA
>JAZGGH010000125.1:0-7774 GCA_036480335.1 Gammaproteobacteria bacterium | reverse complement strand
AAAGGCCGCATACAAACCTGTCTTTGGTGGCAAGCCTGCCAACTGCGCGTTTGCCATTGATTGGGGAATTAAAATCAAAGCGACCGTTACGCCAGCGAAAATATCCGCTTTTAATGTTGCTGGATTCCTAAGCTCAGAGATCCAGTCCATAAATGGGATAAAGCGGCGTCCAGCATCACGGAGCAGGCCAGCGAGATAATCAGTCATTGTGTTTTTCCAGTCATTAGATGTGAAAAGAACGCACTAAATGACATTCGCGCTAGATGGCAGGAACAGGATTGGTGGGATACTCCCCCCGGAAAAGCAACAAAATTTGCTAAGGATGTTTACGAAGGCCGCTCGTTCCAGTAGCCAGTCCCTCAACCCCACAAAACCCCCAGCGAAAATTCAATCGCATCAAAGGGTGGCTGGCTGCACGGATCATCATCCTTGAGTGTGGCAATGAGGGACCAATGAGTATCGGCATTCAGTGCGTAGACCTCCAACGTTTGCAGGTCCGGGTCGACCAGCCAGAGGTGCCTGACACCTTCACGAGCGTAAATCGGCATTTTGATGATACGGTCAGCGCGAGCAGTGGAGGGCGAGAGAATTTCGCAAGCCCAGTCCGGGGCCAGTTCAAACCAGGCGGTTTCGGGCAGTTCAGGCATGCGTTCGCGTCGCCAGCCTGCAATATCCGGTACAAGAATGTCAGACACGAGGTGCAATTCGGGTTCATCGAGAATCCACCAGCCACCGGGGCCGCCATTTCCAGAGTCATAAGGATTCCAGAGGCTGCCCGTCAGTGCGGAGTATGCGCGAGCATGTTTTGGCGCAGGCCGAGGATGGCTATACAATTCGCCGTCCAGTATTTCACCGACCACATTTTCCGGCAACTCAAACAGGTCTTCATAGGTGGCGCGGCGTTTTACGGGTTGGGACATTATCGACCTCTGACTGTAGACTCTACTCTGGAGTGCTGAGTTTAACAGATAATGAAAATCATCCGAATAATAGATAATGGAACGTAGACTGCTGACCAGGGAATAATAACAGGTGCAGGGATGCGCCACCCCTTTCTCCCTTTTACAAGTTTGTCAATCCCGAACAAAATTCATCCAGACCCATAGTCGACTGGCATGACAAAACGAACCCTCTACATCGTCGCCTATGATATTGCGAATGCAGCCATTTGTGCAAGGTATTAACCATTATCAAAGGCAGTGCCACAGGAGGGCAGAGATCTGTCTACGAATGTTTTCTTGATAAATCAGAAAAAGCTATTTTTCTTGAAGAAATACATCAAGTAATTGATGCTGTCGAAGACCGGTTCCTGCTGATGCCTCTGAATCCGGGAAGTAAGGTGAGAATTATGCGCGATTGTGAAAAACGAGACCCGACAAAAAGGGGGTTAAGATCGGTTTTAGATGGCGCCGTCTTATCGATGATTTCCAGACTTGATTATTATTTCTGCTATGATTTGGCCTATACTCTCAAGTATTAGTGCTGACTAATTTGAAAGGAATAAATATGTCGAAAAGCAGCAAAAGCAGTTCATTTATATTAGGGATATTTGTCTTTCTGGGTTTATCCATGCTGGGCTATCTGCTCGGTAATGCAGCCATCAAATACCGTGAGTATGAACGCACTGTGACTGTGAAAGGTTTATCCGAGCGTGAGTTCAAAGCGAATATTGTTATCTGGCCGATACAGTTTAATCAGGCAGATAATCATCTTGAAAATCTGTATGACCGGGTTGAAAGAAATACGGCTATGATTACTAATTTTTTAAAAGCGAAGGGTATTGAGGCCAGTGAAATCAGTTTTTCTTCTCCGTCAATTACGGATAAATCGGCTCAGCAATATGGCGGTGCTGATCGCGCAGAGTTTCGTTATACGGCGATACAGACGGTTACGGTTTATTCCAGAAATCCTGGAAAGGTCAGGCCGTTGATGAGTTTGTTATCAGGTCTTGGTAGAAAAGGCATTGTGTTTACGGGTACGGATTATGGTTCGCAAGTTGAATATCTGTTTACGCGCCTGAATGAAGTGAAGCCGGAAATGATTGAAGAGGCAACGACCAGGGCGAGGGAAGTTGCAGAAAAATTCGCCAGCGATTCGCAAAGCTCATTGGGGAAAATCAAACGCGCATCGCAGGGGCAGTTCAGTATCAGTGCGCGTGATAACAATAATCCACATATTAAAAGAATACGTGTTGTGTCTACGGTAGAATATTATTTATCAGATTGATCGTAGGGGAATTACTTCAGGATAAACGCCCGAGAATCATGGCACCACCAGGCCAGGTGCCGATGGCTGAGCTAATACTTGTGAAGGCCGAATCATATCCGCACTCAGCACACGAACTTGTTTTCTAGAATAAGTTGCTATTTTACATGGGTTTAATGACATTCTAAATAAATATACTATTTGTATTGCTGTATTGCTGTACAATATTTAAAACATAAAAAATAGCGTTTTAATAGATAGGCTACAGGCCAGGCCAAATTGAAACCGCCAATAAATATTTCGAATTGAAAACGAACTAAAAAAATGAAGGAATGCTCATGCTATTTAATAGAGTTTTAAAAATCATCCGCCCCCGTTCGCTGGCTATGTTGTGTTTATTGTTTGGAATGAATGCGGCGATATTGCAAACTGCCCAGGCTAATGCCCCGGTAGAATCGAATGCTCCAGGTATAGAAGTAACGAGCGGTCTTATCCTTATTGTTAGTAATCACCTTTCATTTCAGGGTGAAGTTTATTTTTCTACATTAGTAAAACTTCCCTCTGGCAATTTTGCCAACCGATTATGGGCTTACGACAAGGGTAATTCCCGGCTGGTTAAAGAGTCGCAGATTTCTGGCGGAGTAACGTATTTAAATTCAATCCGACATTTAACGGTTGCAGGGAATTATCTGTATTTTGTTGAGGGAAATGCTCTCTGGAAAACGGACGGAACAAATGTTTCATTTATCGGTATTCCTGGAAGTTCGACCTTAACAAGAGGGGCGGGGGCAGATTATCTCACTGCAGTTGGAGATACGCTGTATTTTCGAGTGGTATATTCATCGGGGCAATCTGAGTTATGGAAAACGGATGTGACATCAGGGCTGGTTATAGTTAAACAGTTATCCGTTCCTAATCTTGCCTTTTCCTACCAGTATGATTTTGATGAGTACGCCGTATTGGGAGATACACTATTTTTCGTAGCAGATGATATAAATTTCCGTAGAGAATTATGGAAAATTGAAGATGGCTCTGATCCAGTGCTTGTTAAAGATATTTACAGAAACCGTGGAAGTAGCGATCCTGAGTCGCTCACCATAATGAAGGATCTGGTGTATTTCACCGCATATAACAGATCGACGGGTACACGACTCTGGAGAAGCGATGGCACCACATCCGGAACATTCATTGTGAATAAAGGTGCTGACTGGGAAGGCGGACGCATTTTAACAAAGATTAATGACGAATTATATTTCACAGCAACCTTTGCGGGACAGAGAGCAGTATGGAAAACAGATGGGACTTCCGCTGGTATTGTTCAGGATCGGGTTCTCACCGATGCCCGGTTTGAAGGAGATCTACAAAACCCGGTAGGGATTAATAATACTGTTTATTATGTTCATAACTCTCGTCGCAACGAGCTCTGGAAGACGGATGGAACAATCACAGGCACTGTATTAGTCAAAGTCACCCCGCATAATATTCTAAACTTCGTTCCTGTCGGGAATAAACTGTTTTTTACAACAGATAGGCCCAGCTCACAGCAGTATCCTCTTGAAATTGATATTTGGGAAACTGACGGAACCGCTTCAGGTACCCGAATCGTGTCAGATAGTAATGTGCATTTCAGCTACGTTTCTGGTGTTGGTGAGCATCTTCTTTACAGAACAGGGTTGTATCCGCAGTATAGCGTCTGGATTCATAGCGTCGATGCTACTGCTGCCGCATCGACTGAATTAGGTGATTTTGTCTGGGATGACAGTAATGCCAATGGTATACAGGATAGTAATGAAACAGGTTTGTCTAATGTGACTATTGAGCTGCAAACCTGTGATGGAAGCTATCTTGGCACAACAGTAACCAATGCAACTGGGGGTTATTCGTTTAGCAATCTGATTCCAGGTCAATATCGAATGAAGTTTATGTTGCTACAGAACTCTATTTTCAGCCCTGAGAAAGCGGCGGGGAACTATCGTCTGGATAGCAATGTGAATGTCGTTACTGGGCTGACTCAGTGCTATACCATGGTCAAAGATCAGCAACGTCTGGCCATTGATGTTGGTATGGTGCCTGATACATCCACTGGCGGAAACCCTTCTATGACATTGGCTATCAGCGCCAACGGAAATTCGACCGTAAAACCAGGCCCGGTTCTGGCTGAAGGCGCGGCCGTCAACTGGATGTACTCAATATCCAACACGGGTGGTACTGTTTTGAATAATGTCATTGTTCGAGGACGTCAGAAAGTCCCCGTCTTTGGTGACTGGGCTACTCTATGTAGCATCGGCACAATTCAGCCGGGAACAACAGGTAGCTGCAGCACCACAGACGCCGCTGCAGTATCGGGTAACTACCTGTCACTGATTGTTGCTAAAGCGGCTTCTAATGATGGCACGAATCTGGAAAATATCGTCAAGGTATTCTATACAGGTGAGGCAGATACACCACCTGTAGCGGATACGATTACACTCAAAAATGCTATTTATTTCAGTGCCACAAAGAAACTGTGGATACGGGCGCAGTCAGATGCAAACCCGGCCGGATCAGCCAATATCACCGCCACTGTGAAAATAAATGGTGTGGAAACTGCTCTTGGTCGTATTGGCTGGAAAGTCAATAAGGGTTTTTATCAGCAGGTGTTCTTTGATATCGATACAGCACCTGATGAAATCACCTTGAGCAGTGATCAGGGCGGGACTGTCACCAGTGCTATAGAGGTACGTTAATCTTGTAAGAATTCGAGAAGTTCAGCTTTGGACGTCCCGAATTCTAGCGTCTTTTCCGTAGTTATACGACTGATTATCAGGATAAACGTCCGAGAATCATGGCACCACCAAGCCAGGTGCCGATGGCAGAGCCAATACTGGTGAAGGCGAATACCAGCAAGGTTCGAGTGACCTGATTTTTCCACCAGCCTTTCAGACTGGTGGTATCTTCGCGCAGTTTAACGAAGTCTGCCACGCGGGGTTTTCGCAGGGCGGCTTCAACCAGTCCGCATACCATGCCCGCACCCAGCATCGGATTGAGTGATGTAATTGGGGCAGCGACGATTGCTGCAAGGATTGTCAATGGATGTGCGCCCGCCAGTATTGCGCCAAGACCTGACAGGCCACCGTTTAGCAGTACCCAGTCTGTGATCATGGTTAGTCCCAGCTCAGGGCTTCTGGCGAAACCAGTGGCAAACCCCAGCAGGATCAGTACAACCAGTATCCAGGGCAAGATTTTCAGCCAGCTAAATCCTTGCTTTACTTCACTTAGCGTTTGCAGGGTTTTTTCAGCTGAAGCAGGGTCTTCATCCATATAGCGACTAATGCCCTCAACATGTGCGGCGCCGACAACGGCAAGTACCCGTTCGGGTTTTGTTGCAGTAATTAATTGTTGCAGGCGAGCGGCCATGTAGCGATCGCGCTCATCAATCAATGGTGTATATAGATCGGGGGATTTATTGGCAAATTCAGTCAGTGCCGATTCCAGCATGTCACCCTGTTTGAGTTTATCGATGGTTTCTTCGCTGACTTTTTCCTTGCTCAAAACGCTGTTTAACAATCCGGAAAACATTTCCAGTGCATGCCATAAAGACAGGCTTTTAAAGACGCGTTTCAGGGTAATGCCAATGTTGCGATCTATCAGTAGCAGTTGCAGATTCGCTGTATTAGCGTCCTTGATGGCGGTTTTCATGTCCAGGCCTGGCTCTATATCCAGATCGTCAGCGAGACGTTTTTGATAAGCGCCCAACGCCAGATTTGCCATCATCATGCCTGTCTTTCCCTGCCGAATAATCTGCCACAGATCAGTATTTGAAAACTGCTCAGGGTTTTGCATGTTGTCGTAGCGGTTCTGACAGAGTTCAACCGCGACAGCATCATAGTTGCCACTGGCGATTTCCTCTTTGACCTGGGCTGCACTTTGTCTGGAAACATGTGCTGTGCCAAGCAAAACGCATTGCGTATCTCCGAGTTGAAGTGTTTTCATCGTGAGCTTGTTGCCCTTTGATTATGAGTATTCTGATGTGTCGGCATCGCTGTCATCTTCTTAATAGACAGCCCTGGAGAGGGTGCTCTCTATACAGGTCACATAAGCCTCACGACAGGTTTTTAGCATTTTCATCGTATTTCGCCTCCCTGGTCAAGTTTCTGGTAACATGAATTGTAGCGTTTTTCCTGTGGGAGTCACCATGAAAAAGCACACATTCTTCATTTCTTTTATCTGCATGGTCTATTTTCTGTTTATGCCTGAATCTGTCAAAAGCGAAACCCTGGAGCCTTGTCCGGATTCTCCGAATTGTGTCTCAAGCCTGTCGCAAACAGATGCACATGCAATTGCACCTTTTTCATTTAGCGGTAATGCTGAAGAAGCCTGGCAAACATTGATTAGTCTGCTGCAGGATCAAAAAAGGACAGCGATTACCGAGCAATCAGATCAATACCTGCATGCAGAAGTTAGCAGCCTGATTTTTCGCTTCGTTGATGATATCGAATTTTTACTGTTACCCGACGAGCATCTTATCCACCTGCGTTCTGCGTCCCGTACAGGCTACAGTGATTTTGGCGTTAATCGAAAAAGAGTTGAGCAGTTGCGCGAGGCATTTGTTAAAGCCAGCAGTGGCGCTCGTAACGAATAAAACACATGAAAATACCCATTGCGATCAAAGGAAGGGGTTCGGGATCTAATCCTGCCAACAGATTTCACAGTCAGCACAGTGATACCTTTGATGATGGCTGGGGGTTGGAAGATCAGGAGGTTTCGGATAAACCCGTAACAGAATTATACCGGGATAACAGCCGTTCCATCATCAACTACAATCAGTCGCCAGATATTCCATTTGATCGTTCTATTAATCCCTATCGAGGTTGTGAACATGGTTGTATATATTGCTATGCCAGGCCAACACATGCGTATCTCGATTGCTCGCCGGGGCTGGATTTTGAGACAAAGATTTTTTACAAAGAAAACGCCGCCGAACTGCTGGCAAAGGAACTGGCGGCAAAAAAATACCGCTGTGCGCCTGTTGCATTAGGCATTAACACCGATGCTTACCAGCCAGTTGAACGCAAGTTGAGGATCACACGCGATTTGCTGCAGGTGCTCAGTGACTGTTCACATCCGGTCAGCATTGTTACCAAATCCGCCATGATCGAGCGTGACTTCGATCTGCTGGTGCCGATGGCAGAAAAAAATCTGCTACACGTTATGGTGTCTGTCACCACACTTGATGCAACACTTGCACGCACGCTTGAACCCAGAGCGGCAACACCCCGGCGTAGAATTAAGCTGATAGAAAATCTTCAGCATGCCGGAATACCGGTTGGCGTGTTAATGGCACCTGTTATTCCGGTACTCAATGATCATGAAATTGAAACTATTCTGAAAGCAGTCAGGCAGGCGGGTGCGCAAACTGCCGGTTACGTGATGATTAGACTGCCGCATGAAGTTAAGGATCTGTTTAGCAGGCTGTTGAAAAAGTCCCGCAAGCTCACTGGGTTTAGTAGAATACATTTTTCGATACATGAATCAGGTTAATCCTCCTATGCGCGGTGCAGACGTTTTCCAGGAACATCTTTTTTCAACG
>JAZGGH010000124.1:0-5055 GCA_036480335.1 Gammaproteobacteria bacterium | reverse complement strand
TGCCCGGTCTGTCCGCTACAGATTTCATCATAAGTCGGATTAGGCGTGTAACCCGCCGCATAACCAACGGCGGTCGTATAAACACCCTGCTGCTGCCAAAAGACTTTTTCCACACCCCAGAAACAACCCATGCCAAATATGATTTGTTGCATATCTTCTGGGAAAGGCGGACTGATGGAATGACCGTTGACAAAATGTGTCGCAGATACCGGCATTTTTTCCACACGGCCTGGTAAAGCCCCGTCTTGTGATGGCATTTCAATCGACTTATGAAACCCTGGCATAATAGACTCCTGAACAGCTGACTCTGATCAGTATATAGTAGCGGTTCACAACGAGAATCAACAATGTCAAAAAATGCAATAACCCCACCCGATGCCCTATTACTCACGGCGCCTGGTTGTCCACACTGCCCAACCGTATTGCGAGGACTCGATGATCTGGTCAATCAGGGCTTGATCGGAAAACTCGAAGTTGTGGATATTGCATTGCACCCCGAACGAGCAGCAGCATTGAACGTGCGCGCTGTACCCTGGGTAAAACTGGGGCCGTTTGAGCTCGAAGGATTACGCTCACCCGCTGAATTACGTAGCTGGGCTCAACGTGCCAACAGCATGACAGGTACGGCGCGATACTTCGAAGAATTACTCAAGGAAGGCAAACTGGAGAAAGTCAGTCAGTTTGTAAAAGATCAGCCGAACGCCATAGAAGCTTTATTAATATTGGCCTCTGACAAAGAGGCCGAGTTGACTGTACGTATTGGTGTCAGTGCCATTATCGAAGCCTACGAAGGTAGCGAAATCTTAAATAACCATTTTGAAGGACTACAAGCATTAAGCGAAAATGAAGACCCGCGCGTGCGCAGTGATGCCTGTCATTTTCTCAGCCTGACGCACAATCCGAAAGCGATATCAACATTGAAAAATCTGACTCAGGATCCTGAAAGATCCGTGCGGGATATTGCGGTGGAAAGTCTGGATGATATCCAGGAAGAAATAAACAAATACCATTAGACCGAATGGTGGGGATATAGCTTGTTAGAATAATGAAAACTGTTTATTACCTCCCGGTGGTACAAACTGGCTGCAATCAAATTCAGGCATGCCGGTAAATCCTAGTTTTTTATACGCCCTCGAAAAACGTTTCTCTATCAATTCAGCGAAAACACCGGTACCCCGCATGCGTTGACCAAAGTCGGCGTTATATTCCTTACCACCACGCAAATCCAGAATTCGATTCATGATGTGCTCTGCTTTCAGAGGTACATGGTTATCCAACCATTCTTTAAATAAATCTTTGACCTCGTGCGGCAACCGAATCATGACATAACCAGCCGTCAATGCACCCGCATTACTTACTGTAGCGAGTATCTTTTCTATTTCATTATCATTGAGCACAGGAATCACTGGCGCAACCAGCACACCTACAGGTATACCCGCCTTACTTAAATTTTCTATCAATGACAGGCGGCGATGAGGCGCAGCTGCACGTGGCTCCATAGCGCGTGCAAGGTCTGCATCCAGCGTCGTAACCGACACCATTATATGCACCAAATTCTTTTCAGCCATAGGCACAAGCAGGTCAAAATCACGCTCAATCATAGCCGATTTGGTCACAATACTGACGGGGTGTGAACAGCGGCTGAGCACTTCGAGAATACTACGGGTTATCTGTAATTTACGCTCTACCGGTTGATAGCTATCGGTATTAATTCCAAGCGCAATAGACGCACAACGATATTTCTTCGCGGCCAGTTCTTTCTCTAATAATTCTACTGCATTGGGTTTGTAAAATATTTTTGTCTCAAAATCTAGACCGGGAGAACAATCCAGATAGGCGTGTGTTGGGCGCGCAAAACAGTACATACAACCGTGTTCGCAGCCCCGGTATGGATTGATAGAGCGATCAAAGGGAATATCCGGTGACTGGTTATAGTTGATAATCGAACGACTGTTATCCAGATACAATTCGGTTACCGGCTTGTCCGATTCATCCTGATGCCAACCATCATCAAAAGCTTCACTGTGCTTGTCGTGAAAACGATTAGCCGGATTAGTTGCAGCACCGCGGCCTTTTATAGTGCTTTGGACTTTAGTCATGCATCAAAACCATCGGCGCACACTGTTTTTATATTTCAGGTATTGATCAGTGAATTTCGCTTCAAGGTAGCGCTCTTCACGTAAAATGACACCATAATGAAGCACTATCAGTGCAGGCAGAATCATCACCATAACCCATAGACTATTCAACAACAGACCTATCCCGAACTGTATTAATCCGAGTGACAAATACATAGGATTACGGCTAAATCGATATGGGCCGGATGAGCTAATCGCATCTGTTGCACTATAAGGATTTGCAGTCGTCCCTGCCTTACGAAAATAGCGGATACAGGTAGCCGCCAATAAAAATCCACTACCTATTAGAAAAATACCGGGAATAGTAAGGTTGATATTCCAGGCATCCAGCGGTACAAATTTATTCAGCAGCAACCCTATTAGAACTGTAGCCGCAAATATAATCGGAGGGGGTGCGATAACGCCTGCATTATCTGTATCGGGCATGATTAACTAGAAATAATATTAGCTTCAATTATTTTTAACAAATGCCTTTCGTATTCGTTCAACCCGCTTCCGATTTACGCCCCAATCACTACGCCCTATTCTTGAGGCCGATCGGACATGAATAATTTTCTCATCAGGCGATATTAAAAACTCAACATCATCAACAAAACGAAATATCAGACTGGTTGCTTCTACATGCAGATACAATTCCAGGTGCTCGACAATCTTTGTTCTTTTTGTGACCTTTAAAATATCCATCAGCTGCTGCCAGGCTTCGTCAACTGAGCCTGTATAATGAATAGGCTCAATAAAATGCGCATTGTCTATCGATTGACTTGATACGCAGTTTGGCTTGTCAGGACAAGGCACGAGTGATTTTGGATTCGCGATTACAGGCATAGATATGGCAAGCATGGCCCAGATTGATAGAATTATTCTGTAACTGTTCATCTTGATATGCTGCACAGTCTACACTGATGCATTCAGGTTTTGCACCTGCCGGTGTACTTATGGATTATCCTGACAAATTCAATATAAATACCCTTTGCCACTTACACGTACTTAATTCATCCTAGCCGCCCATTTGCTGTTACCTGTGGTAATCACACCCGTTTCCAGTTTTGATAACCAATCCTGTTTAGCACCGTTATCATAAAACAAATACAGTTTATTGTTCTCGATATGCCAAGATGCCGGGTCGGCATCAAATGTTATACCTGCACTCACAGCAGTGGCACAGTAACCGCCGTACTCAGGTGCATATTTTTCCGGATCTTCCTGAAACAGTGATTTATTCTGCTGGGACGAAAAATGCCAGGTCACTCCATTCCATTCATGATTATGCTGTTGAATGCCCTGCTCTGCTTTATTGCCCTCAAAATAGGCAACCGGATCATATCCATGTATGGCTATGCCGTCGTCCGCATTAACAGGTCCCCACCACCCCCATCCAACAGGCGCACCTTTATTACTGAGCATGAGAACAACAGGCATACTTATAATAACTAAAAGAACGATTAATATTATTTTTATTCTTGATTTCTTTGTGCTCATAACAATCCTCTTTTAGCTAGCTTGTTAGCGATTCACCCAGTCTTACCAGACACCCGTTCCAACCTTCATTGTGATGATCTCTTGATTCTACATTTGGCAATTTCTCATGTGTAAGTTGTAATTCAGTAGTATCACCCTTATCAATAAAATCCAGCGTAACCAGCATTTCAGCTTTGTCGTCACCGTGTATCCATTGCCAGGTAAAGATTAACTGCTCTGGCCGTTTGATAACAACATACTCACCTGTCACTATAAATGTATCACCCTCTTGTTCTTTCATCTGAAACTGGTAACGGCCACCTGGTTTAAGTTCCAATTGGTCAACGGTTGTTGTCATGCTGGCATCAGGAGCAAACCACGTGCAAATCGCTTCAGAATTTGTCCAGGCGTCAAAAACTGCTTCGCGTGTTGCATTAAATGTGCGGGTGATATTGAGTGTTAACACCTCACTAGTTGCGGCCTTGTTCATAGTACACTCCTGTTTTATACGTAGGACTTAATCATTCTGTTTGTGTTGTTGCAGATAGTTTTCGAGTGAATCTAGACTGCCTTCCCAGAATCGTTTATAGAATTCTATCCAGTCGGCCGCCTGTTTAAGTGGCGCGGCATCCAGATGACATCGCCTCACCCGGCCGTCTTTTTCACGGCTGATGAGACCGGCCTCTTCTAGAATGCCAAGATGTTTCGATACCGCCGGTAAAGAAATATCAAAAGGCTCAGCCAACTCAGTAACGCGTGCATCACCCTGTGTGAGTGTTTCTATAATGTTCCGACGGGTACTGTCTGCCAGTGCCCGGAAAATCATATCCAGATTCTTCTGGCCATCGGCAAGTCTTGCTGTCGAACTATATTTAACCATATGGTTAAATATAGTAATGATGTCACGCCTTGTCCAGCTTTTTTATCAGAAGATGCAATAAAAGGGAGGGAAACGCGCTTAGCTAATGACCATGGCCGGATTCCAGCGCACTCATTATTACAGGCTTTAGATCCTGTAATGGGATTTCGTCCTTATCTTTAAAATTGATACAGCCTTTCCCTGTTTTAATCTCCGGATGCTTTGCCTTAAAACTTTCAAGATGGTGAGCGCCGCATGTATACAATGAAATATAATGTTTCTGGTTCGCTATCGAAATCCAGCCCTCTTTATATGTAAAGGTCGGCATTTTGTATTTCATTGAGAGAGTAGCTGCTGGATACATTAATTTTACAAGATCAATAAGTGAATGGAATCGTTCAACTCGGTTCTCTTGGATGCCCCTCAAGTACTCATCGTACTTCATGACTCAGTTTCCTCTAGTTCAGATCTACTGCAAATTTTCTTAGCAGATCCAGCGGGACAATTTCCAGTGCAGCAATATGCGTCTTTGTTAAGTATACCCGAGGTGCCATATCGTTATCATAGGCCTCTTTCCACCTGGCTGCACACAAACACCAG
>JAZGGH010000123.1:0-43882 GCA_036480335.1 Gammaproteobacteria bacterium | reverse complement strand
CGTGACTGGAGTCCACCTGTCACACCTCGAAACGATAGAATATTTTATATCCTTCTCATGCTTCGGTATGTACTCAAAAACACTAATAATGGCGATGTATGGGTTCGGCAATGCACAAAGTTGTTGGGGCCTGTCGTTCAAGAAGATAAATGGCGTGTCGCAATGGGGATGCCGGAAAACTGGAAAGAGCATCCAGTGTGGAAGTAGTTTAGCAACTGCTTCCTGATGCCTGGTATATTCTTTGATACACGAGGATTAAATCAACATATTAGCTCATCGCGCCATCAATCGATATGGACTGTCCTGAAATATAACCGGCTTTATCTGAGACGAGAAAATCAACCAGATCTGCAACCTCATCAACCGTACCCGCCCGTTTCATCGGCACAATGCGTTTAATATCCTCTTTTGAAAATTCAAGCGCATTAATTTTTCCCTCAATCACACCGGGAGCAACACAATTCACAGTGATGCCCCGTGAAGCCAGCTCAAGCGCCAATGACTTACTCGCACCCAGCACCCCTGCTTTGGCGGCAGCATAATTACTCTGACCCCGATTGCCCTTAACCCCACTGACCGACGTAATGGATACTATGCGCCCCCAACGGGAGGAGATCATGGGCATCAGTAACGGCCTGGTCACATGGTAAAAACCGTGCAATGAAACATCGATAACATCATTCCAGGCCTTGCTGTTCATGCCTGCCATGGGTGCATCTTTGTAAATCCCTGCATTATTAACCAGTATCTGAATCGGGCCTGATTCCAGCAACTGACTGATTTCTTCCTGACATTGCTGCTCATTGCGAACATCAAAACTGACTACTTCTGCAGAACCGCCATTAGCGATGATATCTGCGACAACCTGCCTGGCTCTATCAATAGATTGATTGGCATGAACAATCGTATGGATACTACGGGCAGCCAGCGTGCGACAGATGGTTGAACCGATATCGCCACTTCCACCAGTGATCAATGCGCGTTTCATAGGATGATATTAACCTGCATCAGTTATTCGATTTTGGCTATTTTAGCCGAGACATAACTAATATACTATCAGTCGCCATCCTCTATACTATCAGTCGCCATCCTCTATACTATCAGTCGCCATCCTCGGACTGAACGAATTATCACTGGATCAGTTGAAATGAATACATTAGTATCTCTTGCTGATTCATAAGTTTATATTTAAACGCAAGGTGTTGGAAACCTCAGGCTATGGGCATAACAGAAATCCTCATCACTCCCTTGCGCATGCTGCTCACAGCATATTGTTTTATCCAGTTCGCAGTGCAGGTTTTATGGCTTGGTCACTGGCAAATGCCTCGCATAATGAAAAGTGGCACCGACCAGAAGGCCTCAAGAAAAAAAGCGCTTCATGCGGCACATATTCAGGTTTCCGCCTATTTAAAAACATTGAGCTTTCTGCAACTTGTCAAGTTCACATTTGAAGGTCAACCGCATAAATCGCCGTGTGTTATTGTATCTAACCATCCCGGCCTGCTGGATATTATTGTCTTTCTCAAAGACTTTCCGAATGCTATCTGCCTGTTTAAATCTGAATCGCTGGATAACCGGGTACTGTCATCTTTTTTAAAAGTCGGCGGCTATATCGAAGGCATAGACGGTACTGGCAGTAGCAATAAACGCATTATTGCATCAAGTTGCGAACGTCTGAACGAAGGCCATCATATGATTTTTTTTCCTGAGGGTACGCGCTCGCCTTCTGCCACGAGCATGCGAAAATTCAGGACCACCGCTTTCCATACTGCGGTAAAATCTGGATATCCACTACAGCCTATTGCCATTTATTGCCAGCCATTATTTCTGGGTAAAAATCAGAAATGGTCAAGCTTCAGTCGACGTACAAACCATATGACGATACGCTACTTACCTGCCATCAATATCGACAATCTTGCCGAAGACAAACGGAACGCTGCAGGACTGCTGGAGACGGCTCGTGATAGCATTTCTACCGCACTTGCAGAAATGTCCAGCAAGCAGCCTGGCTCCACTCAACCAAAGAACCAGTAGCTCACCAGAATAGCCGACACAATGCCGCACAGGTCTGCGAACAGGCCACAACCCACTGCATGACGCGTATGGCGAATACCAACCGAGCCAAAATAAACAGCAAGCACATAAAAAGTGGTTTCTGTGGAACCCTGGATTATAGCTGTCATGCGCGCGACAAAGGAATCAACACCATAAGTGCTCATCGTCTCCAGCATCATGGCACGCGCACCAGATCCAGACAGGGGTTTCATGATAGCGGTAGGCAGCGCATCGACAAAACGGCTGTCTGCACCCGTCAGTGTAACGGCTTCACGTAGCAGCCAGACAATACTATCAAGTGCGCCACTGGCTCTGAATACACCGATGGCGACCAGCATAGCCAACAGATAGGGAATAATCTGGATAGCCACCTCAAAACCCTGTTTGGCACCTTCGATAAAGGTTTCATACACGTTAACGGATTTGTACTGGGCAATGAGTAGAAAACTGATAATGGCACTGAAAATCAGGCCGTTGCCGACCAACGATGACTGATGCTGCAATTGCTCCATACCCAGGCTGGCAAAGTAACCAATGAAAGCCAGCAGAAAGGCGATGAAACCGCCTATATAAAGCAGCATAATGTAATCAAGGATACGAATGCGCTGCACCCACATCACCATCAGCAAACCACCAATGGTTGAGCAACTGGTGGCGATCAGGATAGGAATAAAAATAGCTGCCGGGTCAGCTGCGCCCTGTTGAGCGCGATACATGAAAATAGTGATCGGGAACAGTGTTACTGAAGAGGTGTTGAGCACCAGAAAAATAATTTGTGCATTGCTGGCACTCTGTTTGTCAGGATTCAATGCCTGCAAATCCTGCATGGCTTTTAGCCCCAGCGGGGTTGCCGCATTATCAAGACCCAGCAAATTGGCAGACAGATTCATAGTCATCGAACCCAGCGCCGGATGCCCGGCAGGCACCTCCGGCATCAAGCGGGTAAACAATGGCGTGAGTAATTCTGCAAAGCGATCGACCAGACCGGAAGCTTCGGCAATTTTCATAATCCCCAGCCAGAAAGCCAGCGTACCGATCAGACCGATAGCCAGCTCGACAGACAATTTCGACATATCGAATGTCGCCTGCACCATGCGTTGAAAGACTGCTGCGTCGTGCAGCCATAACCATTGGTAGCAACCGGCCATGAAAGCCAGTAGAAAAAAACCTGTCCAGATTCGATGCAGCATAGCGGTTTATTATAGGTGTATCATCGTCTACTGTGCTAAAAAGACTCAATAACATCTTCATAAAATGTCTCAATATCAGCCTCATAATCCACTGATACCAAGCTTACGGTATCTCCATAGCTGAGTGATATCAACTGCCACCCATCTTCACCACGGCGGTAAATGTCGATTGAGACTTTGTCCTGAGAAACCAGCACATATTCATTGACTGTTAGAATACTTTGATAGGCAACTAGTTTTTCAAGCCGATCTTTGGCTTCAGTAGATTTTGATAGCACCTCTACCAACAATACTGGCTCAGACTGAAAGAGAGAATCCAGATCAACAGGCGAACACACCACCATTACGTCTGGGTAATAAAAAACACTCTCAGCCTGGACCTTCATATCCGACATAAAAACAGTACAGGATTTGCCTTTAAGATGTGTGCGTAGAGCCGAGGAAATGGCAGAGGTGATTTGATTGTGCCTGGCAGTACCACCAACCATAGCATAGATAGAACCATTGACATATTCATGGCGTTCCTCGCCTCGATTTTCCAGGGCCAGGTAATCTTTAATAGAGAGTGGTTCTACCTTCTGAACAGTGCTCATTTTTGACTTTCATTCAATAATCTACGCATGCCTGCATTATCGTTTCCACAGGAAATAATTACAACCGTTCTTGCCCCAATGTCCGATTCCTGAGCAGAGTCGATGAAGAGGCTACTGCTTCTTCTGGCGCTCCAGAACAATAAACTCATAATCGAATTCATTTTTTTCATCGGCGCAAAAATGTTCACGGCTTGTTTCGCACCAGTCGTCACGATTAGTTTCCGGAAACCAGGCATCACCTTCAAGTTTCGCATGCACCAGGGTGAGATAAATTTTCTCTGCCATGTGAATGGTTTGCTCATATAGCTGGGCGCCACCCATGATTATCACTTCTTCCGCATCGCCAGCTGCTTTGAGTGCAGCCGCTATATCATGCATGACCACACAGCCCTCGGCAGTGAATACTGCATCACGCGTGAGGACAATATTCAATCTATCAGGTAACGGTCTGCCGATCGATTCATGCGTTTTTCGCCCCATGATGACGGGCTTACCGGTGGTCAGGCGACGAAAGTTTTTTAGGTCGGCAGACAGTCGCCAGGGCAGTTGATTATCAATGCCGATTATGCGAGTTTCTGTCATGGCAACGATCAGTGATATTTTCATTTGGGCATCAGATGGCTATCGGTGCCTTGATATGAGCATGACTTTCGTAACCGGTAATTTTAAAATCGTCAAACTGATAATCAAATATGGAAGCCGGTTTGCGCGCCATCGAAAGTGTTGGCAAGGCATAGGCTTCGCGCCCTAATTGTAATCGGGTTTGTTCCAGATGATTGCTATACAGATGAACGTCGCCACCTGTCCAGACAAAATCACCCACTTCCAGGCCACATTGCTGAGCCACCATATGTGTTAACAGTGCATAGGATGCAATGTTAAATGGCAGGCCGATAAAGCTATCACAGGAGCGCTGGTATAACTGACAGGAAAGCTTGCCATCAGCCACATAAAACTGAAAAAAGGCATGGCAGGGAGCCAGCGCCATACGCCCAGCTTCAGCATTTGCCTGCGGTGGAATGGATTCATCAGGCAGGTCAGCTACATTCCAGGCACTAACAATAATACGGCGTGAATCTGGAGTAGTTTTCAATTGATCAATCACTTGTGAAATCTGATCAATGTGGCGCCCATCCGGCGTTGGCCAGGAGCGCCACTGAAAGCCGTAAACCGGCCCCAGATCACCACTATCGGTGGCCCACTCATCCCAGATACTAACGCCATTATCATGCAGATATTGAATGTTGGTATCGCCTTTCAGAAACCATAGCAACTCATGAATGATTGAGCGCAGGTGCAGCTTTTTGGTGGTCACCATCGGAAAACCTGCCGCCAGATCAAAGCGTAATTGCCGACCAAACACACTCAGTGTGCCGGTGCCGGTACGATCACCTTTCTGCTGACCGTTATCCAGAATATCCTGCAACAGCTCCAGATACTGCTTCATTTTTTTACCTCTGCCTGTCGGCCGTAGGCCAGCCATAACAGGAACAGGCCAAACAGAATCATCGGTAATGATAATAGCTGTCCGCGAGTTAACCAGCCGAAAGCCATGAAACCGATATGCACATCTGGCACACGCACAAATTCAACGGCAAAACGGAAGATGCCATAGCACAACATAAACACACCGGATACGGCACGATGCGGCCGGGCTTTTGATGAAAACCACCAAAGGATAATGAACAATACCAGACCTTCCAGCAAGGCTTCATATAGCATCGAAGGATGGCGTGGCTGGTTATCAACAAACGGGAAAACCATACCCCAGGGCAGGTCGGTTGGCCGTCCCCACAACTCGCCGTTAATGAAATTACCGATTCTGCCTGCGCCCAGGCCGATAGGAACCAGAGGTGCCATGAAGTCGGTTACCTGAAAAAAAGTTCGCCCGGTTTTGCGGCCGTATAACCACATGGCGATAAAGACGCCAAGCATGCCGCCATGAAATGACATTCCCCCCTGCCAGACCTTGAAGATCAGCAGAGGGTTTTCGAGAAAATAAGAAAAGTTATAAAACAGGATGTAGCCAAAACGCCCACCGAGAACGACGCCCAATGCGGTATAAAATACCAGGTCACCAATCTCTTCACTGCTCCATGTCGAGCCTGGCCTGGTGGCCCGGTAATGCCCCAAACCCCAGCCAGCGAGAAAAGCTAGCAGATACATCATGCCGTACCAGTGTACAGCAACTGGCCCGAAAGAAATGATGGCGGGATCGATGTGTGGGTATTGCAACATAGTTACTAACTCGAGTGTTAAGGTTATTATAAAGTGGGGATCATACCCGTGTCAGCCGGCAGAACAGGGCTTTCAGATAGGCCGTTTCCGGTATTGCCGGGTGCACTGGGTGATCCGGTCCCTGATGACCACGCTCGACAATCTGCAATGTACGATCAAGGTGCCGTGAGTCCTGCAGGACAATTTTCTGCAGCTGGGTTTCCGCCAGTTGCTGTGAACAGGAAGCAGATACCAGAATACCATCCCGCGCCAGCAACCGCATGCCCAATTGGTTAATCCGATGATAGGCCTGTTCACCCGCCTTGCTGTCCTTGCGGCGTTTGATGAAGGCCGGTGGATCCAGAATGACCACATCAAACTTCTCATCTTCATTGCGTAACTGGCTCAACGCATTAAAGGCATCACCCTGCAGAGTCACCACTTTATCAGCCACATTGTTGATTGCGGCATTTTCTTCCAGTGATGTCAGTGCCGTGGCCGAGCTATCAACACAGAACACCTGCTCCGCTCCATGCACCGCTGCCTGCACGCCCCAGGCACCGACATAACTGAAAACATCCAGCACACGTTTACCGCGGATATAATTTGTCAGTCGCTGGCGATTCATGCGTTGGTCATAAAACCAGCCAGTTTTCTGACTGCCTTCCAGTGCAACACGAAAACGCGACTTGTTTTCAGGTATTTCAACCTGCTCGGGTAAATCGCCCAGCGTTTCGACGGTTTGTTCCAGACCTTCCATTTTGCGGATTGAACTGTCGTTGCGCAAAATAATGGCGCGTGGCTTGAAGAGTTTTTCCAGCGCCTCAAGAATGGCATCGCGCATATTATCCATACCGGCCGTTGTACACTGCAATACAAATACATCCCCGTAACGATCGATGACCAAACCCGGCAAACCATCACTTTCAGCATAAACCAGGCGATAAAAGGGGTCCTTAAATAACTGTTCGCGTAATGACAGGGCTATCTTCATGCGATGAATCAGCAATGATCTGTCCAGTTGATATTTGTGATCCCTGCTTACCAGCCGCGCACAAATCAGGCTATTTGGATTAACATAACCTGTGCCTAGTGGCTTGCCGTTGTGAGCCTGAATCAATACTGGCTGGCCTGCCGCAAACGCTTTCAAGGGAGTCGCAGCAATATCAATTTCATTGCTGTAGACCCAGAGATGGCCAGCACGCAGGCGGCGCTCCTCATTCTTCTTCAAGCGTAATGGCGCCAGTTCTGTTGTATCTGTCATGGTTTTATCAC
Source organism: Gammaproteobacteria bacterium (assembly GCA_036480335.1). Taxonomy (GTDB): domain Bacteria; phylum Pseudomonadota; class Gammaproteobacteria; order DSM-19610; family DSM-19610; genus JAZGER01. The sequence continues at coordinate 36,552 of JAZGGH010000123.1, read as the reverse complement.
CGTAGTTAAATCACCAGGATCTTTCTATATATAAGGATATTCAGGCTTTTGTCAGCAATGCCTCAAGATGGTCAGGATCACTCATCAACCATTGTACCGGCAGGATGATCAATTGCCCCTGACGATAAGGCTGCCGATAAACCGTATCCGGCACCTGCATGGCACTGTGGCGATCATACATGACAATCATGCCCTTTGGGTGTTCTAGCAACCAGGATCTTATCGCCTCAGCGTTATAGGGTATTTCGCTCAGAGGCTGAATCAGGCGCCCGAGAAAATGGAACTCACCATGATATTTCCCCAGATTGGCAACCGCCACTTCCTGCTGCTGCAACAATGCAATTTTTTCACTGACCGGGGTTAAATCGTGCTTTGCCCCTTGCAACGGCACTGCCACAATATGAAACAGGCTGATTAACAACAATGAAAAAATGGTTACCTTACCCAGCGACTGAATATGCGCATCATCCAGATAACTATTTTCCATTAGCAGACGTGCAAACAACAGCATGATGACTGGCAACAATGGCAACAGATATTTTGGCTGCTTACCGCTCACTAGACTGAAGGCCACTATCATCGAGATCAACACAACCAGCAGAAAACGGCTGCCGCGTTCATGGAAAATGGCGGGCAATGCTGTGAAGGCGAGCCACAGGCGCGGCAATAATAACCAGGGCAGACACAGCAGGGGTAGCCACAGCAGGTAACTCCACCAGGGGCTGGCATGGGCAAAGGAATCAACAACCCGGCCGGAAGTCTGACCCCAGAAAATAGCCTCACGATACGCATCCCCGCCTGCCAGACCAGCTGGTATTGCCCATGCCAGCGCTAGACCAGCACCGGCTAGCAAACTCAAAAACAGTCGCAGATACCATGAAGTCCAACGTATCGATTCAGTTTTCACCAACCAGAGTGGCGCTAGTATTGCAGGAGGCATAACCGCCAGCAGAATAACCGGGCCTTTTGCCAACACGCCAAGTCCAATACCTGCTGCCACCAGCAACCAGCCGCTAAAACCATGGCGCGGTGCTCGCAACAATCCTGACCAGGCAAGCATGGCCATGGATGTCAGCAACAAATCAAACTGCACCATGCTCATGAACACCATCCAGAACCAGCCACCCAACAACAACCAGGGCACAATCACATCAACTTCAATCGTTCTCAGTGGCCATAACTGTCGTGCCAGAATTTTGCTCTGGAAAATAACCAACAACGCCAGCAACGGCACCACCAGTCGAGCCGACCAGGCTTCTACCCCGGTCAATTGCCAAATTCCCTGAATCATCCAGAATAATAATGGCGGTTTATGGCTGTATGGCTCAGCATTCAGAAAAGGCACCAGAAAATCCTGCCTCGACCACATTTCCCAGGCCACAGACAGATAACGTGTTTCGTCTACCGCCAGCAAGGGCCGCAAGCCAATCTGTATCGTAACGGCAATAAGGCCGATCAGAAACCAGGCCGAGGAATGTCGAAGCATTGATTTCATTCAGACTCAGACACTTGTGATTCGCGCTTATGCTTGTAAATAAAATACAGATTTCGGCTATAGATGAAGGCCCCCATCGACTGACCAAGAATGAACACCGGATCTCCGATATGAATGGCATAAATTAACAGCGTGGCACCACCCGCCAGACTGAAATACCAGAACGCCACCGGGATAACACTTTTCTTTTGTTTTTCACTCGCAATCCATTGCAGTAGAAAGCGTGTTGAAAACAACGCCTGCCCACCAAACCCGATAATCAGCCAGATCAGGGGTTGTTCAAACATTAGCAGTGCCCATTATTTAACCTCACTTGATGCCACTTCACAGTGACGCTTTTTTAGCCAGAACAGGCCGCGTTTATGCAACCAGCCAGCATTATTATCCTCATTCAAGGGCGGGTGTTGCATTAACCACTTTACCCCCAGCATATCTTCAATGCCCACCCACAGACGATTACCGACACCGTATTTGGTCACACCGCGCTGCCTGGAACGATGCCCGACCGCCACTGACTTCACCACTGCACCGTGGCTTTTTACCAGCGCTGGCAAGAAACGGTGCATATGATCAAAGCAAGGTAGCTGTAAAAACAGCTCGCGTGGAAACACCTTCAGGCCACAACCCGTATCCGGCACTCCATCGCCCAGAAAAGCTGAGCGTACCGCATTGGCAATACGAGATGACAGTCGTTTCGAAATACTGTCGCGGCGCGTTACACGGTGCCCGGCCAGTAATAAAGGAGCGGTCGATGCGTCATCCACATACATCTGCATCAGCACAGGAATATCATCCGGATCATTCTGCCCATCGCCATCCAGCGTAACGATCACAGGATACTGGGCAGCCTTGATGCCGGTCACCAGTGCAGCGCTCTGGCCGCTACGTTGCTGGTGCTCAATAATGCGCAGCCAGGGATATATGCCGGCTGCTTCCGTCAGCTTTTGAGCTGAGTCATCATCGCTATCATCGTTAACATAAATGACTTCAAACATCGGCCCATCAGACAGGCTGTCTGCCAGCTCCTGCAGTAGTGGCTGGATATTTTCGGCCTCGTTATAGACCGGCACGATTACAGAAAATGACATTTTACCTCGATTCAGCTGAGTAACCTCTGATTCTGCGACCTGACAAAAACCGCACTAAACAACAAGGGCTATAACGTGCCAGGAGGTCCCGTTAATCAGTAACCTGGCCTTTCTTCCACAGCAAAGCTGCTCATTTTAGCGCACAACAGACAACAAGCGTGAACAATACCAGCCACCTGAACAATCAGACCAACCCTACCTGCTACGTCATGATCGCGAGGAACACCCGGATCGTTAATCGCATGGCGGCAACTCTTGGCTATTACAGGACTTTATCCAAATGCTACGCCAACCTTGCCCGCCACTATCGCCATGAAATCAACAAACCGGCCCCGATTGCCTGGTAAAAAAAGACATTCTTTTATATATCATGCATTTGTAATCACCAGCCGCATATTACCGAAATACCACCGGTATTAAACTATAGGGTGCCTCTATTAATTAGGATTTTCGTCTGAATTCAAGGCGGATACGTTTTGAGAACCGCAGTGTATAGGGCATACATGAGGATCGCAAAAACTTATCCAATGCAGAAATCGGGCGAAAAGCAATTAATAGGGCTGCCCTATATCTAACTTGTGATCCTGCTCACAGTAAATCTGCCTTATAAGGTCAAGCCAAATCAACTGGAGCCGATGAAGTAACAACTGTCCAGATTAGTGAAAGACACACCAGGGAAGCGTGTTTATAGCTAACAACTTGATGTTCGAGACAGGTAATCAGGGACGCTAACAAAAAAGCGTAAATTAATGATAAAAATACTGTTTCTGGCTGCTACCCTGGTTAGCATTACAACAATTACACGAGCTGCTGAATTTGATAGTACGATCCCAATGCAGGAAAAGGGGGCAGCAACCTTTTATGTACCCACCCAGGTCAGCGGCTTACAAACAACCGAATTCATGGTTGACACCGGTTCCGGCTATACGACCATCAATGAAGAAACTCTGGCGTCACTGCAATTACAGGATAATGCAGTCTACGTGAAAAAGTTACAGGGTATACTTGCTAATGGTGAACGCATAGTTGTCCCCGTATATTTGATCCGCCAGCTAACCATCGGCGGCCAATGTGAATTGCATGATATTGAAGTGGCCGTTTTTCCTGGCAAAACTCGACAGATACTGGGTTTAAGCACACTACGAAAAACAGCCCCTTTTATTTTTTCAATGGATCCACCACAATTAATACTCAGCCATTGCTCAGACAGAAAAACCGTAAATATCGAAAATAGTGCCGGTCAGAAAAATGCACTATCTGTATACTAGAAAGAACAAAAAAAAGCCCGCAACCTGAATCAGGCTGCGGGCTTTTTATACCTGGAGGTTTTTACTGCAAATTAATGTGCAGGAGCAGCCTCTTCAACAGCAGCAGGCATTTCACCCAGTTCGAAAGCGCTGAATTCTGATGCATCAAGCTGGCCATCGCTGTTTGTATCAGCAGCTGCCCAGTGATCAGTCAGATCGCTTTCAGAAGCCTGAGCTTCATCCATTGAAATAACGCCATCAGTGTTAGTATCCAGTGCAGCAAAACCGTTATCGGTAGCAACTTCGCCTTCAGTAGCAGCAGTTTCAACAGCAGCGTCTTCTACCACAGCAGCTGTATCAGTTGCAGCTTCTGCAGCATCCGCAGTAGCTTCTACAGCATCGCCATCCTTACCTGTCAGTAATTCAGTTGCAGCATCTTTCAGATCAGCAGCATTAGGCATATCCAGTGCAAAACTGTTCAGTGACAGAAGACCGGCAACGAGTGTAGTTGCTGTAACAATTAAACTTTTTTTCAACATAGCTATTTTCTCTCTGTAAATAACAAAAACCGATCAAAATTCAATGATCAGGTAGAACATTCTAGCAACAGTAGAATTGCACTGAAGCTGATTTCCGGTAGTCATTCTAACAAGAGGTTCTGTGTTTATTCCAGTAGACCGAATACTATTTGTGTTGCCTTTTGCAGACAATTTAGACATAAAATGCAAATTTTTATCAAATAGGGAATGTTTTTGCTAAAGGCATAATTACCTGATTATTATAGGTATTTATGCAGTTACAAATTATAGACTTACTGTAAATCAATCGCAAATGGCCTGAGCAATTCCAGCGGTACAATTTCCAGCGCTTTCAGATGTGTGCGCATCAAGTATACGCGTGGCGCCATATTATATTGATGCGCTTCCAGCCAGCGAGCAGCGCAGAGACACCATCTGTCACCCGGCCGCACACCGGGAAAATCAAATTCCGGCGCAGGTGTTGATAGATCATTACCACGGAAACGGGAAAACTCCAGAAACTTCTTGCTCGCCTCAATACATACGGTATGTGACCCGGTATCTTCATTACAGGCATTACAAAACCCGTCCCGGTAATAGCCTGTTATCGGACGCTCTCCACACACAACAAGCGGTTCACCCAACACATTCAACGACTCATCCATACCCTTCTCCTCTGTTATTTTTTTGTCAAACAGGCATCAAAACGAACATGTTTTACGCCACGGCCAAGCCGTTCCCAACCGGTCGTTCTAAAACCCATATTACCAAATTGCCCTGATTGCATTTCTGGCGAATCCTGCTTGTGCATATCATCCATATAATACAGCCATGACTGCAATGGCAGGGATTTCGGTATATCCAGAGACAGGCGAATATTTCCCCAGGGCGATGAAAGATTAAAGACGGTTCCCCTGAGCTGGTTCAGAGCGGTTTCATGCTCTGTCATTTCACCATCAATCACAAAGGAAGGATTGCCTTTGTGATCCAGAATCCGCATTCTGCCTGTCGATAATGACTGCTGCCAGTCAACGGTTGTCAGCGTTTCCAGCTGACTGAAAAACGCACCAATACGAAAAGGCAAATCAATCAGGGTATCCATAATGAAGCCATCCGGCATCATGACATAATCAATCAATAGCGATGGAGATTTCAATTGCCAGAATACCCGCACACGATTTTCAGTACGGCGAATGACACGTAACGGGCCTTGCTTGATCACTGTAAGTTTTGATGTGTAATCCTGTTGCGTACGTCGAAATGACATCAAACCGAACAGTTTTCCCTGATGACGAATTTTCATCGTATCGACAATATTCGCAGAATAAGTCCCTCCGGCAACATTCTGCCAGCGAAACTGGTCAATCAGAAAAGGCCTGTCAGTAGAAAAACCCAGCTGATAGGTTGCCGTACTGATGCGGTCTTTTTCCCGGTCATAGGCAACTAGCGGGTTTTCTGTCAATACTTCCGGTTTATCTGCGCGCCACAGATAAACCCAACGGCTTGTATCACCCGGCACTTTAATATCATCCGCCACTTTAATTTCAGCCAACACCGCATCGACTTTTTCTGGCGCACGCTGCCCGGCCTGTTGCTGACGAAACACCAACTCATCATTCATCGCCAGACCAGCATGCGTGACTTCCGGTAATCGGTACCGCTTGTGTTTATCTCGCTGATCAATCTGCAACGGAATCGGCAAAAAACTCCTGCCATCCCAGACACGCAGTGACAACCGCTCAACAGCAACACCTAACGCCTGCGGGAATTGTTGCCCCCGCAGCACGACCAGAGAGTTTTGCGATGAACAATTCTGGATAAGATTACCTGACACACTGGCAACCCCCAACTCGCTCATGAACAAGAGACTGGTCAGCGACAACCAGCGCAATCCTTGCAGGGAATTAAGCAGGTCTGTGGCCCACAGCAAAACGCGTATCCACATCCAGCCACAAGCCCTCTGTTGACATCTGCGACTTTACAAAATCGAGATGCTCAACCCTGAACTGTTCTTGCCTGTCAGCCGGGATTTTCTCCAGCAAGTGACGCATGGCAGTATTCGTCACAATCGTCCACCAGTCTGCTTCATTCGCAAGGTGATAACCAAGCTGCGCAGTGTGGACATTAATATTCTCCAACCCGGCTTGCTGCAATAATTGCCGGCAATGCTCAACGGATTCAATCAGATGACTGCCAAATCTGCCAGTTGGCACATCCACACCTGTAGCCGCCATTTTTTCAAGAAAACCATCCATCATCGGCTGAAAGGCTGTGGTTTCAAAACTGGTAAACACCACCTTGCCAGCCGGACGCACAACCCGCCGCCACTCCTGCAATGCTGCCAGCATATCAGGCATAAAAAATAACCCATAGGAACAAACCACCGAGTCAAAACTGGCATCGTTGAAATCAAGATTTTCTGCATCCATTTCAAATAGATCAATATTATTCAGACCTATTTTCTTGATATTGGCTTCAGCTTTACCCAGCATACCAGCCGACAAATCGATACCTGTCACCCGCCCCTCTGGGCCAATAGCCTGTGCCATTGGTACAGCAACAGCGCCGGTTCCGGTCGCCACGTCCAGAAGCTTTGTTCCTGCTTCTGGTTTGACGACATTCACCAGCCTCTCGCCACAAAAAGTGAAAAAACGCGTTGCTTCGCAATCGTAAAGCGTAGACACCTGATTAAATAAAGTAGCCACTGCATCTTTCTTAGGATCAGCCTGCATCAATACTCCCTCTTGTTAACCTGGCAACGCATTACAGCGAGATATTCTCACCAAAACTGTCCTGGTAGCGTTGTTCAAATTCGGTTTTTTCAAACGCATGATTCTGGGTACCGTGTTTCTCAATCTTTATTGTGCCCATCAGGGCAGCAATCTGTCCGATCTGCTGCCAGTCGAGCTGATTCATAAGACCGAATAACAGGCCACCCCGATACGCATCCCCACAACCGGTTGGGTCAACAAGCTGACTGGCTTTTGCAGTCGCAATAGTCATTTTTTCACTCTCAGTATAAATCACTGAGCCTTCGCTACCCCGTGTCACAATCAATGCTTTCACCCTGGAAGCGATGTCATCCAGTGACCAGCCAGTACGCTCCTGCAACAACTGGGATTCATAATCGTTCACGCAAACCCAGCTGGCCTGTTCAATGAACGTTTTAAAATCATCGCCACTGAATAGCGGCATTGCCTGGCCGGGATCAAACACGAAAGGAATATTGCTGTTAACAAACTGAGTGGCATGATCAATCATGCCCTGCCGACCATCCGGGGAAACCATACCTATAGTGACTCCCTGGCTATCCTGCACTTGTTGCTCATGCGCCATATCCATCGCACCTGGATGAAAGGCTGTGATCTGATTGTCATCCTGATCGGTGGTAATAAAAGCCTGTGCTGTATAAGCGTCGTCATATTCGCGCACATACTTGCGTGAAATAGCATATTCATCAAACCACTGTGCATATGGCTCGAAATCCTTACCAACGGTCCCCATCGGTAGCGGGTCTCCGCCCAACAATTTCAGGTTAAATGCAATATTGGCCGCGCAACCACCAAACTCTCGCCGCATTTCCGGCACATGAAAGGCGACATTGAGCATATGCACCTTGTCCGGCAGAATATGATTTTTGAATTTATCCTGAAAAACCATAATGGTGTCGTAGGCGAAAGAGCCACAAATCAGCGCTGTCATAAGATTACCCTGTTACTTTATAGAATTTACGTTTGGATATAGTAACCGAAGAATGCGTGGTTAACAGTTTGTATCTGCAGAGTACAGAGCAGTTAGCTGAAAATAATCACTGCCCAGACAATCAGGATATTCAACAATGAAACAAACACCAGCGCAGAGCCTATATCCTTGGCACGACCGGCCAGCTCATGATGTTCAGAACTGATGCGGTCGACCACCGCTTCAATGGATGAATTCACCAGCTCAAACAGGGGTAGTAACAAACTGACAAAAACCATAATCGCCTTTTCCCCAGGCGTTTCTCCCAACCACATTGCCAGTGGCAAGAGTAACAGCATTAACAGGGATTCCTGGCGAAATGCCGCTTCGTGCCGCCAGGCGGCTTTCAAACCGGCGATGGAAAAAGCCGTCGCATCAACAATTCGCGCCAGACCCGTTTTACCCGGTTTAGCCATCAGCCTGTCCAGGATTCCAACGCAGATCAAGTTCACGCGCTGCACGCACTTCATCCGGACGCCGCACGGGTTGATTATGCGGTGCTTCATGCAAAACATCCGGCGATTCGGTTGCTTCCCTGAGAATCTGAATCATAGCTTCAACAAAGTTATCCAGCTCTTCCTTGCTTTCGGTTTCAGTTGGCTCAATCAGCAGACATTCCGGCACCAGCATGGGAAAGTAAGTGGTCGGCGCATGAAAATCAAAATCCAGCAGACGCTTGGCAAAATCCATTGCCGTCACACCCAGATCTTTCTGCTGACGCTTCAGGCTAACAATGAATTCATGGGTTGCGCGACGCTCAGGGAACGCCAGGTCAAAACCGGCAGTTTGCAGACGTTTCATCAGATAATTAGCGTTCAGTGTGGCAAAGTCAGCAACGCGATGCATACCATCACGACCCAGCAGACGCGCATAAATATAAGCACGTAACAACACGCCGGCATTACCCATAAACGCGGATAGCCGACCAATACTTTGCGGGCGAGTCTCCTCAGTGATCCAGGAATATTCATCACCATCATAACCAACAACCGGCAACGGCATAAATGGCAGGAGACGTTCATTGACACCGATCGGCCCGGCACCCGGACCACCACCACCATGCGGTGTGGAGAAGGTTTTGTGCAGATTCATGTGAATAACATCAAAACCCATATCTCCCGGACGCACACGTCCGAGGATCGCATTCAAATTGGCGCCATCGTAATACAGCAGCCCGCCAGCCTGATGAACGGTTTCAGCAATTGCCTGCATATTACGTTCGAACACGCCCAGTGTAGACGGATTGGTCAACATCAACCCAGCCGTCTGTGGGCCTGTAACAGCCTTCAGCGCCTCAAGATCAACATCACCATTAGCATCGGTTGGAATTTCACGCACTTTATAACCACACATGGTCGCCGTAGCAGGGTTGGTTCCATGCGCCGCATCCGGCACCAGGATTTCAGTACGCTCAGTGTCGTTGTGCGCATCATGATAGGCACGAATCATCGCAACCCCGGCAAACTCACCCTGCGCGCCTGCAGCCGGCGTCAGTGAAACTGCCTGCATGCCAGTCACTTCCTGCAAAATTTCCTGTAGTTCATACATACAGGCAAGAAATCCCTGCCCCGATGACACCGGCGCCAACGGGTGCCTGGCCAGGAAACCCGGCAACATAGCTAACGTATTACAGGCCCGCGGGTTGTATTTCATCGTGCAGGAACCCAATGGATAGAACTGAGTATCAATCGAGAAATTTTTCTGCGACAGGCGCGTGTAATGACGCACCACCTGCAGCTCGGAAACCTCAGGTAGTGCTGGAATTGATGCACGCAACATTTCAGAGGGGATATCGGTTGTCTCTTCCGCCTGAAATGGCGCCTGCGCAAAAGCGCGCCGGCCTTCACGCGAGTGTTCAAAAATCAGCATAAGCTTATGGATACCTTATCTGCTTCTTCAAAATTATTACAGAACAGCCAGGGCTTTATCGTAATCAGGCTCCTGCGTGATTTCCGGAACCATCTCGGTATATATCACTTTATTATCGGCATCAACCACCACAATGGCGCGAGCAGTAATACCTGCCAATGGGCCATCTTCAATCAGTACACCATAGTCTTTACCAAAATTGCGATTGCGCATCATCGATAACGGCACTACCTTATCAACAGACTCGCCAGTGCAAAAACGCCCCAATGTTGGTGGCAGATCAGCAGACACAACCAGCATCACAACATCATCACGACCAGCCGCAAAGTCATTGAACTTCTTAGTCGAATCGGCACATACAGAGGTATCGATTGCGACAACGATATTCAGCAGTTTCTTCTTGCCTTTCCAGTTATCCAGACTGACATCGCTCATATCTGCATTAACCAGGTTCAGCTCTGGTGCCTGACTGCCAATCGGTGGCAGGTCACCAATGGTATGGATTTCGTTACCTTCAAGTGTAATTGTAGCCATGTTTGTATCCTCGTAATGTTTGATAATAAATCGCAGGCTATAACTGCGTAGCAACTCTATGTTTCATGTGATCACCGAGTGTCTGTATATCTTCATCCGTTTTCGTTTCTGTTGCACACACCAATAACGACTCACCCAACTCAGGATAATCCTCGCTCAACACATATCCCGGCTGCACATTGTTTACATGAAGGGGGGGTAGCAGGTCGTTCAGGGGAATTGAACTGTGCATCACACACTCATGGAAAAAGGGGCGATCAAAGCGGCGAGTGATATGCTCACTGCTCAATGTTTCTACCAGTTTACGTGTATTCGCATGACTGCTTTGCGCAACGCGCTGCAACCCCGCACCTCCCATCAGCGCCATATAAATGGTAGAACCGGTCACCATCAAGCCTTGATTGGTGCAAATATTGGATGTCGCTTTCGAGCGTCGGATATGTTGCTCACGCGCCTGCAATGTCAGCGTGAATGCATCCTTGCCATCACGATCTACGGTGCGTCCGACGATGCGTCCGGGCAATTGTCGGACCAGTGACTGGCGGGTACACATGAAACCATAATAAGGTCCGCCAGAAGACAATGGTATGCCCAATGGCTGCCCTTCACCAACAACAATATCGGCACCCGTTTTGCCCCATTGCCCAGGCGGCTTCAACAACGCCATCGCCATTGGATTCACCACAGCAATCACCAGCATCCTGTTTTCATGCGCCCAGTCCGTCAGCGCATCTACATCTTCCAGGACGCCGAAGAAATTCGGTTGTGGGATCACTAATGCAGCAAAATCTTCGCCTGCAAAATCCGCCAGACTGTTAACAACCAGATGACCACCCTGACGATCATAATCCAGATCAATCAATTCAATCGCCTGATTGGTGACGATACTGCGCACTGTTTTGCGGTAGGCTGGATGCACTGAGCGCGGCATTAGAATGCGCCGCGACTTCGATTTTCGGTTAGCACGAATCGCCATCAATACTGCCTCAGCGAGTGCCGAAGCACCGTCATATAAAGAAGCATTGGAGACATCCATCGCCATCAATGCTGTCATCATCGACTGGTATTCGTAGATCAGTTGCAATGTTCCCTGACTAGCCTCTGCCTGATAGGGTGTATAGGCGCTGTAAAACTCACCCCGGGTGGCAATCTCCCATACGGCTGCCGGAATATGATGCTCATAGGCGCCAGCGCCGATAAAACTCAGTGGCCGGCCATCCTGCTCCGCCCGTTCCAGCATCAGGCGACTAATAGCCTGTTCTGTCAACGCTTCCGGCACTTTAGATAATTCCCCACATCGCAGGGCATCAGGTATTTCATCAAACAGGTCGTCAATGCTGTCAACACCAATGGTCGACAGCATCTCAAGGATGTCCTGTTCGGTATGGGGATTAAAAGGCATGGCTCAGGCTTCAGTTTCCAGAAATTCCTGGTAGGCATCTGCATCCAGCATTTCATCAACCACAGATATTTCAACCGGCTGCAATTTGAACAACCAGCCTGCGGCGTAGGGATCCTGATTAACCAGTTCGGGGCTATCCGCCAGGTCTTCATTTACTTCAACCACGGTACCAGCCAACGGTGCATAAACATCCGAGGCAGCCTTCACAGATTCAACGACGGTACAGGCATCGCCGCCTTCCAGCTCTTTGTCAACTTCTGGTGGTTCGATATACACCATATCACCAAGCTGATCCTGTGCATGATCGGTAATACCCACTGTTACCGTGCCGTCTTCATTCACCGCCACCCATTCGTGGCTTTTTGTATAATGCAAATTATCGGGTAACTCACTCATGTTGGTCCTTCCTTCATTCAATTCAAATTAGGGTATCACAAGGATACCAGCACCTTGCCATGACGGACAAAAGGCGGTTTAACAACTCGCGCTCGCAACAATTTTCCGCGTATTTCTACATGGCAATAGTCGGCTGTCGACGCCGGCACTCGGGCCAAAGCAATCGATGCCTTAAGCGTTGGTGAAAAACTGCCACTGGTCACTTCACCCTCACCAACATCCTCAACCAGCACTTTCTGATGATTACGCAAAACGCCTCGTTCTCCCAGTATCAGGCCGACAGATTTCTCTTCTACGCCCGCTGCTTTTTGCGCCTGTAATGCCTCACGACCAATAAAGTCGCGGTCTTCCGGTTTCAGAGCAACAGTCCAGCCCAGTCCGGCTGAAAGTGGCGTGATGCTTTCATCCATATCTGTTCCATAGAGTGCCATGCCGGCTTCCAGGCGCAGAGTATCGCGTGCGCCCAGGCCGCAGGGAACGACACCGCTTTCCACCAGCTGCGCCCATAACTTCACGGCCGCCTCTGCAGGCAAGACGATTTCAAAACCGTCTTCACCGGTGTAACCGGTGCGGGCAATGAACCAGTCACCAACGAAGCTGGCAAAAAAGGGTTGCAGTGCATTCACTGTTTCACGATCATTATCCGCCAGCAAAGCCAACACCTGCTGACGGGCTTGCGGTCCCTGCACGGCTATCATTGCAAGTTCAGGGCGTTCCGTTACCACAACAGCAAAAGGCTGCACCTGTTGATTGATCCAGGCCATATCCTTTTCACGGGTTGCTGAATTCACCACCAGACGAAAATGTGTGTCATCCATATAATAGATAATCAGGTCATCTATAACCCCGCCCTGCTCGTTCAACATACAGGTATACAGCGCCTTGCCGGGCTGCTGCAATTTGGCCACATCATTGGCCACCAGATAGCGCAGAAATTCACGCACCCGCTCACCTTCCAGATCAACCACCGTCATGTGTGATACATCAAACATACCGGCAGCCGTACGCACAGCTATATGCTCATCAATTTGGGAACCATAATGCACTGGCATATCCCAACCGGCAAAATCAACCAGTCTGGCGCCGCTGCTTACATGCGAATCATAAAGAGGTGTTTGTTGGCCCATAGCTGTATTTCCTGATCAGTCGGATTCTGTTAATTCATCACAGAGTGGGAGCCGATACAAATAAGCGACATCCACCTTGCGTGGCCATCGCCCCTCTGTCCGGGAACCTGAGAGTGTAGATGTATTTGATATACACCCAATCCCCTTCGGTGGGTTATCCGGAATTCCAGACAACCGCTCTCCAGAGCCAATCACGAAAATATTTCGCAGGTTGCCACGGTCCTTCTGCCTGAGCGTTTCCGGGCGGGTTGCGCCTTCGGCGGCCGGTTTCCCGACTCTCTTCCGCAGCAACGAAATTGAACGGTCACTATACCCTGATGCCCGACCATCGCCAAGCCTACGATGGAAGTATTCCCTGACAATGTTGCAGGTTAAGAAACCTGATTAATTCTGAACGCACGTAATAACTGGCTATTGCGAAGATTCGCAGAAAAGCAGGCGCCTTGAGGTGACGCAGAAGCTGGCCATTTCGGGTGTAAATAAGATTTCATGAATTGATCAGAGGCTCTCTCTTAGTTTTCCTGTTCTACGAATTCCAGCTGATAAGATACCGCCGCTTTACCCGGATCAGGTAATTCAAATAGCAGGCGCTTGCTAGCCTCAGGCTGCATACCGGAATGCCGTTCTTCATCATCCGATAAATAGGTTTCCGGACGAAAATACCGGACCGACAATTCTGTACCCGAGGTATTTGAAAATGCAATTCGTAATATCGGAAACGGCTGGGTAAATTCAGCATTATTGTTAAACACCAGCGTCAGCAGGAGCGTACCCTTGACTCTGGAATTGTCCTCCACCTGCAAGGTATCCACGGCAAGCAAAGTCAGATCTGACTTCAGAGGTAATTCACATTTCAGCAAGGCGCAATAGGGCTCAAGGAATGACCGATATACCGGATACGCTGCCAAAGAACGACTTTGCATCCAGAGATAGCTAGCTGCCAGCAAAATAGCCGCCAACATAACAGCCAGCATTTTTTTCAGCGTCGCCACCGACACAAACCGGGAGGCAGAGGTTTCATCGTCTTCCCAAAAAGCTTCTGTAACAGGTTGCTGTGATAATTCCGGCCCCTCCTGCCTTTCCCGCATAACAGGGGGTGCTTCCGCATCCTCTGTATCCAGCGAGGTTAACGCTGCTGCCACAACAGACTCAACCTCTTTATCTGCAGATGACAAAAAGGAAACTTTATTCTGAGCATCCGACAAGCTGTCACAAACCATTGACGCCGCTTGAAAAATTGCCTCACATTCACCGCATTGCAACAGGCCATTCGCCCGTGACAGATGATCGGCGCGGAGTGGATAAATAGAGCGACAATCCGGACAAACAACAAACATCAGGCATTAATATCCGGTACCGGCAAGCCTAACTGCTGATAAGCATGCGGCGTCGCCAGCCGCCCGCGCGGTGTACGCATAATAAAACCCTGCTGGATCAAATACGGCTCAATCACATCTTCGATCGTGCCACGCTCTTCACCAATCGCTGCGGCAAGGTTTTCAACCCCGACCGGGCCACCGGCAAATTTTTCGATAATCACACGTAACAATTTACGATCCTGGGCATCAAAGCCCTGCGCATCGACCTCCAGCATGACCATGGCACGATCAACAATATCTGCCGAAATAACACCATTTGCCTTGATTTCCGCATAATCACGCACCCGTCGCAGCAAACGATTGGCTATCCGTGGTGTGCCACGCGAACGACTGGCCAGGGCCTCGGCACCTTTGGCATCTATCAAAAGTTCCAGAATCCCGGCCGAGCGTAAAATAATATGCGATAAATCCCGTATATTATAAAACTCCAGGCGCTGCACAATGCCAAAGCGGTCACGCAAGGGCGATGTCAGCAAACCCGCTCGGGTAGTCGCACCAACCAGCGTGAATGGCGGCAAATCCAGCTTGATGGATCGCGCAGCCGGACCCTCACCAATGACAATATCCAATTGATAATCTTCCATCGCCGGGTAGAGAATTTCTTCAACGGCAGGACTTAAACGGTGAATCTCATCGATAAACAGCACATCATGCGCTTCCAAATTCGTTAATAAAGCCGCCAGATCACCCTGCTTTTCCAGTACCGGTCCGGCACTGTGGCGTAAATTAGCACCCATTTCATTGGCGATAATATGTGCCAGCGTGGTTTTACCCAGCCCTGGAGGCCCGAATATAAGGGTATGATCCAGCGCCTCACCTCGCCGACGCGCCGCCTCGATAAAAATCTCCATTTGCTCAGTGACCTGCGGCTGCCCCACATAATCCGTCAGGCGGGTCGGACGAATAGCCCGGTCCAGCATAGATTCGTCAGAAAAAGCTTCGGCAGTAATAAGTCGTTCACTTTCAGTCATTTTTTGAGCATACCGTTAAAAACAGCAAACACCAAGCTCTTCAAACTGTCGCCAAACAGCAACGGAATTACGTTTGTGATTCAGACCCCGTTTAATTACTATGCTTCGCTTACGGGAATACACATATAATAATATTGTGATATTTGAATCTGGAGCAGGAAGAAAATGAAGAACACGAATAAACTTATAGCCGCTGGTCTCGCGATAGCCTTTTGCCAGCAGGCAGCAGCTATTAACATTACATTTGATTACAGCCTGGATGCCAATGGGTTCTTTAATGATCCGACTAGAAAAACTGTGCTAGAAGCAGCAGGCAGCTATTTTGAAAACGTTATTCTGGATGACCTGACGGCGATCACCACCAGTGGCGGCGATCATTTCAATATCGCTGTCAAAAATCCTGCAACAGGGAATACAGATACGATTAATGATTATTCCGTCGCAGCAGATACTCTGATCGTTTTTGCGGGTGGCCGAGCACTTTCCAATAGTGTTCTGGGTAAAGGCGGGCCAGGGGGTTTTAGTGGCAGCGCAGTCACACCTGGATTCTTCGATAATGTTATATCCAGAGGAGAAGGCGATGCAACAGCAGCGGCTACCGATGGCCCCACAGCCACGGACTTTGCACCCTGGGGCGGCGCGATCACATTTGATACTGATGTCGATGCAAACTGGTATTTTGATACAGATCTGTCTACTTCAGGTGACATCGTCGGTAATGACTTCTACTCTGTCGCCCTGCACGAACTTGGCCATCTGCTGGGAATTGGCTTAGCCGACTCCTGGGACAACCTGATCTCAGGAACTGACTTCATTGGAGCCGCTTCAATCGCTTCGTTTGGTGGTGACGTCCCCCTCAATCCCAGCTTTGGTCATTGGGAAAATGGCACACAAAGCCAGGTCAATGGCGTCGCTCAGGAAGCAGCAATGGATCCATCCATCACCACTGGCACACGCAAGCACTTTACCGATCTTGATCTGGCTGGACTTACGGATATTGGCTGGGAAATAACTGCCGTACCTGTTCCTGCCGCCCTCTGGCTATTAGGTTCAGGCATGATAGGGTTTGCTATTGTTGGTAGAAGACGCTCAGTCTAAAACCACCAAATTAACCATAAAAAATCCCGCTCATGCGGGATTTTTTATGCGCAGCAAATAGAGGTAAATATGAAAAGTATGATTTTGCCAGTGTTGCTGATACTGCTAACCGCATGTAACGAAACGGAGATGAGTAACAGCAGTCATCAGATAGCCGAGACAGTGTCAGGGACAGTCGCCCTCTACCCACTTAAACAGAAGCTCTCAGCGTTATATATAGCCTTTACTATCCTCGAACAGGATAATGAAGGTGGGCAAGAAACAATAATTACGACGACGGGTTTCAAATCCATTACCCATCAGAAAATGCCCTTTTCTCTTATCGTTCCTGTTGAGCGAATAAGAAAGGAAAATAGGTATTTATTGGCCACCATAATCAGCGAAGATGCTCAGGGAAATACAGAAATCGCATCCATGACTGCCCCGATTCTAACTCAGGGACAACCGTCAGAACTCAATCTGGCAATCAAATTCCCGGTTGAGCCCATCGAATAAATCAATGATCCGTGTGGCATCTAGCAGGCTGTTGAAAAAGTCTCAGGCGAGCGCAAGACAAGACAAAAATTGGCGAAAAAGCGCTGTGTACATGCGGTGCATGAGCATTTTGAGTTGATTTTTAACGCCGGATTGTGCCGCATGAGGGTTTTCAACAGCCTGCTACGATAGCGTTAATGCGGCGCGAATAATATCCTGGGTTGTTAACCCTTCACAATCCACCTCTCGTATCCGGCGACTTGCATCCGGTGCTTTATAGCCCAACGCAACCAGGGCGCTGACAGCTTCTTCTATCGGGTTCTGGGATACAGGTGACAGGAGTGAATCACCCATCGTCATCACCGGTGATGACGACACATCACCCAGACGGTCACGCATTTCGATAATCAGTCGTTCCGCCGTTTTCTTGCCGATACCCGGCAGCTTAACTAGCGCCGGCGCATCACCTGCCTGCACACAGGCGGCAAAACTACCGGCATCCATACCCGAGAGAATCGTTAGCGCCATTTTCGCGCCAACACCATTAACCTTGATCAATGCTCGGAACAACGAGCGATCAGAGACGACACCAAAACCAAACAGGGAATGCGCATCTTCACGCACAACAAGATGGGTAAACAGAGTAATATTTTCACCCTCTGCCGGTAACTGGTAGAAAGTGGTCATCGGTGCCTGCACTTCATAACCGACACCCTGCACATCCAGCAATAACCAGGGGGGTTGTTTGTGACGCAGAACACCGGTCAACATACCGATCATCGAAATCGTCCTCCACGTAGACCAGCGGCATTCGGAATACGGTCCATCGCCGACTGAAAATGCCAGTGGCACAGCGCAATTGCCAGTGCATCAGCCTCATCTGCCTGTGGTGATTGAGATAAATTCAGCAGAATACGCACCATGTGTTGCACCTGTAATTTATCAGCAGCACCCTTACCAACAACGGATTGCTTGATTTCCCGTGGCGCATATTCACTTACCGGTAAACCAGCCACAGTCGCAGCACAAATAGCGGCGCCTCTGGCCTGCCCCAGTTTCAGTGCCGAATCGGCATTGCGGTGCATAAAAACACTTTCAATGGCAAATTGATCGGGAGAATACTGGCTAATCAGCGCAGACAGCTCATCAAAAATCATTCCCAGCTTGACGGGCAAATGATCGCCTTTCAGACGAATATGGCCACTGGTAATATGCCGCGACTGGTTTGAACGGGTTTCAATAATACCGAATCCCGTTATCCGCGAGCCGGGGTCTATGCCCAAAATAACTGTCACTTGCTGGTACCGATACGCAAGCTATTCGCTCTGCATTTTCGCAAGAATATCATCAGCAATATCGGCATTGGAATAGACCTCCTGCACATCATCCAGCTCTTCCAGATTGTGCAACAGGCGCATCATTTTCTCAGCATCGGCCAGATCAATAGAGGTTGGAGTATCAGCGCGCATGGTGATTTCAGACTGTTCCGGTTCATGTTTCGCTTCTGTCATCGCCACCACAACGGTGGCAAATTCCTCTGGCGTTGTCAGTACATCAACCGATCCATCATCATTGGAAACCACATCCTGCGCGCCTGCATCCAGCGCCGCTTCCATTATCACATCTTCATCACTACCGGCCAGGAAAGACAACACACCCGTCTGGGTAAACTGGAATGCCACCGAACCAGTGGTGCCCAGATTTCCGCCCGCCTTTGAAAAAGCATGACGCACTTCGGCAACGGTTCGATTTTTGTTATCAGTCATACAATCGACCAGCACCGCAACGCCGCCAGGCCCATAACCCTCATAGCTCACTTCATCAATATTATCACCTTCAAGAGTACCCGCACCACGCTTAATGGCGCGCTCAATGGTATCCTTGTTCATGTTGGCGCCAAGCGCTTTATCAACGGCCAGTCGCAAGCGCGGATTCGCTACCGGGTCAGCATCGCCCATGCGCGCCGCAACAGTAATTTCCCGAATCAGTCGAGTAAATATTTTTCCACGCTTGGCATCTTGCGCACCTTTTCGGTGCTGGATATTTGCCCATTTACTGTGTCCTGCCATACCTGCTCACCCTGTTTTTAACATCTATTCAACCACCGGCTTACGCACACGAATACTCAATTCATGCAATAATTTTTCGGGGATCTCTGAAGGCGCTTCCGTCAACAAACAGGCGGCTGTCTGGGTTTTCGGGAACGCCATGACTTCGCGTATCGAACTTGCACCGGTCATCAACATCACCAGGCGATCCACGCCAAAGGCCAGTCCACCGTGCGGCGGACAACCGTATTTCAACGCATTCAGCAGGAAGCCGAATTTCTCTTCCGCTTCTTCATCACTAATACCCAGCAACTCAAAGACTTTACTTTGTACTTCAGCGCGGTAGATACGCATCGAACCACCACCCAGTTCCGTTCCGTTGAGCACCATGTCATAAGCACGAGAATGGCAGGCACCAGGATCGCTATCCAGCAGCTCCAGATGCTCTTCTTTCGGCGCAGTAAACGGATGGTGCAGTGATGTCCAGCGTTTGTTGGCCTCATCACGTTCAAACATGGGAAAATCGACTACCCAAAGCGGCTTCCATTCGCCTTCCATCAGGCCTCTGTCTTCGGCCACTTTGACGCGTAATGCACCCAGCGCCTCGTTAACAACTTTCGTTTTATCTGCACCAAAAAACACCAGATCACCATCATTAGCGCCAACGCGCTGCATGATTTCTTCGATGACATCATCCGGCAGGAATTTCAGAATCGGAGACTGCAGACCATCACGACCTTTAGCGCGCTCATTCACTTTGATATAGGCCAAACCCCTGGCACCATAAATGCTAACAAATTTGGTGTAACCATCAATATCTTTGCGCGACAACTCACAACCCTGCGGCAAGCACAAGGCAGCCACACGCCCCTGCGGATCATTAGCCGGGCCAGCAAACACCTTGAAATCCACCGCCTGCATCAAATCACCTACATCAATCAACTCCAGCGATACCCGCAAATCCGGGCGATCCGAACCAAAGCGATGCATGGCTTCCTGCCAGGTCATGCGCGGGAAGCTTTCATCCAGTTCTACATCCAGCACTTTTTTGAATAGACCGCGAATCATATCTTCGGTGAATGACATGATCTGCTCTTCGCTCATAAATGAAGTTTCGATATCCAGCTGGGTAAATTCCGGCTGCCGGTCAGCACGTAAATCTTCATCACGGAAACAGCGCACAATCTGGTAATAGCGATCCATACCCGCCATCATCAACAATTGCTTGAACAACTGTGGCGACTGTGGCAGTGCAAAAAACTCACCCGGATGGGTGCGACTTGGCACCAGGTAATCGCGTGCGCCTTCCGGTGTCGCTTTGGTTAGAATCGGCGTTTCAATATCCAGGAAGCCTGCAGTTTCCAGATAGTGTCGCAATTCCCGGGTAATCTGCGCACGCAGGCGAATACGCTGAAACATCTCAGGGCGGCGTAAATCAATGTAGCGATAGCGCAGGCGGTGTTCCTCTGAAACATGCTCGTCGTCAAGATGAAAGGGCGGCGTTTCCGCAGTATTCAGAATCGTCAGTTGCTTACCCAACACCTCGACTTCACCCGTCGGCATATCCGGATTTTCTGTACCTTCAGGACGCCGCCTGACGCGGCCTTCAATCTGTAGAACAAATTCACTGCGTACTGTCTCTGCAGTCGCAAAAGTGGCTTCGGTATCCGGATCAAAGACGACCTGAATCCGACCCTCTCGGTCTCTCAAATCAATAAAAATAACTCCGCCATGATCACGACGGCGGTGCGCCCAGCCCACTAACGTAATGGTTTCATCAAGATGAGAGGCGTTTAATTCGCCACAATAATGTGTTCGCATAATTTTCCGGATTCTATATTGTCAGGGTTGGTTCGGGATAGTAACGCATACGACGGTGTTGAAAAACCGCCTGCATCGCTATTTTCCATCTTTGGATGCAGTCTTCTTTTCTGAGGGTTTTGGTTTATCGCTCCTGGGTTTATCGCTCTTGACGATATTTTTCTGGTTTTTACTCTTGAAGTCAGTTTCATACCAGCCACTCCCCTTAAGACGAAAACCCGCAGCGGATACAAGTTTTTTCAATTCCTCTTTACCACATTCCGGACAGATCTTCAAAGGCTCATCGGACAGCTTCTGTAATTTATCAAATTCATGATCACAGGCTGAACAACGATATTCATAAATTGGCATTATCTACTCTCTGAAATAATTCGTAGTTATCTGATTAATTATAGCGTGCCTGGCTCCAGTCTGTACAATATCGCGATGTACAGAAAACAGACCGAGCTACCGGAATCCGCCATAGACGACTGGAAAACCCTACGCTCACTGGCACCTTTTCTGTGGATCTACAGTGGCAGGGTGATACTCGCATTATCATTCCTGATACTGTCAAAAGTCGCCAATGTCGGCGTGCCTCTGATTCTAAAAGAAATTGTTGATGCGCTCGACGATGCTGAACACCTGATTCTTACCGTACCTCTTGGCCTGTTGGCAGCCTATGGCCTGATGCGCCTGACCAGCTCACTGTTCAACGAAATGCGCGATGCCGTCTTTGCCAGGGTTCGGCATGGTGCCATGCGTCAGGTTTCGATCCGGGTGCTTGAACACCTGCACAAGCTGTCCCTGCGCTACCATCTGGAACGCAAAACCGGCGGCATTTCCCGCAATATTGAAAGGGGAACCCGCAGTGTCAGTTCATTATTGAATTATATGGTTTTCAGCATATTGCCGACTCTGGTCGAAGTAGGACTGATCGCCAGCATATTGCTGGTGAAATACGATGCATGGTTCGCCATCGTCGCCTTTGCATCTGTGATTGCCTATATCCTGTTTACTTTCCGCATTACTGAATGGCGGATGAAATACCGGGTACAAATGAATGCCATGGACACCAAAGCCAGTAGTCAAGCCATCGACAGCCTGATAAATTATGAAACAGTCAAATACTTTGGCAACGAGGCGCACGAACTGAAGCGTTACAACCATTCTCTGGAAGGCTGGGAAGATGCCGCCGTCAAAAGCCAGACATCCCTCTCCACCTTGAACACAGGACAGGCTGCCATTATCGCCATTGGTGTCACCCTGCTGATGACACTGGCTGCTCAGGGTGTTGTTGATAAATCGCTCACTATCGGCGACCTGGTACTGATCAATGCCTTCCTGATCCAGCTCTTTATCCCCCTGAATTTCCTCGGCGTGGTATACAGCCAGCTGAAACATGCCATTGCAGATATGCATTCCATGTTCGAAGTCCTGGAGCTGGAACCCGAAATCCAGGATCTGCCGAACGCCAGAGCACTGGATGTCGGCCGCGGAGACATCCGTTTTAATAACATCGATTTTGCTTATGATCCTGAGCGCAAAATTCTGCAGCAACTCTCATTCACTATCCCGGCAGGTCACAAAGTCGCCGTTGTCGGCAGCAGTGGCGCGGGAAAATCTACTCTCGCCAGACTGCTATTCCGGTTTTATGATGTCAATAATGGCCAAATCACCATTAACAATACCGACATCCGCAGCGTCACTCAGCAAAGCCTGCGCCAGGCCATTGGCATTGTCCCTCAGGACACGGTGTTATTTAATGATACGCTGTATTACAACATTGCTTATGCTGCACCGGGAAGTACACAGAAAGCCATTGAGCGAGCCGCCAAAGCCGCAAATATTCACCATTTTATTGCCTCGCTACCGAATGGTTACGAAACCATGGTCGGTGAACGTGGGCTGAAACTGTCTGGTGGGGAAAAGCAGCGCGTTGCGATTGCCAGAGCAATACTGAAAAACCCGAAAATACTGATTTTTGATGAGGCCACCTCCAGTCTCGACAGCGTCTCCGAGAAAGTGATTCTCGAAGCCCTGCAAACAGTCGCTGAACACCATACGACGCTGGTGATTGCACATCGGCTATCGACAGTGATCGATGCCGATGAAATCCTGGTGATGGAAAAAGGCCGCATTGTAGAACGTGGCTCACACCTGCAACTGCTTGCACAGCAAGGTGTTTACACACAGCTATGGGAACTACAGAAAGATCAGCCCGATCAGGTCATTAAATGACGACGCTTGCGTAAGCGTTCGGTTTCCTTGCTCATGACGTGACGCACCATT
This sequence comes from Gammaproteobacteria bacterium, assembly GCA_036480335.1. Taxonomy (GTDB): domain Bacteria; phylum Pseudomonadota; class Gammaproteobacteria; order DSM-19610; family DSM-19610; genus JAZGER01. Next base: position 13,073 of record JAZGGH010000123.1, on the reverse strand, counting down.
AGCTCACGATCCGCTTCCCTCAAGACTTCATGGGAAACGGCAATTCTCCACGGCAGCTTCTTATCTTCATCATTCACGTGATCACAAACAATCACCCGGCTGACCGTGAGAATACCTATCATTGATGGCAACAATACAATCCGCGTTTCCAGCAAACCGCCCAACTCTATCTGGTGGGCAGCACGAAAGGCAATACCACCCGCACTGATATTGGCTTCCCTGGCGACATAGTCATCCAGTTTGATTTCATCGGAAACCATTATCTGCGCAAGTGTATTGAGTTTTTTGTCGATGGCATTCAGACAGTGTGCCACTTCAGGCGATTCCGCTTTTACCGTCTGTATGGCATGACCTAACTGGTGAGAAATCGTATCAAAATCAGATGCTGTGGTAAAACGGCCAGCTGTATTGTTCATGATTTTCTTGCGTAACATGTCTAAATCCGAACCATTAATTATCCTGTAATCCAGTGCTACTTTGTCGTTCACACGAAAATATTCCCTGCGCTCCGAACTCATTGATTTACCTTTTGCCATTATCTACCGACTCCCTGCGGCTCTGATGCCTTTTGATTTAATACGTACCGAACGCTTTACATCCGATGAAATGCGAGGCGTTGGCCTCTTATCTGGTTTACTTTCTGTGACCGTATTCTCTGTGGCTGGCGAGCTGGTTTGTTCTGGCATAGTCTGTGGTTGCCCCGCCAGGCTTGCAGCAGGCGACGTTACCAGACCTTCTTCAGCATTAATCTCGGTGTCTTCTGCCAGCTCGTCGTCTCCCTGAATTAAGGTAATCTCAACCCGTCGATTGGTTGCCCGGTTTGCAGCCGAGGTATTCGGCACCATAGGCTGGGTATCTGCATAACCCTCAACCAGAAACCGTTTCGCTGGAATTTTGGCGGTCTGCATCATCGCATGTACGACCGACACTGCTCGCGAAGATGACAACTCCCAGTTGGAACGGAATATTTCGTTATGGATGGGGATATCATCCGTATGCCCAGCCACCTTGATCATACCCTCAGAACCTTTCAAAATATTAGCGACTTTTCCCAGCAAGCGCCTGAAACTGCGCTTCATATTACCGGTTCCTGACCCAAATGATGCCTTTTCCTTAATGCGAATGATAATCTTTTTATTTTCCAGTTCAACCTCAACCGCACCTGCTTTGATTTCCTTACCCAGAGCATTGCTAATCAGACGGGCACTTTCCTTCAGTTTTTTCTGCCTCTCCCCCGCTGCTTTGGAGGAGATTTTTACAACTTTGACGACCTGGGCAGGGCTAGCCGTCACAATATTTGCAGCATCCAGTGCACCGGATTTTTTAAGATCCTCTTCCATGCGTTTTTTTGCCGCCTGCTTGGCTTTGATCAGCGTTTCTTTTTGTATCGGCGTCAAGCCTGCCGTCTGTTTGTTCTGCCCACCTTTAACCTGTTCCTTTTTATCACCAGAAGCAACGCCCCGATTGGATTGCGCCTTCGCTGTTGGCACCGGTCGGCGACGTTCCTTGCCGAGGTCAAGATTGATACTGCTTTCCTGAGTCGTCATCTGTCTCACCTCATTTAAGGGTGTTGGCTCAGGTCGGCCAGGGCTGAATTCCTTGGCAACAACATTAATACCCTTGGGAGGCTCTTTTGCCTTAATAGTACGCTGAACACCAAATGCCATTTTCATCGAGCCTGCAAGTTGTTTGTACTTGGCCACATCCATTTCCGAAAATGACAGTAGCAAGACGAAAAAGCACATCAACAATGACATCAGGTCAGCAAAGGTTCCCATCCATGCTGGCAAACCTTCTACACAGGCTTTTTGTGGTGCTTCATCAGACATAGTCAGTTAATCCATTAACAGATATTGGGTAACAAATGATCAGGCAGCATCTTTTTCTGCCTCACCTACGCTATCGCGCTGGCTGGCTGGCAGATAGGTCTTGAGTAATTCTTCAAGTACACGCGGATTCAGCCCCTCCTGGATCGAACTGATAATTTCCAGAATCAACGCCTTATTGAGTCGCTCTTCCTTACTCCGATTAGCCAGCTTGTCAGACAGAGGCAAGGCAAAAGCATTGGCAATCACAGCACCGTATAAAGTCGTCAACAGCGCAACCGCCATTGCCGGGCCAATCGATTTTGGATCATCCATTGCAGATAACATCTGTACGAGCCCAATCAGAGTGCCGATCATGCCCATGGCGGGTGCCAGATCCCCAATCGACTTGAAAATTGCCTGACCGATTTCATGCCGTTCAATTGTCAAATTGATATCCTTGGATAGCATACGCCTGACGAATTCGGGTTCATGTCCATCGACGCAGAAACTGATGCCTTTTTTGAGAAACTCATTATCCATTTCCTGACCTTCCAGCCCGAGCACACCTTCCTTGCGTGCAATATTTGCCAGGTTTACGCCTTCTTCAATCAGTTTAGCCTGATCATCTGTTTTATTGATAAAGGCCTGCATCGCCACCTTGAAAGCACCAAAACACTGCCCCAGTGAAAACTTGATCAACACTGCAAACAGAGTACCTATAACCACAATCATCATCGAGGGTATATTGACAAAAGTACCCATATCACCACCCATCAGGATAGCAACAACAATAATACCTAATGCACCCAATAACCCCAGAAGCGTGGCAAGATCCATGGACTTTCTCCTTAAAGCTCTACTAACAGACTTGCAGTGACTTGCCTGGCAAGCTGTTATTATTCAATATTTACGCACTGCGCAACTCACGCAGGTTATCGCCGGATAACCCTAAATCTTAAGGAAAGAGCCAGATGGAAAAACGAAGTATTCTGATAACCGGCTGTTCCAGCGGTATAGGATATTGTGCCGCACAGCGGTTACAGAAAGCTGGCTACCAGGTCATTGCCAGCGCCAGGAAACAATCCGATGTTGAGACATTATGTAAACAGGGGTTCGACTGCATACATCTGGATCTGGATGATTCCATTTCAATCGAAAAAGGCGTGAACGAAACACTGTCACGAACAGATGGGAAATTGTATGGATTATTCAATAATGCCGGTTACGGACAGCCGGGTGCAGTAGAAGATCTGCGCCGGGATGTGCTCAGAAAACAGTTTGAAACCAATGTGTTCGGCTCCATTGAACTGACCAATCGGGTCATTCCTGTTATGCGACAACAGGGTTATGGACGTATTATCCAGAACAGCTCTGTGCTGGGTTTTGTATCGCTGGCCTATCGTGGTGCCTACAATGCAAGTAAATATGCCCTTGAAGGTCTCTACGACACATTACGACTGGAACTGGCCAATACAGATATCCACCCGATTCTGATCGAGCCTGGCCCAATTACCAGCAAATTCAGAGAAAATGCCTTCGCTGCTTATCAGCTGAATATCGACAGTAAAAACAGCGCCCATGCAAAACAGTATCTTCAGACAGAACAACGTCTTGAAAAACAGGGTGCCGTTGTGCCGTTCACATTACCGGCTGATGCGGTTGTTGATAAAGTCATACAGGCTCTGGAACAGGCTCGCCCCCGGCCACGCTATTACGTAACCAAACCCACCTGGATATTTGGCATATTAAAACGCATACTTTCTACACGAGCGATGGATAGCGTGTTGTTACGAATTTCGAATAAAGAGCAACAGTAACACCATAACAGAGCATTCCGTTCAAATAAAAAGCCTGCTTTCAGGCAGGCTTTTTATTTGCTTGGTTCGGCCTGGCGTGAGGCCTTCAACAATAACTAGAAATTAAGGCGAAAACCTGCTGTGGCGGCTTTATGGTTATTATCATCATCGACTTCATAACCCAGATGCAGGTTAAATTTCTTCGTCATACGAACCTGTAATCGTAAACCAAAAAAACCATCATCTGTATCACTACCCACATACAGGTAATAAGGATTCAGTTCTACCGGCTTGTTGACCTGATACCTTAAACCCAGCTCACCACGGTAACCACCTTGATCAATAGTGGTCTGATTACCATTGATTTTAGTATCAAACCAGAAGCCATCCAGATAGGTGCTCACACTCTTACTGAAATCGAAATTACCACCAATACCCACAGAAAACTCGGTAATATCTGGTGTGTCTCCAGGAAACTCATCCGAAGTCCCTCTTTCAAGGCCTAGCAGCAAATGCACATAATCATGTACAGCAAAAGAACCTTTCGCTAACACACTTTTCGTATCAATAAATTCCTCATCACCTTGAACATCTCTATAAAGAAAATCAGCATAACTGTAACTGATGCCTTTCTTGGACCAGGCTGGCATAGACACCAGAATGCTTAAACTTGCAAGGGCTACCCAAAATATTTTACGTATCACCAGAAACTCCTCCTATCGATTTTATAATTCGTCTGATTTTGGTAAATATACTATGCTTGGCACCACAAGTCGATCAGTGGCAGAAAAAAGGGCAACCGAAGCCACCCTTGTTGCCCAGCGATTTAACGATTAATCAGGCAGCATGATTTTCATGCCCGCCCTTTTTCAAAGCTTAACGAATCACCATCAATATCCACTCGAATTGTCTGACCAGGCAAGAACTTACCGGCAAGAATATCCTGGGCCAGCGGGTTTTCAAGCTGCTGCTGGATAGCACGCTTCAATGGCCGCGCACCGTAAACCGGGTCGAAACCCGCTTCACCAAGACGATCCAGCGCGGCTTCAGTCAATTCCAGCCCCAGATCACGCTCGGCCAGACGTTGCCGCAGATAACCCACCTGAATATCCGTGATAATCCGGATCTGTGCACGCCCCAAAGGATGGAAAACGACAGTATCATCCACTCGATTAATAAATTCGGGCCGGAAATGCGTACTCACGACATCCATTACAGCCTGTTTCATCTGATCATACTTATCCTCACCCGCCAGCTCCTGAATCTGCTGGCTACCCAGATTTGAAGTCATGATAATCACCGTATTGCGGAAATCGACCGTACGCCCCTGCCCATCGGTCAAACGACCATCATCAAGCACCTGTAATAACACGTTGAAAACATCCGAGTGAGCCTTTTCTACCTCGTCCAGTAAAATAACTGAATAAGGTTTTCGACGGACGGCTTCAGTCAAATAGCCGCCTTGCTCGTAACCAACGTATCCAGGCGGCGCACCAATCAGACGAGCCACGGAATGTTTTTCCATGAATTCTGACATATCAATGCGCACCATGGCATCTTCTGTATCAAACAGAAATTCTGCCAGCGCCTTGGTCAATTCTGTTTTACCGACACCCGTCGGCCCGAGAAACAGGAAGGAGCCGTTGGGACGATTCGGATCTGACAGGCCAGCACGGGAACGACGAATCGCATTCGATACAGCCTTGAGCGCTTCATCCTGCCCAACCACCCGCTTGCCAAGTTCTTCTTCCATGCGTAACAGCTTATCCTGCTCGCCTTCAAGCATTTTTGACACAGGAATACCTGTCCATTTAGCCACCACTTCGGCAATCTCTTCATCGGTCACCTTATTTCGCAATAGCGTCATTTCCTGCATATCAGTATCACTGGCACTTTCCAGTTGCTTTTCCAGCTCGGGAACACGCCCGTACTGCAATTCACCTGCTCTGGCCAGATCCCCGGCGCGCTGTGCAGTTTCCAGCTCCTTACGTGCGCGCTCCAGTTCTTCCTTAATATGTTGCGAGCCCTGAACAACCGCTTTTTCTGTCTTCCATATTTCTTCAAGATCAGAAAACTCGCGTTCCAGTTCAGCAATATCTGTTTCAAGATTCTGCAGCCGTTTCCGAGATGCGTCGTCGGTTTCTTTCTGCAGCGCTTCACGTTCAATTTTAAGCTGGATCAAACGCCGCTCAAGACGATCCATAGACTCCGGCTTGGAATCAATTTCCATACGAATCCGGCTGGCAGCTTCATCCATCAGATCAATGGCTTTGTCCGGCAACTGCCGATCAGAAATGTAGCGGTGTGACAACGTCGCGGCGGCAACCAGAGCAGGATCAGTAATGTCTACTCCGTGATGCAATTCATAGCGTTCTTTCAAGCCGCGTAGAATCGCAATGGTATCTTCCACGCTAGGTTCTTCAACCAGTACTTTCTGGAAACGGCGCTCCAGTGCGGCATCTTTTTCAATGTACTGACGATATTCATCCAGAGTGGTTGCCCCAATACAATGCAGCTCACCACGCGCCAGCGCAGGCTTCAGCATATTGCCGGCATCCATAGAACCTTCGGCCTTACCTGCGCCGACCATGGTATGAATCTCATCAATAAACAGAATAATCTGACCTTCCTGTTTCGACAGATCACTCAACACCGCTTTCAGGCGCTCTTCAAACTCACCCCGGAACTTGGCACCGGCAATCAAGGCTCCCATATCCAGTGATAACACGCGTTTGTTTTTTAACCCTTCTGGCACTTCGCCATTGATAATACGTTGCGCCAGCCCTTCAACAATGGCTGTTTTACCCACACCTGGCTCACCAATAAAGACCGGGTTATTCTTGGTTCTGCGCTGCAGCACCTGAATGGAACGACGAATTTCTTCATCACGACCAATCACCGGATCCAGCTTGCCCTGTTCGGCACGCTCGGTTAAATCAATGGTGTATTTTTCCAGTGCCTGACGCTGGTCTTCTGCATTGGGATCATCCACTTTTTTGCCACCACGCAAGGTCTCAATGGCTTTTTCAACAGCATTTTTTGTGGCACCGGATTTACGTAACAGGTCGCCCATTTTTCCCTTATCATCCAGACAGGCGAGGACAAATAACTCCGAAGAAATAAACTGATCCTTACGTTTTTGCGCCAGTTTGTCAGTCATATTTAACTGACTGTTCAGCTCATTTGAAATATGCACATCGCCGCCAGTGCCTTCGACCTCAGGCAGGTTATCCAATGTCTCATCTAACTGTGAGCGCAACAGATTAACGTTCGCCCCGGACTGAGTCAGCAAATAATGGACAGTGCCGCCCTCCTGATCCAGCAAGGCAGTCATGACATGTACCGGCTCTATATAATTATGATCACGACCCAACGCCAGGCTTTGAGCCTCGGCCAGAGCAGCCTGAAATTTACTCGTCAATTTATCCATTCGCATGGTACGAACTCCTCAAAAAAACATGTATTACTTCAATATATGGGACATATAACAGGGTTTTTCAAGGTTAGCAGGATTATTTTTATTTTTTTTCTTTTAGCATTCCGGCAAGTCCAGCGAACGGATTATGACTAGCACCTGTTTTTGTCGAACGGTCATCCGGACTCACCAGGCCAGAGGCTTCCAGTTGCCGTTGATGCTCATTATCGTGGCAATACAGACATAACAGTTCCCAGTTACTGCCATCCTGTGGATTATTATCATGGTTATGATCGCGATGATGCACAGTCAACTCATGCAGGTTTTCGCGAGTAAACTCGCGTTCACAACGACCGCATATCCAGGGATACATCTTCAGGGATTTTTCACGGTAGCCCAGCTCGCGTTGATCGCGGTTTTTGTGAGCCTGTGCGACCAGCGCATCCAGTTTTTCCTGTTTTGAATCCGATTTCATTTCTTTTCTCCTACGCTATTCTGGCGCAAATTCACGGTATCGATCCAGCATTCCCAATGCCTCCGCAACCGGCTTACAGGTCAGCCCACCCCGCCAGGTATTAATCCCACGCGCGAGACCCGATGAATCTTGCAAGGTATCAACTCCATCATTAGCGAGTTGCAGAATATAGGCTAATGTTGCCGAAGTTAACGCCAGCGTCGAGGTGCGAGGATAAGCACCTGGCATGTTGGTCACGCAATAATGAAGCACGCCATGTTGCGTAAACACCGGATCCGAATGCGATGTTGGCCGGGATGTTTCAACACAACCACCCTGATCAATACTTACATCGACAATGACACTGCCTGCAGGCATTGTCTTCACCATGGCTTGCGTGATTACATGAGGGGCTTTTGCGTTACGCAACAATACTGCACCCACCACCAGATCAGCCGTTTCAATTTCATGCTGCACCGAATCGGGGCTCGATAACACATAGCGGATATCGGCTGAAACCTGCATTTTCAGCACAGATTCTGCACTCGGGCTGACCCCCATCATGACGACTTCAGCACCCAGGCCAGCGGCAACTCGACCAGCATGTTGCCCAACAACGCCATCGCCAATAATCACAACCTTACCATGCTGCTCACCAAGGAGTCGGCTCAGCAATACCCCACGCCCCTGATTAAATGCTGCCAGGTAATAATTACCCATCGTCACTGCCATTGAACCGGCAACAGCGCTCATCGGCGCGAGCAGTGGCAGGCGCCCCTGATCATCTTCTACTGATTCATAGGCAATTGCCGTGGTGCCGGAATCCAGCAAGTGATGCGTCAGTTGCGGATCGACACCGGCCAGATGAAAAAATGTAAACACCATTTGACCCTGCAAGTAATTATACTCATCAGGTAACGGTTCCTTGACCTTAACAACCAGGTCAGACTCCCAGGCCTGTGTAGTAGATACCAGCGCGGCGCCTGCTGAGGCATAATCCTGATCAGAAAAACCGGAACCTTCTCCTGCGCCCTGCTCGATCAGCACCCGATGCCCATTGGCCAGCAGATGGGTCACACCGCCCGGTGTCAGCGCGACCCGATTCTCACGATTTTTGATTTCCCTGATAATACCAATTTTCATGCATGCTCCAGATTGCTCGCTCGTTCCGAACCCGCCTATTTATACGTCTTGCGCTGAAACAAATCCTGACGCCGACTCACCAGTCGATCCAGAAACAGCATGCCATCCAGATGATCCAGTTCGTGCTGAATAGCGCGCGCTTCGAAACCTTCAGTGTCAAATTCGATCGCCTCGCCCTCAACTGTGCGAGCCTATCAGGCACAGACAAATACCCCTCACGACCAACAGCATAACCTTCCCATTTGGTGACAATCCCCGGCTGATCTTTGCCTACCATAATAGTTAGCACATATTGATAGTTCATTTTATCTCCTAATGCAGTGTTGCGTGCGTGAAGGCAATCACGGCAACACCCGCTGCTATCAACATCACCTGTTTGATGGTATCCGCAAATTCAACGCGCCGATGCAAGCCTGGAATCAGATCTGCAACCGCAATATAAATAAAACTCGATGCCGCAATCGCCAGGGCATAGGGAATCAATTCTTGCATATCCTGAAAACTGAACCAGGCCAGCAATCCACCCAGCACTGTAGTCAGGCTCGACAGCACATTAAAAAACAGGGCGCGCTTGCGGCTAAAACCGCTGTGTAACAAAATGGCGAAATCGCCCACTTCCTGTGGAATTTCATGTGCTGCCACTGCCAGACTGGTGACGATGCCGAGATGAATATCGGTCAAAAATGCGGCGCCGATCAGAATGCCGTCAATAAAATTATGCATGCCGTCGCCAATCAGGATCAAAGTGCCAGCAACCGGTTTCTGCCCCTGCTCATCATTACCATGCAATTCGCAATGATCCGAATGACAATGTCGCCATAGCACCAGTTTTTCCAGCAGAAAGAACGCAAAAATACCCAGCAGGACAGTCCCGGTTATGAGATGAAAATCCTCCACACTCTCGGCTGCCAGAGCATGTGGCAACAAGCCCAGCAAAGCCGCGCCCAATAACGCGCCAATAGCAAAACTGACCGTGTGCGGAATCAGCCGGGTACGCAGTTTTTCCGGCAGCACCAGAAACAGCGAAGCCGCGAGCACACTCAACACGCCACCGAGCAGGCAAAACAATAAAATCCAGGTTAATACTGACATAGGCGCGGATAATACAGGCTCATGAGCTCTCCAGCCAGATAGTTGTCGCCATGCGCCCCGTTTGCCCATCGCGGCGGAAAGAATAAAACCGCTCTGCATCTGACCAGGTGCAAAAACCGCCACCATAAATAGCCGTAACACCTACGCTGGCAAGGCGTATTGTTGCCAACGCATAGATATCTGCATACCACTTTGATGGCTGCCTGGCTGGCACAAAGGCCTGCGCAGAGGCTGCATGTCGAGAGATAAAAACAGCCCTGACCTCCTCACCTACTTCAAATGCTGTCGCACCAATGGCTGGCCCAAGCCAGGCGAGGATTGATTCAGGGGCTGCAGGTAATTGCTCCACAGTTGCCTCCAGCACTCCATCGACCAGACCACGCCAGCCAGCGTGAGCCACGGCGACACAGGATCCCGCCTTATCGGTAAACAGAACAGGCAAACAATCCGCCGTCAACACTGAGCAGACAATACCCGCCTGCGTTGCATAAGAGGCATCGGCATCTGACGGTTTCTTCTGACAGGCAACGGCCGCATCAACTATCTGACGGCCATGCACCTGATTTAACCAGCAGGGTTTAGTTGGCATGGATGCCATATCGATTAATCGCTGCCGATTTTGTTGCACATGCTGAAAATCATCGCCGACATGTGAAGCAAGATTGAAACTATCAAAGGGAGCAACACTGACACCCCCTGCACGTGTGGTCACACAGGCTCGAACGGTGGTCGCTACCGGCCAGTCAGGCAATAACAAAGACGCTGCGCAGGCTTCTGATTTGCTCACTGCTATGATTTAACAGCCTCATCTCGATCAGCCTGCAATGCGCTAACCAGTTGCTGCATATCTTCCGGCATATCCACCGACCAGCTACACAGCTCACCCGTTTGCGGATGCGTCAGCTCCAGTCGCGTAGCGTGGAGCGCCTGATGCCTGAAGCCACGTAGCATTTCATTGAGTGCTTCAGAAACACCGGCAGGCACGCGAAAGCGTCCAGCATAAACCCTGTCACCAACCAGCGGCATATGTCGATGCGACATGTGCACACGAATCTGGTGAGTCCGCCCGGTTTCGAGTTGCACCCGAACCAGAGTATGCGCCCGGTACCGCTCTTCCACCCGGTAATGCGTCACGGCCTCCTTACCGCCTTCGACCACCGCCATTTTCAGGCGATCCCTGGGATTCCGTCCAATAGGCGCATCAATCGTACCGCCCGCTGTCAATACCGTATTCGCCACTGCCAGATATTCGCGGTGCATAGTACGCGCCTGCAATTGCTGTACTAATGAATGATGCGCCGCCAAAGTTCGTGCCACCACCAGCAGACCGCTGGTGCCTTTATCAAGGCGATGAACGATGCCAGAGCGGGGCACGGCTGTCAGTGATTCATCCAGATAGAGCAGTGCATTTTGCATGGTGCCATCAGGATTACCCGCCGCCGGATGCACCACCTGGCCGACCGGTTTGTTGATAATGAACAAACTGTCATCCCGATATACCACATCCAGCTCAATCGGCTGGGCGATAACCCGCGAAGTCTCTTCCAGCTGTGCACTGATTTTGACCGACTCGCCACCCTGGCACTTCTGTTTTGGCTTGCAGGGCAGGCCATCCAGCGTAACCTGACCAGCCCTGACCCACTGCGTTAACCGGCTGCGGGAATACTCCGGGAACATTTGCGCCAGCACCTGATCCAGACGCTTACCAAAGGCATCGTCAGGGATGGTGCCATCAAGTTGTATAGATAGAGACATAAACCTTCTGGAATTTCAGCTGCCATTTCTGTTTATCTGGCATAGAGTTAAGTCGAGCATAATTATAGTATCAAACTTCCACGCCATATTCCTGACTACCAGGATGACAGATCAGCAAAGAATACATACAATGGCATTCAATTCACTTACACAATGGACAAACTCGGAATGCGCCTGATTACACTGTGCTTCATCTCATCAACCCTGCTATTCACCGCATGCAGCACCACACAGGACAAACCTGACCACGAACATTCGGCTATCGAACTGTATCAGCAAGCCAAAACTTCGCTCGACAATGGTGATTATGAAACCGCCATCAATGCCTTTGAAACACTTGAAACCCGCTACCCATTTGGCAAATATGCCCAGCAGGCGCAACTGGAAATCGCTTACAGCTATTATAAATTTCAGGAGCCGGACTCAGCCATCGCCACCCTTGACCGCTTCACCAGAAACAACCCTGGCAACCCACACCTGGACTATGCCTGGTACCTGAAAGGGCTGGTAAATTATAGTCGAGGGGATTCAATCACCCGGCGTCTGGCACAAACAGACCCCGCCGATAGCGATACACGCGCATTAAGGGAATCTTTTAACGACTTTACGCAATTAATCAAACGTTACCCTGATAGCAAATACAGTGCAGATGCGAAAAAACGCCTGGTATTTCTACATAACAATCTGGCGCAATACGAAATCAAGGTTGCTCAATATTATCTGAAACGTCGCGCCTGGTTAGCGGCAGCCAACCGTGCCAGATATGTCATTGAAAACTACCAGCGCACTCCGGCGGTACAGAATGCTTTGCAAATACTGGTCACCGCTTATGGAAAAATGGACATGCCTGCATTAGCTGCTGATGCGCAGCGAGTACTGGAAAACAACAAGCAATAATAGAACCTAAATAGCATCCTTATCGGTCTCACCCGTACGAATTCGCACCACTTTTTCAACACTGGTGACAAAAATTTTGCCGTCACCAATTTTTCCGGTATGAGCCGCCTCAATCAAGGTCTCCAGACAACGCTCAAGATCTTCTTCCTTAATGACAATTTCCAGTTTGACTTTAGGCAGAAAATCCACCACATATTCAGCACCCCGATAAAGCTCAGTATGCCCTTTCTGCCTACCAAATCCCTTGGCTTCAGTTGCCGTCATGCCATTGATACCAATGTCTGACAGCGCCTGACGCACATCATCAAGTTTGAACGGTTTGATTATTGCTTCGACTTTTTTCATTGCTTATATCTCACAGTCAGTAAGTATTTAAGATTAACTTGCAGCCGATGATAACACTACTTTGCAGAATGCTTCAGACTCGCGGCAAGATATCCGGAGGTAATCGGGTAGCGCCGATCGCGGCCAAATGCCCGCTGAGTAATGCGCACTCCTGGCGGCGCCTGACGGCGTTTGTATTCATTTCGATTCACCAGTCCGGCAATGCGCTCAACCACCGCCCGCTCAAAACCTTCAGCCACCAGCTCATCAATACTCCTGTCGTTTTCGATATAGCCTTCCAGCAGCGGATCAAGAATCGTATAGGGGGGTAACGAATCCTCATCTTTCTGGTCTGCTGCCAGCTCTGCTGATGGTGGTCGCTCGATAAC
>JAZGGH010000122.1:0-53180 GCA_036480335.1 Gammaproteobacteria bacterium | reverse complement strand
GCTCAGGTAACCAGGCACCACTACCATCAGCAACGAAAATATGCACTGTGTTAGCGTCGGGGGCACCTACAACCAGAGTATTGCCATCTAAAGCGACCTGTTTTGCAAATTTACCCGCACCTGCCTTTCGAGCCGGCTGGTTAAATGCACTTGCTGCCAGGCGATTGATCGTGATGGTATACGTTTTCGTCAAATCAAGATGCGTGACAACGATCGTATTAGCGCCTTCTACAAGTGCAACAGTTTCGCCCGAGTCAACATCAGCTCCATTCACTGTCATTCTTGCATCGGTCTGTGCGACTGGCGTAACAGAAACATCATCAGGTGAATTAACGGTATGACTGGTTATACCCGCCTGCAAAGGTGGCATTAGCGTTCCAGCAGACAACGTTAAACCGGAGAGATCTGCTTTTGTCGCTGCCGGGGGCGGCGTAACGCCACCATCACTGCCACCGCCGCTACCACCACCACAGGCGGTGAGCGTTAGAGCAATGAATATTGTAATAGGATAAATAAGTTTATTATTAATAGAGCGAAACATTAAAATTACCTCGTGATTTGTGAACGAAGATCCCTCTTTAGGATGCCATCCAAGTATATAAATGATTGATTGTTATTGAAAGCTGCAGCCTGTATTTATAATATTTAACAAATGTTAAAAAGCGTTTCAATTATTACAGACAAACTGTGCAGCTGTTCTTAATAACCATTATATAGTAAACTACTTATGAAGTATCCAATTAAAATAATCGAGTCGGGCGATACCGAACATAACAATAATGCAGTAAACCAGGCTTAGTAAAACACAATCATTCTAAACAAATAATCGAGAACCCCATGTCAATTCCAGTCAATTCGTTACTCAAGCTCTTAATCATTACTCTGAGCCTGTCCTTAACCGCCTGTGGCGGAGGTGGAGGCACCGGCCCTAATCAGGCCCAGGCTGATTTATCCGAACTGGTGGTTTCTAACAGCAGCCCGATACAAATTCGAGAGGGTGTTTTTGATTACACCGTGGTCACCAACCACCAAAATGGAACTGTCCGGATTACACCCACGGCAACGGCAGCATCAACTGGGGCCAACATTACTGTCAATGGTGTGGTAGTTCCTTCGGGCATGACGGGCGAACAAATACCAATTCCAGATACAGGCTCAAAAACGATCACTATTGTTATCAATCACCCTAATACGGCAACAAAAACTTACACTGTCAATGTATCTCGCCTGACAACTTCCATTTTCCAGCCAGATCAAACCCGATTGCTCGCAGATACCTCAGTGAATAACGATAAATTTGCTACCCAGGTTGCACTTTCGGGTAATACACTGGCTATTGGTGTCCCACATACCACGCCAACTGATCAGCAACCGGGTTCTGTATATATTTTTGTTCGCGACCCAGCGAATAATAGCTGGATCAAACAAGCCAGGATTTTTGCCTCAAATGCCGAGAATGGTGACAGATTTGGTACATCTGTCAGCCTTGCCGGTAATACGCTCGTTGTTGGTGCCCCTCTAGAAGACAGTAAAGCCAATTTCGGCGAAGGCTTCGGTGAGGATGATATTTTCGATATTTTCGACACAGATGGAATAACTGTAATTGGTACGGGTAGCGGCAATATTGGCGCAGCCTATGTATTCACACGAGATACGGCAACATCGACCTGGACAGAACGCGCTTATCTCAAACCATCAATTGATATCAAAAACTATAATCGTAATATTTTGTTTGGTTCGCAGGTCGCCATTTCAGGCAATACGATTGCCGTGGCTTCGGTTTTTGAAAAAAGCTCTCTGCGTGGCGTGCATCAGTTTCCTCTTATCGTAGACCCCCTCGAACCTCGCGTGATCAAATCGGGTGCTGTTTATGTCTTTACAGGAAATGGTGCCAACTGGACACAACAGGCTTATATCAAAGCATCCAACCCCGGCGCAGATGACCGCTTCAGTAGTAGTCTGGCATTACAGGGCGATACGCTGGTGATTGGTGCGCCACGGGAAGACAGTAATGCAACCGGTATCAATAGTGATGAACTGAACAATAGCGCTATAGATGCCGGTGCGGTTTACGTTTACAAACGCAATGGGGCAACCTGGACACAGAACGCCTATCTGAAGGCATCCAACACCCAGGCAGACGCCCGCTTTGGCAACAGTGTTACGATTGATGGCAACACATTGATTGCTGGCGCTTTCCGGGAAAGCAGTAACGCCGTTAGCGTTAATGGCGACCAAAATAACGAATATGCGCCGCGTTCAGGAGCAGCCTACGTATTTACCCAGCCCGGGAATAGCTGGCAACAACAGGCTTATCTTAAATCGGCAAATACTCAGAGCGGCGGCAGTTTTGGCGCAAGCGTCAGCCTGGCAGCCAATCGACTCGCAGTGGGTGCTTCTGGTGAAGATTTTGGTAAAGGCGCAGTGAATATATTTACTCGCACTGGCGCATCATCACCCTGGATTCTACATGACACCATTCTGATGGATAATCCAAGAGCACGTTATTTATTTGGCAACAGTGTTGCGCTTTCTGACGATGGTAAATTGCTCGCTATGGGCGCTCTGGAAGATAGCTCTGGTGGACAATCCAAGGCAGGGGCTGCATA
The DNA here is from genome assembly GCA_036480335.1 of Gammaproteobacteria bacterium. Lineage (GTDB taxonomy): Bacteria > Pseudomonadota > Gammaproteobacteria > DSM-19610 > DSM-19610 > JAZGER01. The sequence goes on along the minus strand of JAZGGH010000122.1, from coordinate 50,571 downwards.
CATTATCCGACAGTAAATGAGAGCCTGACTAACATCACCACCCCCAGACAGGCAAGAAACACAGCAAATACTTTTCTGAGTATTTGCTGTGGCAGGCGGTGTGCCAGTCTGGCTCCAAATGGCGCCATCAGAACACTGGTCGTTACGATCGCAACAAATGCGGGCCAGTAAAGATACCCTGTACTGCCTGCAGGCAGTACAGGCGTGTCCAGTCCGGTATAAACAAAACCCAGCGCACCCATCAAAGCGATCGGTAAACCACAGGCAGCAGAGGTTGCCACTGCTTCTCGCATCGACACCTGGTGCCAGATCAGAAAAGGCACTGTCAAAGTACCACCACCAATACCCAACACGGCTGAAACGGTGCCAATTACCAGACCACCAATCAGACTTGCAAGCCTTGTTGGCGACTGACTATGCGAGGATACCCCGAGACTGAAATACATCTGTATCGCAACAAAACACTCAAAAAACCCAAAAAACCCCGCCAGCATTGTGCCGGACATTCGGTCTGCCATCAATGATCCAAGCCATGCACCTGCCAGTATACCCAGAGTCAAACGCCGCATTTCAGGCCATCTGACCGAGCCACGGCGATGGTGAGCAAATGTTGATGATAACGAGGTTATAACAATGGTTGCCAGGGATGTACCTATGGCCATATGCATGACAATCTGACTGGGAAACCCTTCGGCGACGAAAACCCAGGCCAGTGCAGGCACAATAATCAACCCACCCCCAACACCGAGCAGACCGGCAATGAAACCGGCAAAACAACCCGTTAGTAAATAGATTAGCAGCACTTCACTTCACTCAGGCAATATTTTCAGGGGGAAATACGGTACGATATCTCTATGATGAAAACCACCTTCCGGCTATCTTTTATTCTCGGCATTACCCTTCTCGCAATCAGTACAGCTAGCGGGTCTGTTTCAATTGATAGTTACAGCAAACAACGTCAACAATTTCTCGACGCGCTTCAGGCGCTTGAAGGCAACGATAACAAAGTTTTCATAAAACTGAAAAAGCGCCTACAAAACTACCCCTTGTACAGTTACCTTGAATACCAGCAATTACGCAATGATTTTGCAGCCACCTCCGATCAACAAATCTCAAATTTCCTGACTACCTGGCAGAAACAACCTGTCAGCCGTCAACTTTATCGTAACTGGCTGCACCACCTGGGTAAAAATAAACACTGGGAGCAATTTGAACAATTTTATCAACCCGAAAAATCAACCACTCTGCAGTGCTACCATTTGCGTGCACAATTACAACTCACGCCCGAAAATAAAAATCAGACTCTGAAAAAATCTCTACCACTATGGCTGGTTGGACATTCTCAGCCAGATGCCTGCGAGCCATTGTTTGAGCAACTGGAAAGTGTCGGCATGCTAAGCTCCGATCATCGCTGGGAACGCATACGCCGAGCTTTCAAAAATAACAAACCTGGCTTAGCCAGTTATATCGGTAAAAAACTCTCCAAAAATGAACGCATCTGGCTTGCTTATTGGAAACAGGCGCATCAGTCACCTGCAAAGGCGCTACAGAAATCCTGGGTAAAACAGGATTCTGATTTCGTCAGAGAAATCATCAGGCACGGCCTGTTACGTCTTGCCAGAAGTAAGGCTGACCTGGCCTGGGATCAATACCAGAAACTATCTGTCACGCATGCGTTTTCAGAGAGTGATCATGGAAAAATACGTCATGACATTGCCCTGCATGCAGCACTGGACAGATTACCTGAAGCGCAAAGGTATCTGAATGGCGTGCCTGAAAATGCTGTGACTCATCGACTACGGCGTTGGCGAGTCCGTACCGCACTGTTGAATGAAGACTGGAAAACCGCGTTAATGTGGCTGGACAATCTCGCGCCTGCAGAACGCAATAGCCATGAATGGCAATACTGGCGGGCTGTCTCACTGGAAAAAACTGGCCAGAAAAAGCTGGCTTTGACCACTTTTGCTGCCATCAGTGAAGATCGCAATTATTACAGCTTCCTGGCGGCTGACAAACTCAATCAACCTTATGTGATGAACGATGCTCAAGAGGCTATTTCTCCGGCCATGATGACGAAGCTTGAAAAAAATCCGGCCATGATTCGCTCACACGAGTTCTTCCGACTGGGAATGTATACTGAAGCACGTCGTGAATGGACACTGGCAACACATAAGCTGAATACAGATAGTCTCAAGGCAGCAGCAAAACTTGCTCAACAATGGGGCTGGCATAATCGCGCCATCGCCACCGCGGCCCAGGCGAAATACTGGACTGATCTGGACATGCGCTTCCCCCTGGCACACAAAGACCTGATTCAACTAAATGCTAAAAAATACACCATTGATCCAGCTATTATTTATGGTGTTATTCGTCAGGAAAGTGCTTTTATGCTGGATGCACGCTCAAGTGTTGGCGCACTCGGTCTTATGCAACTGATGCCCGCTACCGCTCGAAATACTGCCCGCTTGCTAAAAATACGCTACCCTGGCAAGCAGGGATTACTCCTGCCCGAACCCAATATAAAGATTGGTAGCGCCTATCTGAAAAAGCTACTCGACAAATATGATAATTCACTGGTACTGGCCGCAACAGCCTATAATGCCGGGCCGCATCGCGTTGATCGTTGGCGTCCAGTGGACAAACCCATTTCTGCCGCACTCTGGCTGATGCGTATTCCCTTCCGTGAAACACACGGCTATGTTCAGAAAATACTTGCTTACGCGACACTGTTTGACTGGCGCTCGGAACGTCCTTTTGTGCGCTTATCCAAACGTATGCCCGATGTCCATCCAGAACCCAAAAATGATAAAATAGCAGATAGTCAGTAAGCCTATTGCCACTCGGAAACGTTCGTTAACAATCTGTTTGATTAACACAAGGGCTAATCATTCTATTTATTGAAATAACAATGACTTATATCACAGAAAGCCATCCACACAATGCGCTTTACGTCTTTACAACAGGACAGCCTCGCTCTATGCTTGAGGCTGTTTTTATTTAGAATGCAAGGATATTAATATGGATCTTATGAAACTGGGTACTTCCTTACTCGCCAGCAAACTTGGCGCTGGTGGTGGTAGCAATGACGCAATCTCTTCTGTTCTTGGTGGACTGCTAGGTGGCGGCGACAGCAAAAGCGGTGGCGGTATGGGCAGCATTATTTCAGCTATGCAAGGGAAAGGACTGGGTTCTATCGCCGAGTCCTGGCTTAGCGATGGCGACAATGCTGACATTTCTACCGACCAGGTAAAAGAGGTTATCGGCAGTGACAAGATTGCAGAAATGGCTTCACAACTGAATACCGATGAAGGCTCATTGCTTGATGGCCTGAAAGATGCCCTGCCTCAACTCGTCGACAAATCGAGTAGCGGTGGCTCATTCCTGGATAACCTGGGCGGCATTGGTGGCGCGCTAAATATGGCGAAGAAGTTTTTATAGTCGAAAATATACCTGGCAATAAAAAGGCCGGCAAATTGCCGGCCTTTTTTAATTAAAGAAACTTATCATCAGCTCGCTTTAATCATTTATGTACATTCACCTGCGTGCAGGGTTTTCTAAAATAGCAGGTTAAGGTGCTACTGATGCTTGTTACCAGCCAGAACAAAAAGAAGCCAATCGTATAGACTCCCATCCGGCTAATGGTAACTTCCCCGGCTGTACTCAACAGATCTTCAGGATCAAACAACGTAAAAAATATACCATTAGCAATGGCCGCAACAACAAACGAAGGCCATAAAACAGCAATGACGCGCTGAATCACAGGAATATTTTGCTCATTCTCTGCTGCACTATGAACTGGAGGCGCAGGACTCATTGCTCTAGCCCTGACGTTAAAGGTATCTGGAACTGGCTGGTACTTTGTAGTACCCCCTTGATTTCCCATTTATAGTTTTCTGGAGACAGCTGCAAATACCATTTACCCGCAGGCATAACGCCAGGCAACTCAGCTACATATATACCCTCTGACTGTCGCTTTAAACTCACCTGCTGATCCAGCTCACCACGCGTAGAATGAATAATTTTTAACTGCAATACTTCATCACTGACAGGCTGATTAGCGTGTAGCTGTAACATGAGCTTGCCAGCAGATCCTCTCAGGAGTCCTTGCAAACCCATCTTGTCTGCTGCCACCAGCCGATGCTTATACTGATTAATTGCCAAACCTTCCTTGTAATAATTATCGACCACCATGGAATTTGGCGACTGGATGGCCAGAATCAGGGTAGCGATACCTGCCACCACTGTTGCCAACGGGATACTGATAATAAACCAGGGCCAGCCCTGACGGTACCAGGGTAAAGGCATTTCAGCTGTTTCAGATGCAGTCATAATAGTTATCTCAATTATCTAGCTAATTATGGCTTATCTAGCCAGAGGACCAACAAATCGACCCGTTTCTGTCCGCGACAAATCGGGCCTGCCTTCAACCGTTACTGTAAATTCAATATCAGTTGATGTGCTCTTTAATACGATCGGATCCAGTTGCACAGACACCGGAAGATTGAAGAGTTCTCCGGAAGCAACCAGTACGTCGTTTTTGCTGGCAACCAGTTTTGCCCCCTCAAGACCAGATATCGATAGATTGAAAGTGTGTGGCACTTCATCCATGTTAATAATCCGGACAGCATAAATATTTTCAACCAGACCCTGATTGGTTTCCCGATAGAGGCTGTTACGATCGCGAAGAATATCCAGCTCCACTGGAACACGTTGACTGATGGCATAAACCAGACCCGCAGCAAGCATCAACAGTATGACTGTATACATAATAATCCGCGGGCGCAACAAATGGGTCGGCTTGCCCTGCATGGTATTTTCAGTCGTATACCGTACCAGGCCTTTTTCGTAACCCATTTTTTCCATCACCTGATCACAAACATCAATACAGGCGGCACAACCGATACACTCATACTGCATACCATTACGAATATCGATGCCTGTTGGGCAAACCTGGACACACAAGGTACAGTCGATACAATCACCGAGGCCTTTCTCCGCCGCATCCGTCCCCTTCTTACGAGAGCCACGTGGGTCTCCACGCTCTTCATCGTAAGAAATAACCAGGGTATCTTTATCAAACATGGCGCTTTGAAAACGCGCATAAGGACACATATATATGCACACCTGCTCGCGCATCCAGCCGGCATTACCATACGTTGCAAAGCCGTAGAACAGCACCCAGAATAGCTCCCAGGGGCCCAGCGAGAAACTCATTATGCTGACAGATAATTCACGAATGGGTGTGAAATATCCAACAAAGGTAAAACCGGTAAACAAAGAAAAGGCAATCCAGATAAAGTGTTTTAGTGCCTTAACCCTGAACTTGGCCGCATTCATGGGTTGATTATCACGCTTGATTTGCTGGTTACGAGAACCCTCAACTTTCCGTTCTATCCACAAAAAAGCTTCAGTCCAGACCGTTTGCGGGCAGGCATAACCACACCATAAACGGCCAGCCAGGGCGGTAAAATAAAACAGCGCCAGCGCTGCAATAATCAGTAACCAGGCAAAGAAAAAGAAATCCTGCGGCCAGAAAGTCAGACCAAACACATAAAACTTACGTGCGGGAAGATCAAACAGAACCGCCTGATGACCATTCCAGTTTAGCCAGGCGACACCATAAAACAGGCCTAATAAGGAGGTAACCCCCAATAGCCTGAGATTGGCAAATAGCCCATGAACTTCCCGAGGATAAACTTTTTTGTGTTTTGCGTACATTTCACCATCACCGGAACCCTGTTCCGGTGATGGCTTGATTGCCACCTGCTCATTACTCATGCAGTGTTACTTCCCCTGCGACAGACTGTAGATATAGGTAGCCAATAGATGCACTTTATCTTCGCCGAGGAACTCACGATGAGCGGGCATATGCCCGGTACGACCTTCGGCGATGGTCTTCTTGATAACCCCAGGAGAACCACCGTATAACCAGGTATTGTCGGTCAAATCTGGAGCCCCAAGTGCCTGCAATCCCTTACCATCAGCCCCATGGCAGGCGACGCAATAAGTTGCATAATGTGTCTCGCCTGCAGCTGCCTGGGCAGCATCTACTTCACGACCACTGAGACTCATTACATAGGCAGCAACCTCATCTACACCATTTTCAGGCAGAACAGCTTGCCACCCCGGCATTGCTCCTGTTCGACCATCAAGGATAGTCGTTTTGATCGTATCCGGCTCACCGCCATATAACCAGTCGTTATCACGCAAGCTTGGAAAGCCTGGCGCACCACCGGCATCGGAACCATGACAACTGGCACAGTAGGTAGCGTACAGGCGCTCTCCCACTTTCAATGCATCCTTATCACCAATCAGTGTGGCAACCGGAATGGCGGCAAACTTGTTAAACAGAGGGCCATATTTCGCGTCGGCAGCTTCAATCTCTTCAGCATAGGCACTTTGGTCTGTCCAGTTGAGGACACCGCGAAAAGTACCCAGTCCAGGATAAAGCACTAGATAGATAGCAGCAAAAATCATGCTCAGATAGAACAGCCATAACCACCATCTGGGCATCGGATTATTAAATTCCGATAATGTTTCGTCCCAGACATGTCCGGTTACTTCACCGGCACCACTCTCACCTGAACGGGGTTTGGCGGTCCAGCGAATCAGCCACCAACAGGCAAGGATATTGCCAACGGTCAGAACAATTATCCAGATATTCCAGAAGTTACTGGTAAACTCAAATTGATCGGATATCATGATTGATCACCTGTATTTTTGCTATTTTCATCTATTTCATCGTCATCGAAAGGCAAATTTGCTGCCTCGTCGAAAGCCTGTTTACGCTTACTGCTCCATGCCCAGACCCAGACGCCGATAAAGGCGACAAAGGCCAGCACAGTAGCAATACCACGGAAGGTATTGATATCCATCGGTTACCTCCTGGAGGTTATGGCAGTACCCATAACCTGAAGGTAAGCAATCAACGCATCCATTTCAGACTTGCCTTTCACCGCATCTGTTGCACCAGCAATATCTTCATCCGTATACGGCACATTCAGAGTACGCATAATTTTCAGCTTTTTCGGTGTTAACTTACCATCAAGTATATTCTCAGCCAGCCACGGAAAGCCGGGCATATTGGATTCCGGTACAACATCACGCGGATTCATCATATGCACCCGATGCCAGTCATCACTATAGCGTCCACCTACGCGTGCTAAATCAGGACCGGTACGTTTTGAACCCCACTGGAATGGATGATCATAGACAAACTCACCGGCTACTGAATAATGACCATAACGCTCGGTCTCAGCACGGAACGGACGAATCATCTGGGAGTGACACAGATAACAACCTTCACTCACATATACATCTCGTCCTTCCAGTTGCAATGCCGTGTAGGGTTTTAAACCTTCAACCGGCTCTGTGGTACTTTTCAGAAAAAACAGCGGTACAATTTCAACCAGACCACCAATACTGATAACAATCAAAATAAGAACGGCCATCAGACCGATATTCGTTTCAACGACTTCATGACTCATAGCAATCTCCTCAGGCAGTTTGTGGAATGGTATCGGTAGCAGGTGTTGAGCCAGAAACCGTCTTGATGACGTTATAGGCCATAATAAACATACCACTCAGGAAGATCGCGCCACCGAGGAAACGCACAAAGTAGAACGGATACATGGCTTCCAGAGACTCTACGAAACTGTAGGTCAGGGTGCCATCGTCGTTCACTGCACGCCACATCAGGCCTTGCATAATGCCAGAGATCCACATGGAGACCACATACAGAACAACACCAATAGTCGACATCCAGAAGTGCCAGTCAATGAGTTTGATCGAATACATTTGTTCGCGGTTAAACAACCTGGGTATCAGGAAGTAGATTGAACCAATGGTCACCATAGCCACCCAGCCAAGGGCACCTGAATGCACATGACCGATAGTCCAGTCCGTATAATGTGAAAGGGCGTTGACGGTCTTGATGGCCATCATCGGGCCTTCAAAGGTTGACATACCATAGAAAGACAGAGAAACAATCAGGAACTTGAGGATTGGGTCATCGCGTAATTTATGCCAGGCGCCCGACAGGGTCATCATGCCATTGATCATGCCGCCCCAACTGGGAGCCAACAGAATCAGGGAGAACACCACGCCCAGGGACTGCGTCCATACCGGCAAAGCCGTGTAATGCAGATGATGTGGGCCTGCCCACATGTAAGTTGAAATCAGCGCCCAGAAATGCACCACTGACAAACGATAGGAATACACTGGACGATTCGCTTGCTTGGGAATGAAGTAATACATCATGCCCAGAAAACCGGCAGTGAGGAAAAAACCTACTGCATTATGTCCATACCACCACTGCACCATGGCATCAATCGTGCCTGGATACACTGAATAGGATTTTGTCAGGCTGACGGGTATTGCGGCACTATTCACCAGATGCAGAACTGCAATGGTTAAAATAAACGCACCAAAAAACCAGTTAGCCACATAAATATGTTTGACCTTGCGTTTCATGATGGTGCCAAAGAAAACAACTGCGTAAGTCACCCATACAATAGTAATCAGAATATCAATCGGCCATTCCAGCTCCGCATATTCCTTACTGGAGGTAATACCAAAGGGCAATGTCACCACAGCCAGTAGAATAACCAGTGTCCAGCCCCAGAAGGTAAAGGCGGCCAGTTTATCGCTAAACAGGCGCACCTGACAGGTGCGCTGCACTACATAATAAGAGGTCGCGAATAATCCCGAACCACCAAAGGCAAAAATAACCGCGTTGGTATGCAGCGGGCGTAAACGACTAAAAGTCAACCAGGGGATATCCATGTTCAACTGAGGCCATACCAGTTCGGCAGCAATAAAGACACCAACCAGCATTCCGATAATGCCCCAGACAATGGTCATAATGGTAAACTGGCGCACGACCTTGTAATTATAGGTAGTCTGTGAGTCCATAGTGTTTTTCCTGTGGAATTAAGTTAATAGCAAAAAAGAGGTGACTGGGTATTACACCAACCACCTCTTATTTAAAGCAGACTAATCAGAATTTTTTGCCGATGCTGACCATGAATACCCATGGATCTATGTTTACGTCAATTTTTTCGTCAAGAACTACTGTGCCGACGGGCAAATCTACGGAGCCGGTCACTTTAGCCTCTGGTTCGATGCTGATATACCAGACTTGACCACTGACCACCCAGCCATCCTGCACCTCAACATCAAGGCCTGCTTCTAGCGCCAGACCAAAGGAATCCTCAATATCGATATCTGCAGCACTCAATGCACCATCCGTATCTTCATCAAAAAAGTAAGTGTAGTTAAAGCCCAGACCCACGTATGGATGAATATTGCTGCCCGTAGGGAAATGCCACTGCGCTGTGACAGTAGGAGGCAAATGCTTTGTGGTAGCAATCGAATCGCTGCCCGTCTGACCTTTAAGGTCTGACCCCTTGGGATCAACATCATGCTCGAAAGGCCAGGAACCCAATATACCCACACCGATATTATCGGTAACCATATAACTTAGGCTCAGACCCAGGCTCCAGGCACTCTGTGCTTCAACATTCGCATCAGGGAGAACATCCAGGCTATCAGAATCGCCTGTTGGAAAAACGCCAGCCGCACCCACACGGGCAATAAAATCACCGGCCTGGTAGGCAAAAACCGGCAGCGAGAAGAGTGATGTCGCGATGGCAGTCGCAAGTACTGTCTTTTTAATCATTATCCGTTTCCTCATATTAGGGGGGATTAATATTTAGTGGAACGAACTTTGCGACAAATGGTCAACCCGAACCTTGATCTATATCAAGTTACTGCCTCGCAACCGGTATAGAATCACGACAAATTTGATTTATATCAGCCTGCAACTAGAATTAGTATTGCTTCGAGCAAGATGGCCGACATTTCTGTATGCCTGTTATTTCAGGCAATTCGCACCCGAACAACTTTCATGATCTCGAAATCAAAACCTGCAACGGTCTCGGTGATGGGATAGTAGGTCAGGTTGACACGTTGGCCGACCAGTTTTTTATAGGCCTTTTTGCGTCTGTACCTGAAAGGCGCATCACAGCCCTCAACCATCAGTGTATTGATAATCCAGTCACCATCCGTTCGCTGCACATGTGACAGGACTTTCAAATTATCTGAATGGATGAGTTGTGCGTGCTTTTTGGTGTATTTTTCTGGATCTGTATCCACAGGAAATTCATTCCTAACGGGTAAAAAACGGATACTAGCAAAAGAGCCCGAGAATAGCGTTGCTCAGCTAAGCTGAATAGCTCCTTAGCAGGCTGTTGAAAAAGTCTCAGACGAGCGCAAGACAAGGCAAAAATTGGCGAAAAAAGCGCAGTGTACACACAGTACATGAGCATTTTGAGCCGATTTTAACGCAGGATTGCGCCGCATGAGGGTTTTTCAACAGCCTGCTAGAATAAAAACAGGGGAACGGGAGCCCAAAAACAGATAAACATAAAAATAGCTGTATAGACTTTCATTACCAACCCACCGCGCTTCAGATAGGCGCGCTCGGGGTGCTTCGGGCTGTAATAGACATCCACCTGCTGACGCCTGTCCGCCAGACATTGCGAAGACAGCTCATCGAAGGTGAATTCTGCCTGCATAAAGCTCAGGAATGACCAGGGCGACACCTGTGTACCGGTATAGTCATAATTATTGATTTTATAATGAAAGTTGACGGGAGAATGTTGCGTAGCCGACTCGACAATATGCCATTGCTCACCGCCAGGCAACTTGATATCTAACGGCAGCAGCTCGCCTGCAACACAGGGCCAGCTATCCATGCGAAATTGCTTAATCAGCGATACAAGCGCAGCAATACCACAGGCAAACAGGGCGATAGAAATCAGGCCCTCAAATTCGCCACTGATAGCCGAGAAGAAAATTTCCTTGAAAAGATAGAGATATCCCATGAGTAACACAGTCGTTAGTTTCGCAAATAAATATTAGATATACGGGTTATCTGCAGATTTAAGAAAAACTAAACCCGTTATTACAGCCCTCCATTACTGTTGGATTTAAGCCTGGAGCAAGAAAATCATCTCTCCAATTTTTGAGCCACACTAATGAGTGATGCATAGGAATACGGCGCCTCTTCGACTTCGAGGGTCGATTTTGCCAGTAACTGGCTGGCCAGACGATGAAATGCCGGATTGTCCGCCATCAGGCTGGCATCCACCAATAGCGCCTCAGAAGCGGGCAAGGAGCTGTCTTCAATATGTTGCCGATAGACAGGATCAGGCAAGAGCTCATGTTCATTTTCTCGCCAGCCTTTTTCAGTGTAGAAAGATGTCCAGGCTGTTTGTATCAATGCTTCTGCGGTTTTGATTGCTACTTTGTCCTTTTCGACCTGACCCCACTGCAGCAATCCCCAGCCCACAGCTGCATAATCATTCAGCGTGCCGGCGGCCCCGGAAGCAGCCGCCCTGCGCAATTGTTTACCCTCCCATAAACTGCTTAGAAATGTAGCCAGTTTTCTGCCTGCTGGTTTAAGTGATGGATCAATCACAGACAAGCGTGCAAAAGCTGCCAGCACCAGGCCATTCCAGCCTGCCAGTTGTTTAGTATCTCGCGGAATCTCGCGATGTTTCTGGCGGTATTCCCTTAAGGTCTGGTTGATTTCCTGCAATCGGTTACGCAATACGTTTTTATCCTGCTTCAACTTGTCTGCAAGCATATCCAGAGTCATCTGCAACATGGGTAAATGCTCTGCTGTGTCTTCCGATATATTCCAGGCAAGGCTCAGCAAATGAAAATCTTCCTTATCAAGGATTTTTTTCAGGGCTTCTCCTGACCACAGATAATATCCACCCTCAACACCCTTATCGTCAACTGCGGACAAACTGGCGATAAAACCTCCATCCGCTCCCTGCATTTCATTTTGTAAAAAGGTGAGTGTCTCAAGTGCCGTTTTCTGATACTGCGAATTTGCAAACTGATGACTTGCCTCAAGATAGATCAATGGCAACAGTGCATTGGTGTAAAGCATTTTTTCATAATGCGGTCGCGTCCAGCCAGGCTCCATGGTGTAACGGAAAAACCCACCACCAATAACATCATGCAAACCGCGATTTTGCATATTATCGAGCGTCAGTTGCAGGAAGTCATTCACTGCTTGCGGGCGTTTTTTCAGGCGTAATAAAGCCAGCAACTGCGGTGTAGAAGGAAATTGCTGTGCCTCGCTGAAACCGCCCTGTAAAGTATTCGCCAATTGCATTGTCTGTTGAACAAATGCCGCCTGATTGTCCGCAATATGTTTTTTCTGCCCCTTATTATCACTGCGACGAATCAGGGTTGCATGGCGCTCATGCATACTTTTTGCTTCGCCCTGTAAATCGGATGCGTTTTTCTTCCATTGCGTGGCAATACGCTGCAATGATGTCTGTAACTGCTGTTTGGGAATATAGGTAGCGCCCACCAGCGGATAACCATCCGGCGTCAGGATAACATTCAATGGCCAACCGGCTGATCCTGTGGTGATCTGAACAAAATTGATCAATCGTTTATCCAGCACCGGATTAATTTCACGATCCACCTTGATAGCAATATAGTTAGCGTTAATGATGTTTGCCACATCCTGACTGGAATAACTTTCCCGATGCATGACATGGCACCAGTGACAGGCATAGTACCCCGAAGAAATAAAAATCAGTTTATTTTGCTTGCGTGCTTTAGTCAGGGCTTCTTCACCCCAGGGCATCCAGTCAACCGGATCGTGACCGTGCATCGCCAGATAGGGGGAATAGTGGCCAGCCAGTTGATTCGTTGCTGAATTATCTGCGCAAATCAACGGCTGGGAAAATAGTAGAATTATGCAGGAGAGAAGAAGTATTTTATATCGGTTCATACCGACAGTTTAGCCTACGAGCGCCTCTATTTCTCCGTCAACCAGTAAAACCGGTAGGCAGGTATCACCAGCTGCTCTTTATACAATGCTGGCATTTCTCCACTATGGATATCACGCACATTGCCATACAAAAATAGCCCCTGATTCCCCAGAATCGACAAATCCAGTGATTGTGGGGCAACATCAAAATTACCTACAACCAGCACAGAAGCATTCAAGTGTTGCGGATGCGTGCGCCAGAAAGCCAGCAAATGCGGGTTGCCGGTTTCGATCAATTGCCGGTTATTGAAATCTGAAAATGCCGGAATGGTTTTACGAGCTGCAATCATTTTTTTCAGACCATCGAAAATACGTTGCTCCACTGTACCCTGCTGATGCCGTTTTTCCATCTTTTCCCAATCAAGGGCAGGACGATGCATCCAGCGATTATCACTTACCCTGTCTTCATCATCGAGATAGGCATAGTCATTCTGGGTGCCGGTTTCGTCACCGTAATACATTAACGGAATACCGCCAAAAGACATGATCATGCTATGCAGCAGTAAAATTCGCTCGACAGCATGATCAATTTTCTCCTGATCCTGTTGTTCCAGCGCAGCTTCCAGCCCAACCAGTGATGCCAACGTACCAGAGATACGTGCATCCCCCGTTTTCTGGTCGTAGCCAAAACGCTGACCACGCGCATCAGAGCCTTCAAAATCACCGCTAAAATAATCAATCAGGAAACGTCGGTGGGTGGCAGGCTCATAACCAGCGCGTTCTATATCGAGATTATCAAAACCCAAACCGATATCATCATGGCAACGGATATAATTTAACCAGGTTGCGCCATCAAGCTTACCGGGCAGGCTTTTTATTCCCTGCATCAACAAACGGGTATTATGCGTGGCCACAGAATCCCACAACAAGGCCATTAACGTCGCGTTATAGGCAATCTCGCACTCCTTGGCAATCACTGCATCTTCGCCGAAATAACGAGCAATTTCCGTGGGTGCGACAATGGCTTCGGCAATAAACAAAACACCGGGAGCAACAACCTGGCAACAGTCCTTCATCAACTGCAAAACCAGATGAGCCTCTCTTTCATTCTGCGAAGTGGTACCCATCTTTTTCCACAAAAAGGCCACCGCATCGAGGCGAATAATATCCGCTCCCTGATTGGCCCAGAATAAAATGATATCGATCATTTCGATGAACACGGCCGGATTGCTGTAATTGAGATCCCACTGGTAATCGTTGAAAACGGTCATCACCCATTTCTGCATCTCATCATCCCAGGTGAAATTACCGGGTGCAGATTGTGGAAAGATTTCCGGCAGAGTTTCTTCAAACATATCCGGGACATCACGATTTTCAAATACAAAGTAATAATCCTGGTAGGCTTTTTCTCCTGCACGTGCACGCTTCGCCCATTCATGTTCATTGGAAGTATGATTAACAACAACATCCAGCGTCAGCAGCATACCGCGTTTATGCAGGGCACTGGCAAGCGAAGCAACATCATCCAGTGACCCTGCCCGCGCACTCACCTTGCGAAAATCACTGACCGCATAGCCGCCATCACTGGCCTTTTCCGGGCATTCCAGAATCGGCATCACATGCACCATGTTAACCCCAAGCTCCTGCAGGTAGGGCAGTCGGCTTTCCAGGCCTTTCAAATTGCCAGCGAAGCCATCTGAATACAATGCCATGCCAACCCATTCCTGACTCAGAAACCAGTTGTAATCCTCTTCCCGTTCACGGTCTTTCTGTTCACGTTCGTCAGAACGATTGACATATTGATCTGCCATCACTTCAACCAATCGGATTACCTGCGATTTAAAATCACGGCGATGTCCATAAAGAGTATGAAACAGGCTGTAAATCGCATAAAAATTTGCCCCGAGGCGGGTATAGAAATACCGCAGATTCTGCTTGCGGCTATCTGCTTTCAACTCATCGAGAATTTCATTCAGTAAGGAATGTGAGACCTGTTCGTACATAGATAATTCTTGTTATTGGTTTTAAGGTTGGCTATCAGAATTGCATCGATAACTGATCGCAATGCCAGTCTTCAAGCATAGATTTGTATAACTGGCTATCGTTCACCGTTGCTCCCTGCCTGGCCACCATGACAGAAGCAAATTGTTGCGCCCGGTCGAGCATGTCAGCGATATCCCATTGCCGCATGATCGCCAGCATACAGACGCTGGCAAAAGCATCTCCCGCACCGACAGTATCGACAACGTTGGTCACAGTTTCTGGCGAAACACTGGCACTCTCACCATCCGCCGTTAGTGCGAATGCGCCTCGGGAACCCTGAGTGACAATCACCAGTGAAAGCTTATGCCTTGTCATTAATTGTCGGGCACGGCTATGATCATCATTACCCTCCACCAACAACTGCAATTCGTGTTCATTAATCTTCACCCAGGTGGCCTGATCCATTAGCGATAGCAAATGTGCCTGTTGCCACCAGGGATCACGCAAATTTACATCCATGAAAATTGGTGCCTGCTGTTGTTGTGTCAAGACATTCAAAGCTTGTCGCGATGTTTCATGCCGTAGCGCAAGACTGCCATGATAAATCAATTCAACCGACTGCTCATTTAGCCCATCCAGTTTATTCAATCCGGTTAATTCAGTTTCGGCAATAAAATCCCAGGCACTGGGATCGACAATGTCATATTCTGGCTCACCGTTGTGTACGCTCACAACAACTTGACCAGTGGAATGAACACTGTCAGTTTGCAAACCTTTCTCAGACATTCCCCAGTCTGTCATAGCCTTACGGATAACCTGACCGTCATCATCGGAACCCAGACGACTCACCAACAGTGGCGCACAACCAAAGGCTTGCAGATGCCAGGCAACATTGAATGGTGCACCACCGAGCACTCGATGGCCGTCTGCAAAACAGTCAAACAGGACTTCGCCAAAAATCACCGGCCTTGTATTCATGCTTCAGTACACTCCGTACGCGGATCAATGTTTGCCACCAGAGAAGGATAATAATGCGCAACTCCCTCCAGGATACCGGCACTGTAATTACCATTCATACCCAGAAAACCACCCTGTGCAAAATAGATTGCATCCGTTGTTCCGGCCTGTTTAGCACCCAGCTTCACGTCCTCTCTGACTTCCTGCATAGCATTGGCGACCAACACCGATGGAACCAGACTGACCAGTACCTGACTGTCATTGCCACTATCTCCGGCAAACAGGGTCGCCTGATGGGTCAAGCCAAGCTGTGATTGTAAAAACTCTATGGCATGCAACTTTGTTGCCGATTCCGGTAACACATCAAGCAAGCGCGTATTCGCCTGCTCATCGATGCTCCAGATCAGACTGGCCTTGATCTGCTGCACCTTCAGTCGATGGCATAACTGCGCATGTATATCAGCCTGCTTCACCTCAAGTGAAACATAGTAGCTCAGCTTGAAGGAGTTCTGTTTACTGGTTTCCTGAATACGCAGGCCATCGATATCACTGAATAACAAAGCCAGATCTGCATGTGTTTGCCGATGCCAGTCCGGTGCAATATGCATCTGCCAGGAGGCCATATCCAGCCATTGTTCCTGACTTGATCTCAGATCATAGATTGAGCTACCGACATCACAGACGGAAAAATCCGGCATGGGTAAATCATATTCACGGATAGCATTGATTACCCGTTGGCTGTCTCTCCCAGAAACATAGGCAAGCATAATGTTGTCATTGCTGACCAGTTCACGGAACAGACGCCGTGAATCCGCAGACTCCGGCTGTTCACCATTCGGCAACAGCGTTCTGTCCAGGTCCGTACACAGTAAGAGTTTATCTGGTGGAGTTTCTGACATCTATATCACCTCTGCTTCAGGTATCTGGCAACTATCCAGAAAATCATAATGCTCAATCGCTTCCAGGATACCGCGCGCATGAGCATGCTCGGCAAAATATATATTTTCTGCGTCATCAAGCTGACCCAGTTCTTCATGGTGCCGGTTGGCCAGCACCACGGCCAGCGTATTGCCACGCATCATATCTTCATCTGCTCCAGAACCACCTGCGACCAATATTTTATCCAGTGGGATATTCCATTTATCGGCAAAATAGCGCAAAGCAAGACCCTTAGATGCACGCGCCGGTAAAATATCCAGAAACTGACCAAATGATAAAAGCACATTGACTGACTGTTCTTCCTGATGCAGTAACCGGGTGATTTCTTCGAGGCCTGGCGCTTTATGTGGGTCGATAAAATAACTGATTTTAAAACGGCTCTGTTCTGTCGCCGACTGCGGCTGTAACCCTGGTAAACCAACCAGTGCCTGTTTGATCAACTGCGGCGTCCAGTGCTTTTCAATATGTCTTGTCCAGGCCGTGTCTTCTGTCAATCTTGGTGCATAACGGATGACTGTACCACCCGAGGTTATCAGAATATCCGGTTCAGGTATCGAATGCTTCTTCATAACGCGCAGCGCAGAATCCAATCGTCTGCCGGTAGCTACTCCAAACAGCACTTGCTTCCGGTTTTGCTGTAAAACCCTGATAAGTTCGGGCAATGTTTCGGTATTTCCCAGCAAATTCTGATCGAGATCGGTAAAAATTGCCCGATCATGATGCTGCGTTCGGTGAACCTGTGTCTGGCGCTGAATGGGGCTGGCCGTCCTGTCGATCAGTGGTTGTGCCATTTTGAGATAACTGGCGGCATGAGCATCCCAGGAATAATGCTCCCTGACACCCTGCAAACCGCTGGCAGAACGTTGTTGCCAGTCTTCCCAGTTGCCCAGAATTCTGTGAATCCCTCTGGCAATGGATGCACTGTCCAGGGGATCAACGAGCTCACCATTCTTACAGTTGCCAATGATATCGCGTGGCCCGCCATCTTCAGTGGCAACTAATGGCAAACCGCTAGCGGCGGCCTCAATCAGCGTTAAACCAAAGGGTTCGGTGAGCGCAGGATTAACAAACACCCCTCCCGTTACCACCGCCAGCCGATAGAAGTACGGCACATCGGTCGCCCGATGATGTTTGGGATATGCCACCTTGCCATACAAGTCATAGCGATCAATCAAATAGAGGATATCTTTCAATACCTGCCGCGCACCTTCATCAAGGTCTGCCAGATCATCACGATTGCCGGCAACAATCACCAGATTGGCCATCTCATTCAGTGATTCATCTTCACCAAAAGCTTTAACCAGAGCAGCAATATTTTTTCGTTCGTCAGGACGTGATAATGCCAGGATGATCGGCTTCTCCGGTTCCCGCAGGAATCTGCCAATTTCTGTCGCCACCGGGTGCTGCCACTCACCACCCTGAGGTGGATGAAATTGTGACAGATCCGTACCCGGCGGAATGACGTGCATCTGTTCCGGTTGGTAAAAATCATACAGGCCGTATTGCTCTTCGATTTCCTGATAGGTACTGGTAATAACCCGCTCTGCAGTTGCCAGCGTTGTTTCTTCAGCCTCTATACGGCGCGACAGATTGTACTGGCTTTCAATTTCATCAAGCTTGAGTCCAGAAGCCAGCAAACGGCGACGTTTGACCCGCCCCAGAGAATGCCCCGTATGGATCAGAGGAATATCCAGAATATGTGCCAGCCGGCTACCCACATAGCCCGCATCGGCATAATGACTATGTAGCAAATCGGGAAGGCGATCCTGCTGCCGCAGATGGGCAATCAGATTATCGGCAAAACTGTCCAGATAGTCCCACAGCAACTCTTTGGAGATATAACCGGCTGGCCCTGCTTCAATTCGGACAATAGACGCCTGATTATTTAATGGCTCAAACGGGAATGAATACTCTTCATCAACGGAGGCATCAGCCACCTGTCGGGTGACTAACTCAATTTTATCAACAGCTTTGTGTCTCGACAGTGCCTGCGCCAGTTCTACAACATACTTGGTCTGGCCGCCGGTATCAGCATCCCGCCCCAGTTCGAGATCATCACTGCGTATCAGCCCGTGGATACTGATTAAACAGATATATTGCCCCGAATTTTGTGCCGACTGCCTCATGCGCTCCCTGGAATGATGTCCTGATCAATCGTTTAATCGGCATATCGAGCCATGTCTTAAATCAGGCGGCTTGCGACTTGATCTGACCTTGCCGGGACAGCCGGGGAAAGTGGTGTGGGTTTATTCCTTTCAGCTGGTCAGATTATCCGACAACTGGCGGACTGGGCCGGACGCGCGCGAAATAGCTGGTACAATAAGCTCCTTATTATGAATAACCGATATGTTGAAATTTTTACGGTCGAGTTTATTTTGAGACCCAGATAAAAATGAGAGAACTTGCTATGAGCAGGCTGTTAAAGTTGTGCTTAGAACATACATAATAAATTATATAATGAAGCAGTATAAAATATTACCCGAAATTTCTTCCGCAAGCATTAAAAATGGCATCTGGTTCATTTTTAATGATGCCAGCAATACCATCCGTGTCTGGGGATCATCTTTTTCAGGGCGAGAAAAAATATACGTTAATGACAGACTTATCCTAGCCTCTCGTAATCTTAAGCTTAATAATGAACATACATTTAATTATGATGGAATAAAATACTCTATAGAGTTTAAAATGCTCAATTTATTCAAATCCAGTATGAAGTGTTCTCTTTACAAAGAGGGCCAACACCTTAAAAGCCTGCAAACAATTTATCACTATTCAAAAAAACAATATTTCATTTTCTTAGGAACGTTGATTATGGGATTATATATAATGAACAAGTTAAATATTTCTGTCATATTCTATCCTGTATGGCTCATTTTTCTGCTTTATGTGGATTCAAAGCTATGGCCAACACCCAGATTTCATGTAGTCACTACAACGAGAACGAGCTGATTAGTCGCCCACGCGAAATCCTGTGTACAAAGTGTTCTATTTTGTTACCTGAACAACCCCGTAACCTTGCCCGCCGCACTCACCAGCAACAACACCAGCCCACCAAAGATAACTCCGGCCACGCCGGTTGTTAATGTTGGCGCTATCACTCCGAGGAAATTACCTATTGTCGGTACATTGTGCATCAGTTCATTGACATGATGTAACTGCTCATAGAGCAGCGGCATACCGTGTAACAATATGCCGCCTCCAACCAGAAACATGGCGGCAGTGCCAACAATGGACAGTGTTTTCATCAAATGCGGGGCAAACCACAGCAGGAACTTACCAATATTACGCTTCAAACTACCCAGCAACCGGGTGGATTTCTCACGCACCATGTACAGACCAAGGTCATCGAGTTTAACAATTCCGGCAACCAGGCCATAGACCACGAAGGTAATCAAAATGGCAACACCACTCACAACCATTACCTGTGTTGGAAACGCTGCATCCCTGACTGTACCTAACACCAGCACAATGATCTCAGCCGAGAGAATAAAATCGGTACGGATGGCGCCTTTTATTTTTTCTTTTTCAAAGGCCACCAGATCAATCTCGGGATCACTGATTGCCTTTATCGTTTCAGCATGTTTTGCTTCGTCTTCTGCTTTGCTGTGCAACAGGGGATGAGCAATTTTTTCGAAGCCTTCGTAGCAAAGAAAAGCACCGCCAATCATCAGTAGGGGTGTTATCAACCAGGGAGCCACAACACTGATCAGCAATGCTGCTGGCACCAGAATCAGCTTGTTCAGAAAAGAGCCTTTTGCGACTGCATAAACAACCGGCAATTCCCTGTCTGCCTGCACACCTGAGACCTGCTCGGCATTCAATGCCAGGTCATCACCCAGCACACCGGCGGTTTTTTTTAGGGCCAGTTTACTCAATATAGCCACATCGTCGAGCAGGGTCGCTATATCATCAATTAAGGTTAACAGACTGGTTCCGGCCACAAGGGACTCCAATTATATTCTGGTATTTAATCGACCAGTATAGCAATTTTTATGGCTAAAGCCTTTGCAAACTGTTTTTCCAGTCCAGGTTCGCCGGTTTATTATCAAGCAGGATCACTCGTCCTATTTCATTCTCATACCAGCCGCTACTATGCTGCAAGGGCTCTACCTCGTAACCCCAAACCGCCCCATCAGCATCCTGGGCAACCCATTTCACCCAGGATCGTGAACCGGCAAATTTGTTGCACATTTTTGATGAATTCTGGACCTGGCAGATTAAGCATAGGAATCTCAGATTCGTATCAAAGCAGGCGCCTTATAATTGATTACCCAGATGCGCGCCATCAACTGGATTTTCCAGCCAGGTAATAATATCCTTGCCAATAGTTTTGGTTGTTCGCCCAAGCACGGCACAAGAACTCATATAGCCGCCAAAAAAACCTCCGCCAGAAACACGTGTACCAGTAAACGCAGCTTCTTTTGTACCATTGTTATACAAAGCCCCTTTGACACTGGCAAATTTACGGTGTCCTATAAATGCATTGCCACTGCTAACAGCCGCAGTGATTTTTATAACCAGTACTTTTCCCTTTGTGCCTGCATCAACATTGCCCTGCTGCATTATCTCAATATTGCTTTTCGCTGCCATGGCGCCAATAGCATCAGAAAGACGTTTTCCAAGATCACAATCTGCTTTTATATTAGCGGCGATTTTCGCATCGTCATCAAAAGGAATAGATGACTGAATATGTACTGCAGTAGCCGGATTAACCGCAGCAGCAGGCACAGTCGTATCAGTTTTTGCTGTTGATGATGTCTTAGTTGTTTTTTCTGAAGATATACCTAAGGCCGAACAACCGGCAAGAAAGAACAAAACGGGTATAGCTATTAGCATTTGTCTCATTTGTTACTCCTGACTTTGATATTAGACATGTGAAATGGGGCCAGATACTAGCAGCATTCAAACCCTGCACACAAGCTGTGTAATTCTGTCCGCATCACCTGAAATTAATCCGTTTAACGCCGCCAGAACGCAGGCGTTAACAACACCAGCAAAGTAAAGATTTCCAGACGACCGAGCAACATAGCCAGCGACAGCACCCATTTCGCCGTGTCGTTGATATCAGCATAATGATAGCCGACCTCGCCCAGTCCGGGCCCCAGATTATTCAGACAGGCTGCCACGGCAGAAAATGCCGTAACCTGATCAAGGCCAGTAGCCAACAAAACCAGCATCATGATGGTAAAGCTGCCTACATAAATAGCAAAGAAACCCCAGACGGCTTCAGTCACCCTGTCGGGCATGGCCTTGTGGTTTATCTTCACAGAAATCTGCGCATTGGGATGAATCAGACGGCTGATTTCACGCACGCCCTGCTTGAACACCAACAGGCAGCGGATTACCTTCATGCCACCACCTGTCGAGCCAGCACTGCCTCCAATAAAACTGATAAACAGCAACAGAACCGGAAGAAAACCCGGCCAGTGAAAATAAGCAGCAGTGGTAAAACCCGTGGTGGTACCAATAGAGACTGCCTGGAAAAGCCCATGATGAGCAGCATCACCAAGATTCAGGAAGGTTTTACTGAAATACAGATAGAGGATAGTAATCGCAGCAACGACTGAGAGAATAGTAATGTAGGCCTTGAACTCCGAATCACGTACATAGCCCACCAGACTCAAGTTACGCCAGGCGATAAAATGCAGGGAAAAATTCACACCTGCAAGTAACATAAAAACCACCGCAATCATTTCGATGGTCGGGCTATTAAAATAGCCAATACTCAGATCGTGAGTTGAAAACCCGCCAATCGCTATGGTCGAAAAACTGTGTGAAATAGCATCGAATGTGGTCATCCCCGCAATCTTGTAAGCAAGCGCACAGACGATGGTCAAACCCAGATAAATGTACCAGAGAGCTTTGGCTGTTTCCTTGATACGCGGCGTTAGTTTGCTATCTTTCATCGGCCCAGGCGTCTCTGCCCGATAGAGTTGCATACCGCCGATACCGAGCATGGGCAATACCGCAACTGCCAGCACGATGATTCCCATGCCTCCCAGCCACTGTAATTCCTGCCGGTACCAGAGAATCGACTTCGGCAGGCGGTCCAGCCCGGTAATCACAGTCGCGCCGGTGGTTGTCAAAGCAGACATGGATTCAAAAAAAGCATCCGTAAAACTGAGCGCAGGAAGAGGTGAAAGATATAAGGGTAATGAACCTACACAGGTCAGCACCAGCCAGAACGATACAACAATAATAAAACCGTCTCGCACGCGCAGATCATTACGTGCGTTTCGCACTGGCAACCAGAATAGAAAACCGCCCGCCATGACCAGCACGAAGGCAATTAAAAATGCTTTCAGCGTGGCTTCTTGCAGCCACCAGGCCATCATTATTGAGGGTAGCATAATGACACTGAACACCATCAGCAACAGACCGATAATGCGTTGAATAGTACGAAATTGCATGGCGTTATATTATGACCGAGTAAGTAGCTAGAAGAACGTCAGCCCGACCTGGAACAGGTGTTCTACATCCTTGATGTAACGCTTGTCTACGAGGAAAAGAATGACATGGTCCTCCGCTTCTATCACCGTATCATGATGGGCAATGATGACATCCTCACCGCGCACAAGTGCCGCGATGGTGGTGCCGGGTGGCAACTTGATTTCATCAATGCTGCGGCCGACAACCTTGGAGGTCGATTTATCTCCATGTGCCACAGCTTCAATAGCCTCTGCAGCACCACGTCGCAGCGAATGCACCACAACAACATCGCCACGACGCACATGTGTCAACAAACTGCCAATCGTCGTCTGCTGTGGAGAAATAGCAACATCAATGGTTTCACTCTGCACCAAATCAACATAGGAAGGCCTGTTAATCAGTGACATTACTTTACGGGCACCCATTCTCTTCGCCAGCATTGAAGAAAGAATGTTGGCTTCTTCATCATTGGTCAAAGCGCAAAAGACATCTGTATTTTCGATATTTTCTTCGGCCAGTAGCTCTTCATCAGCGGCATCGCCCAACAATACAATCGCCTTGTTCAGAGTTTCCGACAGGTGCCTGGCAATCGCTGCATCGCGCTCAATAATCTTGACCTGATAATCACCTTCAAGCGACTTTGCCAACAGATGGCCGATATTACCGCCACCGGCAATCATGACCCGCTTCACTGGCTTGTCAAGAGCACGCAATTCACTGGTTACAGCACGAATATGTTTGGGTGCTGCGAGGAAAAACACTTCATCGTCAGCAGCAATTACAGTATCGCCCTTCGGCAATATCGACTCACCCTGACGAAAAATAGCTGCGACACGGGTTTCAACGCCTGGCATATGCTGGCGCAGGTCTGACAGTTCATGCCCAACCAGTGGGCTACCTTTGGCAGCACGCACAGCCACCAGTTGAATACGGCCACCGGCAAACTCCAGCACCTGCAAAGCACCCGGCTGCTCAATCAGGCGGTGAATATAGGTTGTCACCAATTGTTCCGGGCTAATTAACACATCCACAGGGATGGCTTTTGCACCGAAAATCTCCGGGTGGCGGTGATAATCCCTGGAACGCAGGCGGGCTATTTTGATGGGTGTATGATAGAGCGTATAAGCAATCTGGCAGGCAACCATATTAACTTCATCACTGTCGGTAACCGCAATCAGCATATCGGCATCTTTGACTCCCGCACTGAACAAAACACCGGGATGCGAAGCGATACCGGCAACCGTCTGAATGTCGTACCGATCCTGCAAATCTTTCAGTAAAGTCTCATTAGTATCGACCATGGTGATGTCATTGTCTTCACCCGACAGATTTCGAGCCACAGACATGCCTACCTGACCGGCACCTAAAATTACAATTTTCATTGTTTTGTCGCCATAGCTAAGGAGTGGTTAGTCGCCACTCTTTTTAATATCAATCCCCAGACTGCGCAACTTGCGATACAAATGTGTGCGCTCCATACCGACACGTTTGGCAAGTTTACCAACGCTGCCACCTGATTCCTGTAACTGGTGTTCAAGATAAACCTTTTCAAACTGCTCACGCGCTTCTCGTAATGGCAAATCCATCGGCAGTGCAGCAGCCACTCCCGTTGTTTCTGACGCATGCCCGGTACTCAATGCTGCATCTATTTCGCTCGCATCGACCACCGCACCATTACCCAGAATCAATAGTCGCTGCACGAGGTTTTTCAGTTCCCGTATATTCCCTGGCCAGCCATAATTGCGCAAGCGATTCTGAGCGGCGGTGCTGAATTCACGATAGGGGAGATTATCTTTAACCACCAGTCGGTCAACATAAAAATTCAACAAATCAGGAATATCTTCAGTGTGTTCTCGCAATGGAGGTACTGCCAGCGGCACTACATTCAGATGATAGAACAGATCCCCTCGGAAACGGCCTTCACGCACCTCCATTTCGAGGTCCTTATTACTGGTTGCAATCACCCGAATATCAATCGACACCGGTTTTTTCCCACCCATACGGATAAAGGAATGCGTCTGAAAAACACTCAGCAATCGCGCCTGGGTCTGCAGGTCCATATCCGTGATGTTGCCAAGAAACAAAATGCCACCATTCGCCTGCTCAAGACGACCGTAGTTAATTTGATCACCGTCTTCACTACCGAACAGTTCAGCCGCAGAATTTTCTGGTGACACGGAACCAACAGCAACCTCGACAAAGGGAGCTTCCCGGAGAGGGCTTTGTGCATGGATATATCGGGCAACGATTTCCTTGCCGGAGCCAGGCTCGCCATTAATCAGCACCCAACTGTTGTGTTGTGCGATACGTTGCGCCTGCTGCCGCAGAGTTTGCATCAGCGCACCCTTGCCAACAGGTTCGGATACCGGTTGCACACGTTTTCGCAAACCCGTATTTTCGCGTAACAATTTGTCGGCTTCCAGTGCCCGCTGCACAACCAATAGCAACTTGGCCAGCGAGATCGGTTTTTCGATAAAATCGTAAGCGCCCAGTCGCGTCGCTTCCACCGCTGTTTCGACAGTGCCGTGTCCGGACATAATGATCACCGGGTGTGACAGACCGCCTGCTTCAGACCATTCGCGCAACAGGGTAATGCCGTCAACGTCATCCATCCAGATATCCAGCAAAATAAGGTCAGGTCTGCGCTCGCGCCGTACACGGCGCGCTTCTTCACCATTTTCGGCAACCGAAACGGTGTAGCCTTCATCTTCCAGAATTTCCTGAACCAGTTGACGAATATCCGGCTCATCATCGACGACAAGTATGTGACCGCTGCTCATTTATTTTTCATCTCAGTTATATCGCAGGCGTATTATCCTGACCTGACTCCATAGATTGTCGAACCGGTTCACAATCAAAAAATATTTCTATCGAAGCATGCTGGTCTTCAGTATTGAAGGCGCGAATCCGGCCATCATGCTCCTCCACAATTTTTTTCACAATCGCCAGACCAAGCCCGGTACCTCTTGCTTTAGTGGTGACATATGGTTCAAAAATATTTGCCAGCACATCCGCAGAAAAACCACCGCCACTGTCTTCAACAGACAAACGAATGACGCGTGAACCTGCTTTCATGCGCCAGCTTGTTTCAACCAGCACATAGCCATTTTCACTGTTGTGAATCGACTCCAGCGCATTTTTTATGAGGTTATGTATCAACTGCCGCAAACGTCCGGCATCCGCATTCATTAACGGCTCAGGTTTCGCAAAATCTGTACGAATAACATTACCACTGCTTTTATACAGGTCAAGCACTTCATATAGCAAGTCATGCAGCAGAATGGGTTTGCGATTCAACTGCGGCGTGCGTGCATAATCACTGAAAGCATTGACCATTTCTTTCAGTGATGCAACCTGCTGTACAATAGTATGCGTGGCCTTATCCAATAGCTCAGACTCTTCCGGCTGCATTGTTTTCAAATACTTACGGCGCATCCGCTCCGCTGACAACTGAATGGGGGTTAAGGGATTCTTGATTTCGTGAGCCAGACGTCTGGCCACCTCACCCCAGGCCGATTCGCGCTGAGCACGAATCAGGTCTGTAACATCATCAATAATAACGACTGCACCATGTGCATCCTGCTCATGCTCTACCGCTAATTTAGTCCCTCGACACATCAGCACACGCCGTGTTTCAGCCAATGACAGTTGCACCTCCTGCTGCCACTGCTCGCCCTCGTAGTCACGATATTCCAATAACGCTGCGACCATCGGCTGCAGGTGTTCATAAGATTCCGTCAGAGTTTCCAATGGCTCGCCGATCATGTCACTGATAGCGGCATCCAGCACCGTTTCAGCGGCCTGGTTGGCCGTTTTTAAAATACCCTGATGATCAAATGTCAGTACACCGGAAGACAGGCTGCCAAGAACAGTTTCAAGATAGGTCCGTTGCGCTTCAATTTCATGCTGACTTTGTTGCATGGCATCGCGCGCCTGAGAAAGCCGCTGCGTCATATCATTAAATGAGCTGACCAGAAAACCCAGCTCATCATCACTGGTCACCGGCAGGCGCCGATCATAATTCCCCAGTGCAACCTGTCGGGTACTGTCGGCCAGTTCGCTGATCGGCTCAACCAGTCGCCGAGCAGAATTAAAAGCCGCCCAGACCGCTGATAAAAGACTGAGTAACAACACCATTGTCAGCGTCAGGATATAGCTTTTTTTTAACGGCGTGCGCAGATAGGAGAGTTCCTTGTAGCGGCTAATCTGCAATTGCACGCTGTCGGCAAGTCTACTGACACGCTCCGGGATACGGTAAAGGGCCTGTAATGTATAGGTTTCCATAAGAAACTCGCTACTCAAAGGCACCACTGAACGGACAAACAAACCCGCATTCCCCATCGGATCCAGCGCCACGTAGTGACGCCCCTGCGACAACACCAGACTAATCTCCTTACCCAACTGACTGGGAATAATGCCTTCACTGGCCTGTCTGCTTGAGGCAATAATCCTGCCATCCCCACCAAAAACCGTCAGCTCTACAGCCGAACTTCGCACACGTAAATCATACAAAGCAATCGGCAAAACAGAGGTCGAAATATCGCCCAGTTCTGCAGCGACCTTTTCCGTCAGAATGAGTAAATTACTCAACTTGTCATTCAGCGATGTACGACTGAGTTCCAGCGAATCATTTAACGCCTGCTCAACTTCTATATCAAACCAGGAATCAATACCGCGTTGCAAAAATTGCAGTGAGAAATAATACACAATGCTGATGGGTACCACCGACAGTACCACGAAAATAATCACCAGGCGGGTGGTCAACAATGACCCCGGCGCGCGTGCGCGGTATTGGCTGACCATCCAGTAAAGATTGGTACTGATCAACGCCATCAAAACAATCAGTACCAATGCATTCACCAGCAGAACCCATGAATACAACTGCCCGAAACGCTCCGAATTATGCGTCGCATCACTCATCAACGACAGTGACAGCAGCAACATGCCGAACAATAACAGCATCGGCAACAGACCAAGGCCTGCGCGCTTTTTCAGGGGTTCAGTGGCCATTCGTACCAACCGCCTGTGAGTTTCCAGTCAGAGCCAAAATAAGCCCAGAGCCGAATCGGAGTCGGCAATGATTCAATATCAAAACTGACCCGCATGCGCACAAAATATTGTTTGCGGCCCTGCACGTCGCTATCACGGATCACCGGCACATCATAAACCGTACCAATCGTATCAAGCAGATCGCTGACATACAGAAAACTTTGCAGCGTACCCTTGTTTAAATCTTCAACCGTATAGCGCTCACTCAGGGCATGAAACTGGATCCGGTAACGCTGGCTCAGTTGCGACTCGGTGGTACTCCAGATAAATGAATAGCGGCGTATGACTCGAATTTCGACCAGCACCACCAAAGGCACTCCGCTGTCCAGCGCCGCCAGCACTTTTTCATCCATATCAAACAGGACGCGGGCACCGACCCGGTAGACACCCTCTATCAGCAAGGTGCGGGTATCCTCAATCTCGGCATGGTCGGCAGCGACACGGTCAGCAAAACCGACACCCACCAGCATCAGACAACACCAGGGGAACAGGAATATCCGCCTCAACATGGTTCGCTACTGTCCTCTGCTGAGACAACAGCTTTTTGCAGAAGCGCATAATAAAACCCGTCCATACCTCCTTCACCCGGCAAAATTTGCCAACCCACAGCCATAGCCCTGCCGACTGGCAGATCAATGGGCAGCAATGTGCAATCCGTTTGATTATTCATAAATGTTTGCAATTGTTGAACATTTTCACGTAACAGTACAGAGCAGGTAGCGTACAACAGCACACCACCTGGCGCGAGTATTGACCATAAAGCACGCAATAACTGCTGTTGCAATTGCACCAGCGGCTCAATGTCTGAGGCACGGCGCAGAACCCTGATATCCGGATGGCGACGAATGACACCGGTTGCAGAACAGGGCGCATCCAGCAAAATACGCTGAAAGAGTCGGCCGTCCCACCAGCTCTCGGTGTCTGCAGCATCTGCCGCCACCAGGCTAGCCTGCAACTGCAGGCGCGTCAGATTTTCTTTTATGCGTTCGAGTCGATCTGCAGCAATATCCAGCGCGATCAGTTCCTGCACATTCGCTTGCCGTTCAAGAATATGACAGGTTTTGCCACCGGGTGCGGCGCATGCATCCAGCACGCGATCGCCAGCCTGAGCATCCAGCAGATGTGCAGTGAACTGGGCGGCTGCATCCTGTACAGACACATAACCTGTAGAAAAACCTGGCAGATTTTCCACACGCACCGCTTCACTCAATGCAATTGCATCAGCACAGCCTGGCAAATCGGATGCAGACAACCCCTGTTCTTCAAGTAACTGCAAATATTCATTGGCTGAATTTTTCTGCCGATTAACGCGTAGCGTCATCGGTGGTCGTTGATTATTGGCCTCAACGATAGCGGGCGAATCATCCGGCCAGTCAGATTGCAATGCCTTGAATAACCAGTCAGGGTGCGCTGTGGCTGTGCTGTCTTTTTTAGCCAGCATTTTTTCCAGCTCACTGTGGCGCCGTTGACTGTTTCGTAATACCGCATTGACGACACCCCTGGCCCAGGACTTATCCAGTTGATCGCAGGCTGCTACGGTTTCATTAACAACGGCATGGGCCGGTTTATCCATATACAGGAGCTGGTAGAGCCCAATCAGAATAAGGCAATGAATATCACGGTCACGTTGTTTGAAAGGCCGCTGCAACAATCGTTCAGCTATCGCCTGCAAACGCAGATACCAGCGTAGACTGCCGTAGCATAACTCCTGCAACAAACCCGCTTCCTGGCTATCAACAAGCTGTTGTATGGCAACTGGCAGACACTGACTCAGGGATTGACCGCGATCAATGACCTGAACCAGAGTGTTTGCAGCCAGTGCACGCGGGCCTGCTGCTTTAGCCATGCTCAAGCCTGCGTCCCCAGACAGGCGCCGAGCATGGAGCGGGCATTGAGAAAATCAGATACCGCCATGCGTTTACTGCCTGGCATCTGGATTTCCAGCAATCTCAACACGCCAGTTCCGCAGGCGACATCAATGCCCTGTGCCGATTCCTGAATGACACTACCGGGTTGTTCACTGTTGTCAGCCAGGAGCACAGTGGCTGCCCACAGACGTAACATTTTCCCCTGATATTCCGTCTGCGCAACCGGCCAGGGATTAAATCCCCGCACTTGCCGCTGAATCTGTTCGGCAGATTGCGACCAGTCAACCAGAGCTTCCTTTTTCTGCAGTTTGTGGGCATAGATGGCGGATTCATCATCCTGACTGATGGGGTTCAATGAGCGACTTTCGAGTGCAGACAAATTATCTACCAGTAATTGTGCTGACAACCGGCTGAGGTGATCATGTAACTCGCCTGCGGTAGCTTCATCAGAAATGGCGCAAGTCACCGACGCCAACACCGGACCGGTATCCAGGCCTGCTTCCATTTGCATCAGGCAAACACCGGTTTCACTGTCGCCTGCCAGAATAGCCCGATGAATTGGCGCCGCACCCCGCCAGCGAGGTAATAACGAGGCGTGCAGATTGACGCAACCCAGCGGTGGAATATCCAGTACCGTCTGGGGTAACAAAAGCCCGTAGGCAACCACCACGATCAGATCCGGTGCCAGCTCCCGTAATTGCTGTTGTAGATCCTCTGTTTTCAGATTTTGCGGTTGATAAATGCTCAGTTGATGATCCAGAGCAGATTGCTTCACCGGTCCAGGCTGTAATTTTCGTCCGCGCCCAGCCGGTCGATCCGGCTGGCAATAAACACCCACCACCTCGCAATCGGCATCAATAAGCGCCTGCAACACAGGCACAGAAAAATCCGGGGTTCCGGCAAATACGACCCGCATAGCCATCCTTAATTATTCAGATATCAGCTCTAGATGTAGCGGCATCGACGTGATTGCCACGGTGTGTCTGTTTCCACTTGATGAGTTTCTTGCGGATGCGGTGCCGCTTGAGCTGCGACAGATAATCCACAAACAACTTACCCTGCAAATGATCCATTTCGTGCTGGATACAGACAGCCAGCAGGTCCGTTGCATAGCGTTCAAAAACCTGGCCGTCTCTGTTCATGGCTCGCACCTTGATATGATCGGCGCGTTGAACCCGCTCGTAGATACCGGGAACCGACAGGCAGCCTTCATCCATTTCTTCAAAGCCCTGAGAATCCATGATTTCCGGATTGATAAAAACCAGTGGCTCATTCCTGTCCTCGGATACATCCATAACCACCACCTGCTGATGGACATTGACCTGTGTCGCCGCCAGCCCGATGCCGGGTGCGTCATACATGGTTTCAAACATATCGTCGATCAGTTGCCGAATTGTGTCATCAACCACTTCAACCGACTTTGCCACCGTTCTTAGCCGATCATCAGGGAAATGCAGGATATCAAGGATTGTCATGTGAATATATTAGCACAATCGTGTAACAATCCTGAATTCAGCGTGATATATCTGCCCCGGGTTTTGCATCGCGGCTAATATTCGCTACACTCCGGCTTTGTTCTGCCGTTATAGATCATTGAATCAATTGCTTAACAGGTTGTTGAAAAGTCTCAGGCGAGCGCAAGACAAGGCAAAAATTGGCGAAAAAGCACAGTGTACACGCAGTACATGAGCATTTTGAGCCGATTTTTTAACGCAGGATTGTGCCGCATGAGGGTTTTCAACAGCCTGTTAAAGATAAATTTCGGTTGTATTTTCAGGATCATGAAAGGGATGCATATGCCACATTACAAATCACTCGCCTTGGCGCTTATT
Organism: Gammaproteobacteria bacterium; assembly: GCA_036480335.1. Classification (GTDB taxonomy): domain Bacteria; phylum Pseudomonadota; class Gammaproteobacteria; order DSM-19610; family DSM-19610; genus JAZGER01. The sequence goes on along the minus strand of JAZGGH010000122.1, from coordinate 18,715 downwards.
CTGGGATTAATGAGCATTTGCTCGAATGCCGCCACGCTCAAACAGGATCATCCTGATCACTACACAGTGAAAAAGGGCGATACATTGTGGGATATTTCGGGGCTGTTCCTGGAAGACCCCTGGTTGTGGCCAGAAATCTGGCAGGCCAATCCACAGGTGGCCAACCCCCATTTAATCTACCCTGGCGACAGACTGACGCTGGTTTATATTGATGGTAAACCCCGTCTGCAACTGCATCGTGGCTACCGGACGGTGAAACTGTCACCCACAATACGTAGCGAAAATCTGGATGGTGCTATCCCGGCCATTGCGTATGAAAGCATCAAGCAGTTTTTGTCAAAACCCCTGGTGGTGGACAAAGACGAGCTTGCACAGGCTGCCTATGTCGTTTCCAGTGCTGACGAACACCTGATCACCGGTGCCGGCGACAGTGTCTATGTGCGCGGCATTTCTGCTGATGATGGCCATCGCTTTAATCTGTTCCAGCCCGGTCAGACATATATCGACCCTGAATCAGGAGAAGTGCTGGGTTATGAAGCCATTTATCTGGGTGAAGGCAAACTGACACGCAGTGGAGATCCATCAACGTTGAAGCTGCTGAAAACGACACGCGAGATTATCAATGGTGATCGTGTCCTGCCTTCGCCATCCGAGACAATCAATGCCTATTTCTCACCCCAACCACCTGCATCTGAGCCTGAAGGTTCCATCATTGCGGTTGTTGATGGTGTCACTCAGATTGGCCAGTACCAGATTGTCGTTATCAACCTGGGTGAACGTGAAAATATTGCCCAGGGAACCGTGATGGCCGTTGAACAACGCGGTGAGATTGTCGCCGACCGTTTCAGTAGTAAAAAGAACGATGCGATTAAATTACCCGATGAAGAAGCCGGTCTGATTATGGTCTTCCGGGTGTTCGAAAAAGTCAGCTATGCAGTTGTTATGAAAGCGACAAAACCCCTGCATGTGAGTGACAGGCTGACAGCGCCATAATCTGCTTTTTTCACTGACAGTCTGTTAACGCCTGGATCCAGCCGGTTAATAAAGCAATCGCGGCTGTATCCAGTTCGTTACTGGCAATTGGCGGCATTCTGTTCTGGTCGTTGTGACGGATGCGTTCTAGCAATACCGACTTTTCTGGCTCTCCAGGCGCAACAATTTTTGCCTGACCAATACCCAGATTGCCCTGCTCAGGACTCTGATCGCAGATGTTCATCTGCGCAAAAGGCGTTGTAAAACGCAAATCCATACTGCTCTGCGTTGTCCCACCGGGTCGATGACAGTTGGCGCAATTACTGTGCAGATAGCTGCGCACACGCGAGGCGGTATCAGCCGTCGTATCGTGCGGATCCAGCAGAAACCCTGCCGTCATAACATTGCTGGCAGGGGTTTCCAGCAAACCGGCCAGCTCCCAGGCCGTGATCTGGTTGGCTGTGAGGCCTGTCAGCGGATAGCTAAAATCGCCATTCAATTGCAACCCCTCCAGACCGATAGTGAAACCCACCGCCGCAGTATGGCAGGCATTACATTCTGTGCGGCTCGGGAAGCGCCAGACCTGGCCGTTGATAAGCCGATCTTCTCCACTGGCCGCGACCAGATCCGCATCATTCCCCGCAGCATCCCAGGCATAACTGTATCCACCCCAGTGCCCATCAAGATGGCGCACATAGAGCCGGGTTTCGATCAATTGCCCGGCAAGGCGAAAATGTTTCAGAGTGACCGCGCCAATCGGTAATTCAAAATCTGCTGCAGTGATTTCCGATATTTTTGTCTGTTCTGGCAATGCCAGGAAGCGCTCTTTAGCGGCGCCGTCTGACCAGAATGGTGCATTCACTCCATATGGAATCATTGCGGCATCCACACAGCCTGTTGCAGATAATTTTGCCGCCGGACCGCCGCTTGTGACACTGCCACTGGCAACATCTGCTTCGATTCGGTATATCGCACCCCGGAAATCCAGGACAAACAATTCACCGTTGTTGGCCTCGGCAAAACTGACGACTCTCAGATTACTGTCAAGTAATACCTGCCGGCTATACTGTCCATTGCCAGCCGGGAACAACCCCCAGAGAGTACCAGTACCAAAATCACTGAACAGGTAAACACCCTGTAATCCGGGTATTGCATTGCCTCGATAAACATAACCACCGGTCACAGAAATACCTTCACTGTGGTTATAGCTTGCAACCGGTGCTGTCAGTTCGCTGCTAGCTGGGCAAGCCAATGTTTCAAACACTTCATTGCCTTCAAAACAATCCCAGCCGTAGTTACCGCCTTTTTTAATGATGTTGATTTCTTCAATGGTATTCTGGCCAACATCGCCTAGCCAGAGATCGCCGGTAACACGATCAAAACTCCAACGCCAGGGGTTGCGCAGTCCCCAGGCATAAATCTCCGGCCGACCACCGCCGCCAACAAATGGATTATCGGCCGGAATGGTATAAGGAAAGCTGGCATCAATATCCAGTCTTAACAGACTGCCCAGCAGAGTGCTGGTGTCCTGACCATTTTCTTCCGGGTCACCGCCACCGCCGCCATCACCCAGACCGATATACAGAAAACCATCGTTTCCAAAATCAATATGGCCACCATTGTGATTACCAGCAAACTGATTCTGGGTAAGCACAGTCTGTTCCGAACTGACATCGAGTGCATTGCCATTCGTCTGTTCAGTCATGCGGGAAAAATGTGAAACCATGTTGTCAGTAGAACCCGCTGGTGCCTCTACCGTGTAGGACAGAATCACCTGCCGATTATTTGCAAAATCCGGATGAAACACCATATCCAGCAAGCCACCTTCGCCTCGGTCAGCCACAATGGTACTGAAATCCAGATAGGTGGTAGTCAGCGCGGTGGCTTCGTCTGTCGCATCAAACCAGAAAGCCGTTCCACCCTGCTCAATCACATACCAACGGCTATCATCACCCGGCGCCTGTCGCATAGCAACTGGCCGCGAGAAAGACAGCTTAGGCCAGGCTCTGGTCAATTTGATGGCTGACCTCCGCTCTGGACGAGTGGGCGCGATACAGCTTGTGTTGAGCGGTCTTTTTAGTGCCTGATTAACCGTATTAGTATCTGTTCCAGAAGACGATCCACCACCGCCGCAAGCACCTAACAACAACACAGCCAATATGATAAATCGCATAGCATTCTCCCGGGCTGAAACCCCAATTGGTACGCTTGTTCCACACTACCATGCCAGATACTGTTATTACGAGAACTCTTCAGCGTTAATCAATCTGGCTATTCTGTTTTCTATCCAATGCCTTTATGATTGATGCATGGAATTTACTCCACAAACTCTCAGGGACGAGAATATAACCATGAAACCGCAAACTGAATCAAAAACCAGTCGGCAGGAAACACTGCGTTACTGGCTCGCACTTTTGCAAACACCTGGCATCGGTTCAAGCCGATTCACTGCCATGCTTGAACAGTTTGAATCCGTGCAGTCCGTTTTTTCCAGTTCCGTCAACGATCTGCAACAGGCCGGACTCTCTAAAAAAACCATTACCGCGCTGCAGCAACCCGACTGGCAACAGGTCGATAATGCCCTCGCATGGGCGCAGGGCACAGCTAATCACATTGTGCTACGCAGCGATCCAGTCTACCCCCATTTATTAACTGAAATTGACTCGCCACCACCCCTGCTGTTTGTGCATGGCAATGTCGATATTCTGAACAACCTGCAACTGGCTATCGTTGGCAGCCGCAACCCAACTCAGGGAGGCAAAGACACGGCCAAATCCTTTAGTTACTACCTGGCAAATCAGGGGCTAACCATTACCAGTGGCCTGGCACTGGGTATTGATGCCATTGCCCATCAGGGCGCTCTCGATGCAAAAGGACCGACCATCGCAGTCATGGGTACCGGCCTTGATCGGGTATACCCCGCCAGAAACCGCGATCTTGCCCATAAGATTGCGGATACTGGCGCACTGATTTCAGAATTTCCACCTGGCACACCGCCCCTGCCAGCCAACTTCCCGCGCCGCAACCGTATCATCAGTGGTATGAGTCTGGGCGTGTTGGTAGTGGAAGCGGCAAAACAGTCCGGCTCACTGATTACCGCCCGTACCGCGATGGAACAGGGCCGTGAAGTGTTTGCCATTCCCGGTTCAATTCATAACCCACTTTCACGCGGCTGCCATGCCATCATCCGTCAGGGTGCAAAACTGGTTGAAACCGGCGAGCACATCCTTGAAGAACTGGGCGCGCTGGCTTTACACAGCCTGACACAGGAAGAAATACCGCTCGTCAATAACAGTTCCAGCAACCTCAGCGAACAGGAAGATTATCAAAAACTACTCGAGTGTATGGGCTATGATCCAGTGACCATTGATGAATTAATCACTCGAAGTGGATTGACGTCTGATCATCTTTCCTCCATGCTCCTGCTGCTGGAACTCGATGGTTACATTACGCCAGTACATGGCGTAGGCTATTGCCGCAGCGAGAAGAGAATCTGACAAATGAAAGAAAATATGTTTGACGTTCTTATGTATCTGTTTGAGAACTATTTTATGGCAGATGAAACGGAGTTTGGTCCGGACCGTGACTCCATGCATACTGAACTAATAGAAGCGGGATTTCCGCCTATAGAAATCAATCAGGCCTTTGACTGGCTGGAAGGGCTGGCAAAAAAACCCTTAAATCAGCTCCACACGACACAATTCAGCCACGCAATTCGACTCTATTCTGATACTGAACTGGTAAGACTGGATACGGAAAGCCGAGGTTTTCTGTTGTTCCTGGAACAAATGGGCATACTCAGCCCGGCCAGCAGGGAACATGTGATTGAGCGGGTGATGGCACTCGCCACCAACGATTTTGATATTGATCAGCTCAAATGGGTGGTACTGATGGTGCTATTCAATCAGCCTGGTGAAGAAGCTGCCTATGCCTGGATTGAAGATCTGGTTTTCGAAAACCTCTCTGGATACCTACACTAAACCTGATTCATGAGTAAAAATATTGTCATCGTCGAATCGCCGGCGAAATCCAAAACCATCGAAAAATACCTCGGCAAAGGCTTCAAGGTACTGGCCTCCTATGGTCATGTGCGTGACCTCGTTCCAAAAGAAGGCGCGGTTGATCCTGATAACGACTTTGCCATGAAATATCAGCTCATTGAGCGCAACGCTCGCCATGTAGATGCCATCGTCAAGGAGCTGAAAAAAGCGGATAACCTGTACCTGGCAACTGACCCGGATCGCGAAGGTGAGGCCATTTCCTGGCATCTTTATGAACTGTTAAAAGATCGCAAACTGCTGAAAAACAAGCAGGTCTTCCGCGTTATCTTCCATGAGATCACAAAAAACTCAATCCTCGAAGCGATGAAAAACCCGCGTGAACTGTCGGAAGAACTTGTCAATGCTCAGCAGGCAAGACGGGCTCTGGATTATCTGGTTGGCTTTAACCTGTCGCCCCTGTTATGGAAAAAAATCCGCCGCGGACTCTCGGCAGGACGCGTCCAGAGCCCTGCCCTGCGTATGATCTGTGAGCGCGAAGATGATATTGAAAAGTTTGTTAGCAGAGAATACTGGAGTATCGAAGCGGATCTGGAAAAAGACAAACAGGCCTTCTCCGGCAAGCTGACTCTGCTACACGGGGATAAACTCGAACAGTTCACAGTAACTGAAGAATCGAAAGCTAACGAAGTAACTGCAGAACTGGTTAAGGCCGCGAATGGCACACTGCTTGTTGACAGCATTGAAAAGAAACAACGCAAACGCAATCCAACCGCCCCGTTTACCACCTCGACTCTGCAACAGGAAGCCTCACGCAAGCTTGGCTTTGGTGCCAGTCGTACCATGCGAGTCGCACAACAACTGTATGAAGGCATCGATATCGGCGAGGGTGCTGTCGGTCTGATCTCCTACATGCGTACTGACTCGGTCAATCTGGCCAATGAAGCCGTGGATGAAATTCGTGAGCTGATTGTTGAACGCTATGGCAAGGAAAACCTGCCCGACAAACCCAGAAAATTCAAAACCAAGGCAAAAAATGCCCAGGAAGCACACGAGGCTATCCGCCCAACTTCTGCACGTAACCTGCCGGATGATATCAAGCGAAATCTGTCTGTCGAACAATTCAAACTGTACAACCTGATCTGGAAACGTACCGTTGCCTGTCAGATGATGCACGCAACCATTGATACGGTCGGGGTTGAATTCGAATGCGGCAAAGGCAACCGGATTCGTGCCACCGGTTCAACACTGGTCAAGCCCGGTTTTATCAAGGTTTACCAGGAAGGCATTGACGATGCCAAAAAAGTGGCAGACGACGACAACCAGTTACCGCCAATGAAAAAAGGCGATACGGTCAAGCTGCTAGAGATCCGACCAGAGCAACATTTCACTGAGCCGCCACCGCGCTACAGTGAAGCCAGCCTGGTAAAATCTCTGGAAGAACATGGCATTGGTCGCCCATCGACTTATGCCTCGATTATTTCCACTCTGCAAAACCGGGAATATGTCACGCTGGATAAACGCCGCTTTTTCCCTACCGATGTGGGCCGAGTCGTCAGCAAGTTCCTTGCTAACCATTTCACCAAGTATGTCGACTACGATTTTACGGCTAATCTGGAAGATGAGCTGGATGCTGTCTCGCGTGGAGAAAAGGAATGGGTACCGTTAATGAAGGAATTCTGGACCCCTTTCAAAAACTTGGTAGATGACAAGGAAACCAGCGTTTCACGCAGTGAAGTTACCACCGAGCCGATGGATGAAAAGTGCCCGAAATGCGATAAACAACTGAATATCCGGCTTGGCAAACGCGGCCGCTTTGTTGGCTGCAGCGGTTACCCGGAGTGCGATTACACGCGCAATATCGATGGCGATGAAAGCAGCTCGGAGCCGGAAGTGGTTGAAGGTCGCTCCTGCCCGGAATGTGACTCGCCACTGATCATCCGCACGGGTCGTTATGGTAAATTCATCGGCTGCAGCACCTACCCGGACTGCAAACACATTGAACCACTGGAGCAACCGGAAGACACCGGTATCGAATGTCCCAAATGCAACAAAAACAATATTCTCAAGCGCAAATCACGGCGCGGTAAAATTTTCTTTTCCTGTGCCGGATATCCGGATTGCGACTACGCCATCTGGAACAAGCCAGTACCTGGTCCCTGCCCTGAATGTAACTGGCCGATATTATCAGTCAAAACCACTAAAAAACGCGGCACCGAACGCGTCTGCCCTCAAAAAGAGTGTCGCTTTGCAGAACCGTGGGAGGAAGAGGAAGAAGAATCGCCATCCAGTGATGAACAGACGGATTGAGCGTCTGCCCATCCGCTTTTCAGATCAAACGCGCTGTTCAGGTATTGCAACAGGGCGGCATCATCGGCTATCCCACCGAAGCCGTCTTTGGCCTCGGCTGCGACCCACTTAACCCACAGGCCATTCATCGCCTGCTGGCGATTAAACAACGTGCCATCGGCAAGGGCCTGATTCTAATTGCAGCCGATCTGGCAAGTCTCAAGCCTTTTCTGCTACCGATTAACAAAAACATACAAAAACAACTGGCCGCAACCTGGCCGGGCCATACCACCTGGATATTACCCGCACGTCCGGATTGCCCTCGATGGTTAACGGGCGATCACGACACACTCGCCGTCAGACTCTCAGCACATCCTGTTTGTAGAGCCCTTTGTACCGCCTGGCAGGGACCACTGGTTTCAACCAGTGCCAATCGCAGCAATTTTCCACCCATCCAGCAAAAACATCAGTTGATCAAACAATTCGCGCATACTCTGGAATATATTGTCCCCGGTGATCTGGGCCATGAACCTCGACCTTCGACTATTCGCACACCAAACAATATTCAACCAATACGTGATTAACTTCCACGCGTGTTCAAAATACGGTCAGGTTTTGTCACAAATATTCTGACGTTAATCTGGACTCGGCTTAACGGGGCCGGTAAATTCCGTGGATCCACTTATCGCTCGATCCCCTACTGGCTGCCTTTCGTCAGCATGATTGTGACATCCTTCACAAAACTCAATCTAAAAATACACTACCGATCAAGATCAACTCTCATATCCCGATACGCCCAGCAGACACTTTGGATACAAGAGCGAACCAGACGACACCATGTTCCGGCAATTCCTACAGCAGATATTACCCACAAGAAAAACCGTTAGCGGTCACTGGCTGATTCGTCGCCTGGGTTTTAATCTGAACATCCCCTGCCTTTTTGCCCTAAACAAACGCACCATCCCAATGGCTGCTGGAGTGGGTATATTCATCGCTTTTCTACCTATCCCTTTTCAGATGGCGCTGGTGACTCTGCTGGCCATCCTCATGCATATCAATCTGCCTCTGGCACTGATGATGGTCATGATTACCAATCCGTTCACCATGGGACCGATTTATTATCTGTGCTACCAGATTGGTGCCTGGGTGATTCAACCCCCTCTGCTGACCTCACAGAATAGTACACTGAATTATCTGCTGCAGATTGGCTTCCCACTGTGGACGGGGTGTTTGCTGGTAGGCAGCATTGCCGCCATTCTGGCCTACCTGGTTAGTCGACTATTATGGACGAATGCGCTACTGGAGCGGCGTGGAAAACTGGCACAACGGCTAACTATGCTGCATAAAAAACATCGGCTTGCCAGACAACAACTTCCGGGCTAACGACCATTGAGGGATGAACAAAACAACCAGGGAAAACATTATCAAAAAAAAGGGCGCCGAAGCGCCCTTTTTCCCAACACAGCAATCAATTACTTATTAACAAACTCCGGATAGGCTTCCATACCACACTCACCGATATCCACGCCCTCGTACTCTTCTTCTGCTGATACACGAATACCCATAATCATTTTGATAATGAACCAAACGATTAATGAAGCAAAGAATACCCAGGTAAAGATAGTAGCGGCACCAACGAATTGACCTAATAAAGTGGCCCCATCATTAGTCCAGGGAACAATCATTACACCGAAGAATCCTACAACACCGTGTACAGAGATAGCACCTACTGGGTCATCAATCTTCATTTTATCTAATGCTAAAATAGAGAAAACAACGATGAATCCACCCATTCCGCCGATGATTAATGCCTGTAGAGGTGTAGGCGTTGAAGGCTCTGCTGTAATCGCTACAAGGCCTGCTAAAGCACCGTTAAGTGTCATCGTTAAATCAGCTTTACCAAACATCAAACGCGCAACAATTAATGCAACGATAACACCACCTGCTGCTGCTGCGTTTGTATTTAAAAATACCATTGCAACCGCGTTTGAGTTAGCAATATCGCCTAACTTAAGTACAGAGCCACCATTAAAGCCGAACCAGCCCATCCAAAGAATGAATGTACCGAGCGTTGCCATGGGTAAGTTAGCACCCGGAATTGGGTTGATTTTACCGTTTTCGCCATACTTTCCTTTACGAGCACCGAGCAATAATACGCCAGCTAATGCTGCTGCTGCACCTGCCATGTGTACGATACCTGAGCCTGCAAAGTCAGAAAAACCAAAGTCATCGCCTAAGCTAAATAGACCAAATACTGATTTTCCGCCCCATGTCCATGCACCTTCCATCGGGTAGATGAATGCTGTCATTACAACCGCAAACAACAAAAATGCCCAAAGTTTCATACGCTCTGCAACGGCACCCGATACGATAGACATTGCTGTTGCAACGAATACCACCTGGAAGAAGAAGTCAGAAGCGTTTGAATAAACAGAATCGCCGCCAAAACCCGCTTCTGCTGATTCCTTCAGCACTGCCGCGACCATACCATCAGCAGTTTTAGCGCCATCAAGGGCTATATCTTTTAAGAAAACACCCCCGTCATACATAATATCGTAACCAATCACGAGATAAGCTGTACAAGCAATTGCGTATAACGCGATATTCTTGGTTAAGATTTCAGTGGTACTTTTTGAACGAACCAAACCGGCTTCTAACATTGAGAAGCCTGCCGCCATCCACATAACCAATGCACCCATTACAAGAAAGTAAAAGGTATCCATTGCATATTGTAATTCTAATATGTTGTTTTCCATTTCTTAGCGCTCCTTAAAGTGCTTCGGGACCGGTTTCACCGGTACGAATACGGATAGCCTGCTCAACATTGGTCACGAAAATCTTGCCATCACCAATCTTGCCGGAATTAGCCGCTTTGTTAATCGCCTCAAGCACCTGCTCCAGAAGATCATCGTTAACAGCCGTTTCAAGTTTTACCTTGGGTAAAAAATCGACCACATATTCAGCACCACGATAAAGTTCCGTATGCCCCTTCTGCCGACCAAAGCCTTTCACTTCAGTTACGGTTACACCCTGTACACCAATTTCTGACAATGCCTCACGAACATCATCGAGTTTGAATGGCTTGATTATTGCCGTTATTAATTTCATTTCTTGTCTCCTGTCACGGTATTTTTACGTGACCTGATAGGTAATTCTTATGTCGATCCCTTAAAATTCTTTGCTCCAGCCCAGCCAGACATTAGGTCCATCGTCATTTAGCGTGGCATGGTCTTCATCCAGATTAGTGAATTCCATATTCACCGCTACGGAACCGAAATCGCCAACATCTTTGCCCAGACCAACAGCGAAATGCGCATAACTTTCTGAATCATCGTCAAGCTCATCTTCAAAACTGTAATAACCCAGGGTTAAACCCAACGACAATGCATTTTGCAAGGGAATATCAGCGCCGACTGAAAAATAAATATCGCCAGTATTAAACGGGGCATTTGAAGTCTCTCCATAAGCTGTATATGCGATATTTGCACTGAACATACCCATTGATAATCCAAAAGTGATTTCGCCATAATCCAGTTCAGAACCCGTTTGATCGCCGCCAGAATCCGGGTACCAGTAATAAAGCACACCCACGTCATAGCCAAGACCACCACCTGTTTCACCGCCATAACCGGCATACAGGTCCACTTCTACTTCGCCGCCAAAATCGATATTTGACAACCAGGTTCCTGCATAGATGCCAGACGCATCCGAATAATCCAGACCACCCTGAATGGCAGCATTACTGCTTTGGCTAATACCACGGAACAGGTAATCACTGACCGCTGCAACATTTGCCGTCACTTCTGCCTGCGCCAGACCTGTCGCAACTACCAACGCACTACCAAGTACTGATTGTTTAAAACGCTTGTTCATGAAATCTCTCCCGTATGAATAAATTATAATTAAACGCTAAAAATTCGTTAACTCCAACTGAGCTATGCAGCAATCAATGCACCAAATATGCCAATTTTATATACTTCATATATATCAATAAGGTACTTTGTTTTGTGGCATTATTTACAATGCATTTCCTCTCTTCTGATGAACCGTTCTGGTGCAACCAAACTCGCTGCGCACTATCATGGTGCGCCATACATACTGGATGTTTATCCTCAACTTCGTTAATGTGAGCATTATGATCGAACCTGGAATTATCGAAGATATAGTTAAGCGGCTTGGCAAAATTAATCCGGCCACTGGCGAAAAAGCACAATCAGATATGGATAGAAATATGCGCTCCATACTGCAGTCCATGCTGGCAAAGCTGGATCTTGTCACGCGAGATGAATTTGATGTACAGATGCGCTTACTGGAACGTACTCGTGAGAAGCTAGACCGCCTGGAACAGGAAGTCCGCTTGCTGGAAAAACAGTAACACAACACCACTTTGCCTATCAGGAAGACAGGCAAATCAATACCAAGGGAAGGAACCCATGTCACTCGCTGTCATCTACAGCCGCGCCCAGCTCGGCATCGAATCCCCACTGGTCACCGTGGAAGTTCAGCTTTCCAACGGCCTGCCATCACTCTCTATTGTCGGCCTGCCCGAAACCGGCGTTCGCGAAAGCAAAGACAGGGTGCGATGCGCCTTGCTGCATAGCGGCTTTGAATTTCCAGCACGCCGCATTACCATCAACCTCGCGCCCGCCGACCTGCCCAAAGAAGGCGGCCGTTTCGATTTGCCGATTGCGTTGGGCATTCTCGCTGCCTCCGGCCAGTTATCAGGAGAACATTTAAAAAACTACGAATTTGTCGGCGAGCTCAGTCTTGATGGGTCGCTGCGCGCGGTCAGGGGTATATTACCTGCAGCACTGAATTCGGCAAAAGCCCAGCGTAGCCTGATCTGCCCACAAGTCTGTGCCATAGAAGCCGGGCTGGCGCATCCCGAAAAAGTCCATCTCAGCGACCATCTGCTGAAACTTACCACCCACCTTTCAGAGAATAACCCATTACCCCTGGCCATGCCGGCAGAAACAGATGAAACCGAAGCAGGGGGATATCCTGATCTTAGCCGGGTTCGCGGTCAACATCATGCCAGACGCGCACTCGAAATCGCTGCCGCAGGTGGCCATAATCTGCTTTTCATTGGCCCACCCGGCACCGGTAAAACCCTGCTATCCAGCTGCCTGCCAGGCATTCTACCACCACTCACACAAAAAGAAGCTATCGAAACTGCCACCATTTATTCGGTTAGCCAACACGGATTTTCTACCAGTCACTGGAAACAACGCCCCTTCAGAGCGCCACACCATACCGCATCTGCCGTTGCCCTGGTTGGCGGTGGTGCACAGGCTCAACCCGGCGAAATCTCACTCGCACACAATGGCGTACTGTTTCTCGACGAACTACCGGAATACCAGCGCAGCGTGCTCGAAGTTATGCGTGAACCGATGGAAACCGGTCACATCATGATCAGTCGCGCTGCACGTCAGGCACAATACCCGGCACGTTTTCAACTCATCGCCGCAATGAACCCCTGCAAATGCGGCCACTTTGGCAACCCTAACGGCCAGTGTCGATGCACTGCTGAACAGGTACAAATTTACCGCAATCGAATTTCAGGGCCATTGCTGGATAGAATCGACCTGCAGATTGAAGTACCCGCATTATCCATTGACGAATTCGATGGACCCAAAGGCGAATCCAGCCAACCAGTCGAAGAGCGGGTTTTTCAGGCCAGGACAAGACAAATTGAAAGAGCCGAGATAACCAATGCGCAAATGTCAGTAGAGCATATTGAACAACACTGCCAACTGCAGAAAGATGATCGTGAGTTACTCAAACAAATACTCAGACGATTCAATATTTCTGCACGCGCTTATCACCGTATACTCAAAGTTGCGCGCACCATTGCTGACCTTGATGGCGAAGTATCGATACAACGAAAACATCTGATGGAAGCAGTGAATTGCCGGTGTATGGATAAAACCTTGTTGTGACTATTATACTTACTTTAAGGCCAACCCTTATTTTCCAACATGTTTTACGTAGGTGCCGTTCGGGTCAGGGGGAACGTTCTTCCACTATTTCATCAATACTTCCATCCAGCGTTCTTGCTGGCTGCCAGTTAAACTCATCTCGCAACAAATTCGATTGATAACAGGCCGAGCCGAACAACTTACCCAGTATGGATGAATTAACCGGAAAGCTCTTGCCAGTTAAACTCTCCAGGCTGTCACCGATTCTGGCAATACCTTGCAGCACAGATTGTGGAATCGTCCATTTTGAAACAGATTTATGCAGACCGCTGCACATTAGCTCATATATCCTGCGTGTTGAATAGGCTACCCGCTCTGAAACAATATATGTTTTTCCATAGGCAAGTGGCTGCAATGCCAGATGCTGAGCAATATCCACCAGATCAAGCACATGAATCAATGAACGCCGGTTGCCTGTTTCAGGCAGCGAAGGAAAATAGCCCGAGCGAATAGCGTTCACCATCTGGGCGAGATTGCCTTTGATACCTTGCCCATAGACCAGCGTAGGTCGTAGGATCGTTACCGTACAATCGCCAGCTTTGTGCAGTTCGAGCAAAGCTTCTTCTGCCTCTCGCTTGCTGCGGCCATAAATATCCGCAGGCCAGACATCCCAGCTTTCATCAACACAATTTTCTCCAGGATCGGCTACAGCCTTTACACTGCTGAAATGAATAAAATGCCGGGCACCTGATAACCTTGCCTGTCGCGCCAGGTCTATTGTCGCCTGAACATTTATCCGTTGATAATCTGCTTCATTATATTTCGAACCATGGATATCGTGAGCGATGCCGGCAAGATGATAAATCACATCCACTCCGGACAGTAATTCATCGGGAATGGACTGAGAACCTAAATCAATCAGAAGATGATCTGTCCACGGACCATTGGCCCTGTTTCGAAACAGGCCGGTAACCCGATGCCCGCTCTTAACCAGCTCAGATGAAAGAACACGACCGATAAAACCCGAAGCCCCAGTCACCAGACAATGCATGCATTCTTCTCACAACAATGATTCATAAACGGATAGCGTTTCAGAAACAACCTGCTCCTCGGTAAAGTCCTGCTCGATCATACGCCTGCCGGAAACGCCCATTTCCTGGCGCATTTGTGGATTATCAATCAGGGTAATGATCGCATCGACAATGGCTTGAGTGTTTTTGGGCGCAATCAGAATCCCATTCTCACCATTTCTGACAATCTCGCGACAACCTGGCATATCCGTTGTAATAATCGCTCGCCCACAGGATGCCGCTTCAAGCAGGCTGCGAGGAATACCTTCACGATAATACGTCGGCAATATTGCGATATGGCTTTGTCGCCATATCGCTGGTATATCTTCCTGAAAACCCAGCCATTCAACGACGCCCTCATCATGAAAAGCCTGCAGATCCTCCTGGCTGACAGAAACACGGCTCGAAGTATCTGGCAAGCCCACCAGTTGAATCTTTACAGGATACTCCTTCTGCCTGAGTATTCTTGCGGCATCGACAAGCTCCTGAACACCTTTCGGCCAGAGCATTCTCGAAACCATTGTTACGCAGACAGGGTCAGCCGGCTCTTCAATCGAATACTGAAAGCGCTTAGCATCAACGCCAATACCCCGAATCAGCCTTACCTTATTATTGCCAATACGCAAATCATCGGCCAAATAAGCCTGATCATCTGCATTTTCCACAATCGTAACCGCTTTCTTCCTGGTAAACAGAACATTGAACGAGCGGTCAAGAAACTCTCTCAACAAACTTGCAAAAAAACCATCTGTCACATACGCCTGCCCCAGACCGGCAAGGTTCTGCACAAGTGCAACATCACGATTAAAATAAGCAGCCATACTGCCAAACAGGCTGGGCTTCATTGCCACCAGATGCATAATGTCAGGTTGGTATCGAGAAATTATCCGCCTGATCTGCCAGATTTCAGAAAAACCATGAAAAGGGTTCATAGACTTTCTCGCCCATTTCATGGAAATCACATTAAAACCCTCCCGATAGATATCTGAGTCCTGGCTGTTAATCTGGGTCGCAATGTAAACACGATAACCTGCCTTTTTGGCGGCATGAGCAAGCGGTAGCCGATGCAGACAGAAATACCAGTCTTCGGTAACGAGGAAGATTAATACCGGTTTATCGCTCATCAGTACCTGTTAAATATAATCAGTAATCTCAGGATAACGCTATCAAACCATCGCTGTCTGTATACATCGGCAGAAAATGCATATTTCAATCGAGTAAGCCAGGATTTTCTGGAATCAATAAATTTCTGTAGAATCTCTGATTTTTCTTTGGGAAGGATGTCTTTGTAGAGTCGTTGAAATTCCTTTGCCTGTGCATAAATCCATTCTTCAGGATCATATTCGCCACCAAGGCGTCTAACTCTTCTTTTGAAATCTTGAGCAAAAGACAAAGGTGCACCAACAGCATTATTATCATGCAACCGGTACTTCACACCCGGTGTAGCGTCATAAATAATTTCACCAAAAGCGCTAACAACCAACAGGCACCACCAGTCGTGCATTATGCAATTTTCGGGTAAATGCTGAATAATTAACTCTCTCGCCGCTTTATTAATAACCATGGTACAGCCAGTTGCCATATTTTCGACCAGTGCATTCTGAAAACTGACTGCTTTTCGTGGTTCTCTGGAAAACCCCTTTAGCTGCAATTTAACATTTACATACTCCAGCCTGGAAAAATACAGCGCAGGTATTTCTGATGAAGTTTTGGAAATATTGTTTATAGCGCGGTCTATTTTATCGGTGTACCAGAAATCATCCTGGTCACAGAATGCATAGTATTCGGCATCCGATACTGAATTCAATAAGTAAAAAAAACTTTTTTTTGCCTTCTTCCTGTCGCCTGCAAAAACAGAAATATCTGGGTTATTGGCAGCAAAGGTTTTTAATATCTCTAATGTTGTATCTACTGAGTTGTCATCACGAATAGTGATGGCTATATTTTCAAATGATTGTGCGGCGAGAGAATCAAGCAGCTCTTGCAAAAATACAGACCCATTATATGTAGAGAGAAGGATCTGAACCATTAATATCGACACTAAAATTTAACAATGAATGCTTTAGTATGGTTTTTTTCATCTTTACCATAGCGGATATGAAATAATCTTTCCGGTTTTGTTTGCATAAATTCATCAATAGCTTGCTTAGCATGTGGATAATGAAGCGAGTCATAATCATCAAAAAATACAATTCCTCCCTTATTCATTCTGGGATAAAAATACTCCAGGCATTCCATATGTGCATCGTATAAATCACAATCCAGATTTACAAAGAAATATTTTCTACCATGCATTTTTTTAAATGAGTCAGAAAACTTCCCAGGAATAAGCTTTATATACTCCTCAAGAGCCTCATTTTTTACCAGCGAATTTACACTATCAAGTGATGTATCTTCAAAAAACCTCCTATTCAAATAGGGTGCATCATCGGGTGCTATCTCCTGGTCCAGGGTAGACATATCTGGGAATCCTGAAAAGGTATCCAGCCCAACAATCTGAATTGGCAACCCTGATTCCTTCGCAATCTTACCGCAAGCTACAAGACTGGATCCCTTATACACTCCACATTCAGCCGCATAAAAAGGTTCTGTAGTATAATTTGCATCCTTATTATTCGTCGGCAACGACAGCAGCGCTTTAATTCGAAATAACTGTTCCTGATAACATAAGCAAAGTGCCCGCTGAAATATATTAAGAACTGGTATTCTTTCCGCAATGAAATCGTCATAAGGCAGTTCATGGGAAAATGGAATAGATGCATCAAACTTCAGTAATTTACTGTTTGCACTAATCTCTTCATTATTTTCATTCATTACCTTTGTCACCTGCAATCTCCAGTTACTCTCATCAAAATCACACCAATACACTACAATCTAGATATATTTTTTCATAACTTTCTATAAATCCGAATCATTAAGTATCACAATAAATACCTGTACCCATAAACCTATGCTTTGTTTTGAAAGCTCAAAACCATTCCTAGATCCACTATACCTGAATATTGCGACTCACCTTTCACATCGAGCCTGATTACATTCTGATATGTACACAGAGGTATAGTGACATCGTTGATGGTTTCATATGCTGTAGCATTGAGAAAGTATGCACCTGGCAAAAGATTACGTTTGATTTGCAATTCAAGAGGGAGTTTGTCTCCTTTATGCAAAGAAGGTAGCTGCATACCTGCACGATTCAAATGAAAAACAGAAACGATAATACCTTCATGGCTACGTATACCTAAACTAAATGAAGGCGTATTTATATCCTCGTTCGCTATAAATATACATTTCAAAATGTAGTTTTCTGAAACCTCCTCCAAGGAAAATTTTTTTAGAATCGCTTTTTTCACTCCTTTTGGCTGGGTATGTTTCTCGCGTATTTTTACTCCACTGAGAGGTAGATTTGCTTCTGCAGCAACACGTATTTCCTTATAAACATTAGTCGCAGTTAATGTATCGGAATCACAGGCAATTTTTCCTTGATCTAGCACTATACCTCGATCGCAAAAATTGGACACCAGATTCTGACTATGGCTAACCAGCAAAAATGTCTTACCCTGTTTCTTTAGAGAATTGATTTTATCATAGCATTTCAAACGAAAAACAGCATCGCCCACTGATAGGGTTTCATCAACAATAATCAAATCAGCATCAGTATGAATTGCTGCGGAAAAGCCAAGTCTTGAGACCATTCCTGACGAATAGGTTCTAAGAGGCATATCGAAATACTCACCCAGGTCGGCAAAACCCTGTATATCGCTAATAATGCCATTAATACTCGACTGATTTAATCCTTGCATACCGCAGAACATATAAGCATTTTCACGACCGGTTAATTTTGGGTTTAGCCCTGAGGAGACACCCAGCAGAGTTGATATTTTACAAAACCTGTCAACACTGCCTGAATCAGCTTTAATAATACCACCGAGAATTGAAAGCAATGTTGTCTTCCCTGCACCATTGCGCCCAAGAATCCCTATCGACTCTCCCTCATAAATTTTCAGAGACACTTTTGTTAACACCTTAATAGAACCGGGAGTTTTCGGTTTTAATAAGGCTGTGAGAAGCCGCCTTCCCGATTTTAAAGGGTGGTGATATGCTTTATTTATATTGCCAGCACTCAATAATAATCGTTTAGATTGCATCCGCAATAACTCCCCCCAATCGGCTGTATAACCAAATACATAAAATAATAGACATGCCCAGTAAGAGAATAAATGGCCCTGCAATATAAATCTCAATACCCGAATCGTATATTAAAACGGAACGAAGATTTTCAATTATCACCGCTATAGGATTATAGAGTAAGAAACCTCTATATTGCTCAGGGACAATTGAAAGAGGGTAGCTTATCGGAGAAGCATAAAACAAAACTCTGACAATCAAACGAACAATCTCTGTCATGTCGGGTAAAAATGGACCAATCATCGCCAATATAAACCCAATAACGCTGATAGCCCCCCCCCCC
>JAZGGH010000121.1:0-8687 GCA_036480335.1 Gammaproteobacteria bacterium | reverse complement strand
GGAGATAAGGGAAAACCCTGCCTGATTCGACAGATTAATGCTAAATACAGGTTAAAAACCTGGAATTTATAGTTCGAAAGAGATTTCTTGATTTAGGACCGTCAAATTTCAACAGCCTGTTAGAGGGAATGCTGTCCAGAGCTGGAATATAAAGGCACGAGTTCAATTGTAACAATGTGTACCAGCTGAGCAATATAGAGTATCAGGCTGGGCTTTTATGATTTGCGTTCTCAACATCCAACAACTGCATAAAGTCATTCGCTGGCAATGGCCGACTAAACAAAAAACCCTGCAGGAGGTCACAGCCCAGCGCTTCGAGGAAACGTTGTTGTTCGACGGTTTCAACACCCTCTGCGACCACCTTGAACGCCAGACGATGCGCAAGTGAAACAATCATTTCCACAATCGCCTGGTCATCCTGTGAGCAGAGCATTTCACGAATAAAAGATTGATCCACTTTCAACACATCAAGCGGAAAATGCTTCAGATAGGATAATGAAGAATACCCGGTACCAAAATCATCAATTGCCAACGTTACACCGATGCCTTTCAGAGCATGCATCGTGGCAATGACCTGTTGCTGATCACCGGTTGCTGCCTCTTCTGTAATTTCAAGTTCAAGCATCTGCGGCGGCATACCGGCACTATCCAGAATGGCTTGTACCTGCGCCGGAAAATCTGCCAGCCGGAACTGCTGAGCAGAAATATTCACGGCAATCGGAACGCAGCTCAGTCCGTCTTCTGACCACTGCTTCCATTGTTCGCAAGCTGTCCTTAACACCCATTCACCAATGGGTATAATCAATGCCGTTTGTTCAGCAATCGGTATAAATACGCCAGGCGATACCAGCTCGCCCTGTTTACGCCAGCGTAACAGCGCCTCGGCACAGGCGACACGGGAATCTAGCGGATCGATTTTTGGCTGGTAAAAAAGTTCAAGCTCATTTCTTTGAATAGCCAGGCGTAGATCGTTTTCGATCGATAGCATCTGTTCTGCTTCGTTATCCATGGCGTCGTTATAAACCAGGTAGCTGGAGCCGCCTGCCAACATCACGTCACGTAATGCCGTATCGGCATGTTTCAACAAACCATCCAGAGATTGCGCATGCCCGGTTACCGATGCCATTCCTATACTGCAAGTAACGCTCAGCTCCCGCTCTTGCAGCCTCATGGGTGTCACAGAAAGGTCGAGCAAGGCACCTGCAACGGACAAACCCGCCGAGTTACAGGGCATTTCTGTCACCAGAACAACTGCTCCCCGCTTTCGGCTTGCATGGTGGCATAATAGAGATAGAGTTGAATGACCCGTTCATTCATAACCGACTGCAATGTGCTGATGGCGCTTAATCCAGGGATATGGTGACTAATGAGCTGATCAGCACTGCTGGATACCTTGTGTGCAGAATCGATGCTCAGCCAGACAACTGTCGCCGCAACACAGACAACCAGTGAACAGACAACCAGCAGTCTTTTCATTAGAATTTGTGAGGGAAGCTTCTTCTGCATAAGTCCTTTTACTTCGGGTAAATCCGATCCGGCAATATAGTCGGCATACGTAATAGTATCGACCATATAATGGTAGTCTTTATCTAAGTAAATTACGGATGCAGTAGATAAAACAAACCGTTACCATAGCCGCCCTATGCTCATACAGATTATTGCCATACTCGCCGGTTTTGCCCTGCTCATCTGGGGTGCCGACCGTTTCGTCATCGGCGCCTCAGCCACTGCCCGCAATTTGGGTGTTTCACCCTTGCTGATTGGACTCACTATCGTTGGCTTCGGCACCTCGGCACCGGAAATGCTGGTTTCCGCCACGGCTTCACTGAATGGTAATCCCGGACTGGCCATCGGCAATGCTATAGGCTCAAATATCACCAATATTGCGCTGGTACTCGGCCTGACGGCGATCATAGTGCCTTTGCGGGTTGAATCCGGAATAATCAAGCGGGAATTACCCATTCTACTCCTGGCCACCTTGTTAGCTGGCAGTCTGTTACTCGACACAAATCTCAGCACGCTGGATGGTATCCTGCTGTTTACGGGCTTAGTTGTCATGCTCGGCTGGACTGTTCATCTTGGCCTGTCATCCCGTAAGAGTGATCCGGTGTTGGAGGAATACGCTGACGAAATCCCCACTGACATGCCCTTTTCCACGTCCCTGTTCTGGTTGTTTGCCGGATTGCTGGTACTGGTTGTTAGCTCACGCTTACTGGTCTGGGGATCAATAGGCGTCGCCACCCACTTCGGCGTCAGTGATCTGATAATCGGTCTGACGATCGTAGCACTGGGCACCAGCCTGCCAGAACTGGCGGCTACGATTGCCTGTGCTTTCAAGGATGAACACGATATCGCTATTGGCAACATCATTGGCTCAAATATGTTTAATTTACTCGCCGTCCTCAGCATGCCTGGCCTGATTGCCCCTGGCCCAGTAGATACGGCAGTGATAACACGCGATGTGCCAGTCATGGCGGTGTTAACATTAGCTCTGGTAATAATGGCCCGTGGTGTCATCAAACCCGGGCTGATCAACCGCCTCGAAGGCAGTATTCTATTGCTCGCCTATTTTGGCTATCAGGCAATGTTATACTTTTCACTGACATCGTAAAATTGACTGAATGGTTAACCATGAATGAACAACTGAAACAGCTAGGTCTCAAGGTACTGGAAACAGAAGCGGATGCAATCAATGCACTAAAAAGTCGTATTGATGACAATTTTGCCAAAGCCTGTCAATACATGCTCGATTGTGAGGGACGGGTTGTGGTTATCGGCATGGGAAAATCCGGCCATATCGGTGGAAAAATTGCCGCCACCCTCGCCAGTACCGGCACGCCCGCCTTTTTTGTTCATCCCGGTGAAGCCAGCCACGGCGATCTTGGCATGATCACCGCAAAAGATGTTGTCATCGCGCTTTCAAATTCAGGTTCAACCGATGAAATTCTAACCATCCTGCCACTCATCAAACGGCTCGGTATTCCTCTGATTAGCCTGACAGGTAATCCCGAATCAACACTGGCAACCGGCGCCTCGGTCAACATTGATGTCAGTGTTGCCAAAGAAGCCTGTCCACTGGATCTTGCGCCAACCGCCAGCACCACTGCCGCGCTTGCCATGGGTGATGCACTGGCCATTTCCCTGCTTGAAGCCCGAGGTTTCACCTCGGATGACTTCGCGCGCTCCCATCCCGGCGGCAAACTCGGTCGCCGCCTGCTGCTGATGATTGATGACATTATGCACACGGGCGAACAGATGCCGGTTGTCACCAGCGGCACGCGCCTGAGTGATGCCCTGCTGGAAGTCACCAGTAAAGGTATGGGCGCCACCGCTGTCGTTGATGAAAAAACCAACGTGCGTGGGATTTTTACCGACGGCGATTTACGCCGTGCCGTCGACCACGGTGTGGATATGCATTCAACCACCGTTGATGATGTCATGACGTGCAACTGCACGCTGATCAAACCCGGCATGCTCGCCGCCGAAGCCCTCAAGATTATGGAAGATGGCAAGTTTAATGCGCTACTGGTCGTCGATGACAATGATAAACTGATCGGCGCATTGAATATGCATGATCTGCTACGTGCCGGCGTTGTGTAACTCTATTTTTTACAATCACCAGGTTTAATCATGAAAGATATTCTCGAACGTGCCGCCCAGATTGAAATGCTGATTTTTGATGTAGATGGTGTACTAACCGATGGCAGTCTGTTTTTTGGTGATGATGGCCAGGAATACAAGGCTTTCAATTCACAGGATGGGCACGGCATGAAAATGCTACAGAAACATGGCGTCAAATGCGCCATCATTACTGGCCGTGAATCACGCGTCGTTAACCACCGCATCAAAAACCTCGGCATCGACGAACAGTATGTTTATCAGGGACAGCATGACAAACGCCAGGGGTTTGCCGACTTGCTGGCAAAAACCGGCCTGAAGCAGGAACAGGTTGGCTATGTGGGTGATGATGTAGTCGATTTACCGGTCATGATGCAGGTAGGCCTGGCGATTGCTGTCAATGATGCACACCCGCTGGTACTGAAACACGCTCACTGGCAAACACCCAGAGCGGGTGGTCATGGCGCTGCCAGAGATGCCTGCGAAATGATTCTGGAAGCGCGCGGCGTATTGCAGCAGGAACTGGATTCCTACCTGGTTTGATAGTGTGGTCTGATAAGGGTACTTCTATTAATCATGATTTTCGTCTGAGTTCAAGGCGAATGAATTTTGAGAACCGCAGTATATAACGCATATATGAGGATCGCAAAAAATCATTCAACGCAGAAATCGGGCGAAAAGACGATTAACAGGGGTGCCCATAAGCGTGATTCGTGAACATGCCTGGCTGCTTATTGCCGTGGCCATCACAATACTCATCAGTGCATGGGTGCAACGCAACTATTACACACAGGCAGAACGCGCCCAGCCTGCGCAGGTGGCCCAGCCCTATTCACCGGACCAGTTTGTACAACAGTTAACCTGGACTGCATGGGACAAACAGGGTAACCGTCATTACCGTTTAATCGCCGAACGCCTTGAACACAAGCCTGAACAAACTGGAACCTATCTGTACAATCCGCGTCTGACTGTTGACAGTGCGACTGCAACAAAGTGGACAGCCAGAGCGGAAACAGCGTGGTTGCCCGACAAACAACCAACGATCACATTGTCAAAAAATGTCCAGGTACGCATAAATGAAACAACGTCAACACTCTTAACAACAGACCAGCTAACCATTGATACGCAGTTAAATACAGCTGACACTGATGCCCCTGTCAGGATAGAATCCGGTATCAGCGTCCTGACCAGCACGGGCTTGCACGCTGACCTGAAAACCGGCAAAACGCGATTATTAAAACAGGTACGAGGTAAACATGAAACAATGGATCACTAGGCTGATACTGGTTGCCTGTTTGCAACCCGCCCTGAGCTGGGCTTTATCCTCTGATCGTGATAAACCCATGATGATTGAAGCCGATCAGGCCGAGCTTGATGATCGCGAAGGGGTCAGCATTTATCGTGGCAACGTCAAGGTTACACAGGGCAGCATGCAGCTCACTGGCGATGAAATCAGTGTCTACAGCAAGGATGATGAAATTCAGCGCATTATCATTGTTGGCAAACCCGCCACCTACCAACAACAACCAGACGGCAAAACACAGTCGGTGCGTGCCCGCGCTTTAAACATGGTATATATTGCTAATCCTGAATCCATTACCCTGACCCGTGAAGCAGAAGTTGAACAGGACGGCAATATTCTGCGCAGTGAACGCATCGTTTACAATACTGCGACCGACCATGTCAGCGCGGGTGGCAATAACTCAAAAGGACGGGTTCGTATTACCCTGCACCCTAAAAAACACAAACAAAACGATACTGCACAATGAGTAAACTCGAAGCGCTTAACCTGCAAAAAAGCTACGGCAAACGCCAGGTGGTTGAGTCAGTTTCCCTGAACGTTAACAGTGGCGAAGTGGTCGGTCTGCTGGGGCCAAATGGTGCGGGTAAAACCACCTGTTTCTATATGATAGTCGGTCTGGTGCCCAGTGATGGTGGCAGCGTGAAACTGGATGATCAGGACCTGACCCGTTTCCCGATGCATATCCGGGCTCGACGCGGCGTTGGCTACCTGCCGCAGGAAGCCTCTGTTTTTCGCAAACTTTCCGTGTTTGACAATCTGATGGCTGTGCTGGAACTGCGCAAGGACTTTAATCGCGCTGAACGGCTTGCCAAAGTGGACTCTCTGCTGCAGGAGCTGCATATTGCTCACCTTTCAGACCAGCCTGGTATGAGCCTGTCCGGTGGCGAACGGCGGCGTGTCGAAATTGCCCGCGCATTGGCAATGGATCCGCGCTTCATGCTGCTTGATGAACCCTTTGCGGGTGTAGACCCGATCTCTGTCATTGACATTCAGACCATCGTTCGTCATCTGTGTGAACGCGGCATCGGTGTATTGATCACTGACCACAACGTGCGTGAAACCCTGGGTATCTGTCACCGCGCTTACATCATGGGTGCTGGCAAAACAATCGCCGAAGGAAAACCCGATGAAATACTACAAAATCAACAAGTTAGAGAAGTCTATCTCGGTGAAGATTTCAAAATGTGAGCACAGAATACGACGATTAATCAGGCCTGAACGAAAACACACACATCAAGCGACCCTACAGGTATAACCGGCATAAAAAATGCCGTAGAATACAGAATTAAAGCACCAGCCACTTAAAACGGACTCTATGAAACAAACGATTCAGTTGCGTCTTGGTCAACACCTGACAATGACGCCCCAGTTGCAACAGGCGATAAAATTGTTGCAACTCTCTACCCTCGAACTGCAAATGGAAGTTCAGGGAGTGCTGGATTCCAATCTCATGCTGGAACGGGAAGACGAAAGCCCCTCAAGCGATATCTCGGATCAGACTAATACCGAAACCCCGGCCAACAAAACTGAAACACCCACCGAAGAGCTCGGTAAAAACACCGATGTCATGCCTGACGAATTGCCCGTCGACTCAAACTGGGAAGATACCTACGATATGGGTGGTGTCACCAGCTACAGCGCTCCAGCCGCCTCTGATAACCGCGACTTCATGGAAAATCAGGGTAATCAGGCACAAAGCCTGCATGAACATTTGCAATGGCAACTTGACCTGACTTCGTTCAATGTTATCGACAGAGTCATTGCCGATATTATTATCGATTCCATCAATGATGACGGCTATCTGCCCGTCAGTCTGGAAGATATTCTGGAAGCCCTCAACCCTGACCCGGAAAGTGAAATCGGCATCGAAGAAATTGAAGCAGTTTTACATAGAATTCAACAGTTTGACCCAACAGGTATCGCAGCCCGCAGCCCTGATGAATGCCTGTTGTTGCAACTGATTCAACTACCCGCAGAAACCCAATGGCTGGAACAGGCGATCACATTAATTCAGGATCATGTGAAATTATTGGGCAATCGGGACTATAATCAGATTATGCGGCGTATGAAACTATCTGAGGCAAGCTTGCAGGATGTTTTGTCTCTGGTGCAATCAATGAACCCCAGACCGGGTTCACAGATCACTAATGCCGCTTCTCAATATGTCGTACCTGATGTGTATGTGAGAAAACATGAGGGCAAGTGGCTAGTGGAACTCAACCAGGAAACAACGCCAAAACTGCGGATAAATAGTCAATATGCCGGACTCGTCAAGCGCGCTGACAACAGCGCAGACAATAACTACCTGCGCAATCATTTACAGGAAGCTCGCTGGTTCCTCAAAAGCCTGCAAAGTCGCCATGAGACCTTACTGAAAGTCGCTCGCTGCATTGTTGACCGTCAGGTGAATTTCTTCGAATACGGCGATGAAGCCATGAAGCCACTGGTATTGAGAGATATTGCAGAAAGTGTTGAAATGCACGAATCTACCATTTCCAGAGTCACCACCCTGAAATACATGCACACACCTCGTGGCATTTTCGAATTCAAATACTTTTTTTCCAGTCATGTAAGTACGGATGACGGCGGCGAATGCTCGGCAACCGCTATTCGTGCCATTATCAAAAAGCTGGTTGCTGCCGAAAAACCCACTAAACCATTAAGTGATAGTAAAATTGCCGGCCTATTGGCCGATCAAGGGGTTAAGGTAGCCAGAAGAACCATCGCAAAATATCGTGAAGCGATGGCAATCCCGCCATCGAATGAGCGAAAACGCCTCTCCTAGCGAGAGATCGTCGACAAAGGAGTCAAAATATGCAAATAGACCTTACCGGACACCATGTTGATATTACTGAAAACCTGAAAGACTATGTCAACACCAAATTTGAACGGCTGGAACGCCATTTTGATAACGTCACCGGTGTACATGTGGTACTCAGTGTTGAAAAATTACGTCAGAAAGCGGAAGCTACCATTTTGCTCAGCGGCGCCAAGATTTTTGCTGACAGCACAGATGAAAACATGTATACATCCATTGATTCCCTGACTGACAAACTTGACCGGCAGATTAAAAAACACAAGGAAAAAATCAAGGATCATCACCGTAGCGAAGGCTCTATCAAGAACCTTGAACCTGATATTTAATTTACCTGATTCCAGCATCCATGAACAATATACAGATAGTCGAACTCCTGCATCCTGCTCGCATCGCTTGTAAACAGGCATGCAGCAGCAAGAAAGCCAGTCTTGAAATGCTGGCAAAATTACTCGCGGATTCGACGCCTGATCTTAATGAACTGGAAATATTCGACAGCCTGACCAGCCGGGAACGCCTTGGCAGTACCGGACTGGGGCAGGGTGTTGCCCTGCCCCATGGGCGTCTGCCTGGACTCAACAAACCCCTGTGCGCATTACTCACTCTTGAAAACAGCATTGATTTTGATGCGGCTGATAAGAAACCGGTCGATATCATGTTTGCATTAATCGTCCCGGAAGCCTCAACCGATGAACATTTGCTGATACTTGCTGAACTGGCCCGTCTGTTCAGTCAGCCATCATTCTGTACTCAACTCAGAAACATGAACAACCCGGATCAGTGCTTTGACTTTTTACTGGCGCAAAAACAGCATTCCCTGTCCGCTTAACAGGCTGTTGAAAAAGTCTCATGCGAGCGCAAGACAAGGCAAAAATTGGCGAAAAAGTGCAGTAGACACGCAGTACATGAGCATTTTGAGCCGATTTTTAACGCAGGATTGTGCCGCATGAG
>JAZGGH010000120.1:0-2637 GCA_036480335.1 Gammaproteobacteria bacterium | reverse complement strand
GGCCAGACAGCGGATGGTTGAAATCAACACTGACTTTATCAGCATCAGAATGCAGTATTGTCCCGGGGGCTTCATCACCGTTCTCACGCACAAATTCGATAATCGTTCCTGGCTCGACTTCCATGTCAGCAGGAAACTGTTTGCGTGGAATACCGACAATGGCAGCCGCATCTGGCTGGCCAAACGCCTGGCCCGGATCGAGCGTCAGTGTCTGGCTCTCGCCAGTACGCAAACCGATTAATGCCAGCTCCAGCGTTCCCTCAAGCGCACCTTCACCCATGACAAAGGTTATCGGCTCTTCATCATAGCTACTATCCGCAACCGTTCCATCTGACAGGGCGATAGAAAAATGCATGGTGACTTTTGAGCCGTAGGTAATTTGCATATCAATTATTGTCTTCTTTGGGGCCAAACAGGCTGTTCCAGATCAGGAGAATAGCGCCCAATGTGATTGCCGAATCAGCCAGATTGAATGCTGGGAAAAACCAGCTTTGGTAATAGACCTGAATAAAATCGATAACATAGCCGAACCAGACGCGGTCAATCAGATTGCCGATAGCACCACCCAGAATGAATGACAACGCAAAAGCCAGTAACCATTCTTTATCACTCAGCTTACGCAACCAGTTAACGATAAACACAATGGCAAAGAGCGCGATACCGGTAAACAGCCACCGCTGCCAGCCACCCGCATCATTCAAAAAGCTAAACGCTGCGCCCCGATTGTAGAGCAACGTCAAATTAAACGAGGGGAACACAACAAAAGGTTGCGCATATTCCAGTGAGTTATTCGCCAGATATTTGCTTATCTGATCCAGAATAACCACAACTGCAGACAATAAAAAAAATCCTTTTTTCATTGCGTATACCTGCCACTTATAGCTCGGGAAAAATCAAGCATAGTATCGCTGCTCACCGGAACCCGACACATTATCAACACAGCGGCCACATAGCTCCGGGTGCGCTGTATGCTGACCTACATCTTCGCGATGATGCCAACAGCGCGCACATTTAGCATGCCCACTCGCACGACAAACAACACCTAGTTTTTCATCGCCAACATCGCCCATAACCGCCTGATCGGGTACGTCCGACAACGGCAGCACCTGAGCGTACGAGGTAATCAAGACAAAGCGTAATTCATCGTCAAGCCGCGATAACTTATCATATAGTGCATCGCCGCAATAAATATCAACCTCAGCGCCCAGAGAAGAGCCGATGTCTCCAGCCACACGTAATTTTTCAAGCTCTTTACTGACCACGTCACGAACACCCAGAATAGACTGCCAGTATGGCAGCCCGAATTCGTCCTGTATTTTCAGGGCAGATAAATCGTACCAGGTAGACAGGAAAATTGATTCTTCTCGATCACCGGGCAAGTTACCCCAGATCTCTTCTGCCGTGAAACTCAGAATGGGCGCCATCCACCGAACCAATGCTTCCGAAATATAATACAGTGCAGTTTGTGCAGAGCGTCGCGCGACACTGTTTTCCTGCGTGGTGTATTGTCGATCCTTAATAACATCAATATAAAAGCTGCCCAGATCAATCGAACAGAAGTGATGAATCTGCTGGTAGATATGATGGAACTCATAGCTTGCATAAGCCGCTTCTATTTCTGTCTGCAACTGCTTTGCCCGTTCAACAACCCAACGATCAAGCGCCAGCATGTCACTCGCTTTAACGCTATGTTGCACCGGATCAAACCCGGACATATTGGATAACAGATAACGCGCGGTATTACGAATACGGCGGTACGCATCCGCTGTGCGTTTTAGAATTTCATCGGAGACCGTCATCTCGCCCCGATAGTCTGTCGCCGACACCCAGAGCCTTAAAATATCTGCGCCCAGACTGCTAAATATTTTTTGCGGTGAGACCACATTGCCTTTGGACTTCGACATTTTCTGGCCATTGGCATCCACTGTAAAACCATGTGTCAGCACCTGTTTATACGGCGGCGAATTACGCATGGCAATGGATGACAGCAATGAGGACTGAAACCAGCCGCGATGCTGATCCGAACCTTCCAGATAAAGATCTGCAGGACAACTCAGATCTTCACGCTGATCCAGTACTGAAAAATGTGTCACCCCTGAATCAAACCAGACATCCAGCGTATCGGTAATTTTTTCATAGTCTTCTGCAACATCACCCAGTAACTCAACCGGATCCAGCTCAAACCAGGCATCGATCCCCTGCTGCTCCACCCGTTGCGCAATTTCCTCAGTCAGTCGTGCAGAGTCAGGATGCAGAGCGCCGGTTTTTTTATCAATAAACAGAGCAATCGGAACACCCCAGGTTCGCTGACGCGACACACACCAGTCGGGTCGTCCTTCGATCATGGATTTAATCCGCGCTTCTCCCCAGCCAGGAACCCAGTCGACATCAGCGACCGCCTGCAGGGCAGATTGGCGCAAACCTTTTTTGTCCATACTGATAAACCATTGCGGTGTTGCCCGAAAAATTATCGGTGTTTTATGCCGCCAGCAATGCGGGTAACTATGTTCGATCGCCTGCACATGAACCAGCGCCGCTTTGGCTTTTAGAATGTCGATCACTGAATCATTTGCCTTAAACACATGCTGCCCTTCCAGGAGCGGCGTTCCTTCAACAAAGACCCCGTTTGGACCTACC
>JAZGGH010000119.1:0-4072 GCA_036480335.1 Gammaproteobacteria bacterium | reverse complement strand
GGAGATAAGGGAAAACCCTGCCTGATTCGACAGATTAATGCTAAATACAGGTTAAAAACCTGGAATTTATAGTTCGAAAGAGATTTCTTGATTTAGGACCGTCAAATTTCAACAGCCTGTTAGAGGGTAACCATATCGATACCGATAGTTTCCATGGTGTTTACGGTGTCCGCCGTCATGTCTACGATGATGCCCATAATAACCGTATCCTTGATGGTTTCCGTGGTGTCCACTGCTGTAATAAATGCTGATACCACTTGCTGTTGCGCCTGTTGTCGCTAGAGCAATCATTGCAGTAGCCAGTAAAATTTTGAATTTCTTATTCATTGCAAACACCCTGATAAGTTATACCAACAGTATATTTTCTAGGACTCACTCTGCTTTAGTGAGTTCCCTGTAATACCTATTTTCACTTCTTGCGTATATAATCCGGCAGTAATTTTTTAGAAAATCCGCAACAAAAAGGCATATTCATTGATTAAGGCTGGTGTAGAGAAAATCATCGTTGTATGGATGTTGCTTTCCGCAGTCTCATTGACAGCGCAGGCAGACATTGTTAAACCGGTTCTGATTGAAGTAACGGCAAATGTTGAGGGCAATGCAGCCATCGAGGTTCGGGCAAGCATTGAGGCATTACTCACCGGTATCAATGGCCGCTATAAGAATACCAACGATGCGCCTAATGCGGATGAATATGATCATTTACGCAAACTGACTAGCGAGCAGTTGCGTGAATATTTTAATCGATTTGAAGACGAGTTTTTACAGGCTATTGAGTTGCTGGCGGATGGTCGTCGGGTACCGTTGCAAGTGACGCTGCTGAAAATTCCGCCTGCTGGCTATACCAAAGTGCCACGTATCAGCTTGATTATGCTCGAAGGCCCGCTTGATCGTGATACAAAAATATTGAGCCTCTATTATCCCATAGCGTTTGCCGATTATGCCGTGCGAGTTCGTCAGGTAGACAGAGAAGCAGGGAAGTACCACTGGGCAGAATGGCAATGGGTGCGCGATGATAAGGGTAGTCAGGATTTTTCGTTACAGGAACTATTCACTCAACGCCCACTTCATCAGGTGATCTGGTCGTATCTGACGATAGGTTATGAGCATATTCTGCCGAAAGGAACGGATCATATTCTGTTTATTCTTGGCCTGTTCCTGTTCAGCACAAAATGGCGGCCACTGTTGTCTCAGGTCACCATGTTTACGCTCGCACATACGTTGACGCTTGGACTTACTATGGCGGGATACATTAACCTGTCAGATCGTATCGTTGAGCCGTTGATCGCCCTGTCTATCGCCTACGTAGGGTTTGAAAATATTTATAATCGCCGTCAGTTGATCAGCTGGGGGCGACTTGTCATGGTGTTTGGCTTTGGCCTGCTTCACGGCATGGGCTTTGCCCGGATGCTGGCTGATTTCGGTATGCCACCCAATGCTTTTTTTACGGCGCTGTTGAGTTTTAATGTGGGTGTCGAACTGGGGCAGGTGACGATCATTGTTGCCGCCTATATAGCTATCGGTTACTGGTTTGGCAACAAGACCTGGTATCGTAAGCGTATTATCATTCCTGCCTCTACTATCATTACTGTCATAGCACTTTACTGGGTTGTCGAGAGGGTAGAGTTTATCGCTTAGCAGCCTGTTAAGACGATCTGCGCCAGCGAAAATAGCGTTCCAGACAGCGGAGTATTTTTTCCGGGGCATGATTGCGCTTCCAGTTTCCGGCCACGTATTTGTTGGCCTCGGTCATGGTCGGATAAATATGAATGGTGCCGAGTATCTTGTTCAAGCCAAGACCGTGACGCATGGCGGTGACAAATTCTGCAATCAGATCGCCAGCATGATGCGCAGCGATGGTGACACCCAGAATACGATCCTTGCCGGGCACAGTAAGTACCTTGATAAGGCCGTAGGCATTTTCATCAGCAATGGCTCGATCAAGATCATTGACCGGGTAGGTAGTCACTTCATAGGCAATGCCCTGTTTTGTTGCATCCTGTTCATTGAGACCCACACGGGCAATTTCCGGATCGGTAAAGGTTGACCAGGGAATCACGGAATAATCCACGCGGAATTTTTTGAATGTTCCGAACAGGCCGTTGACAGCAGCATACCAGGCCTGGTGAGCAGCAGTGTGGGTGAACTGGTAGGGGCCAGCAACATCGCCTACGGCATAAACGTTTGGCAAACGTGTCTGCATATATTCGTTAACTTCGATTGTGCCGTTTTTGTGTACAGGTATATCAAGGTTTTCCAGCCCAAAACCCTGACTATTGGCGCGTCTTCCCGTGGCGATCAATACTTCATCAAACTCGATTTCAATCCCCTGATTTTTATTTGCCTCGCTTGTATTGTTTGCTGCTATGAGAATATTGCGCCCATTGATTATCCGGAATTCTTTAGCTTCATGGTTGATACGTACATCCAGTCCATCTTTGATAAATTGTTGCAACAACATGTCTGAAAATTCTGGATCTTCATTTTCAAGCAGGCGCGGTCCGTATTGCACCAATGTGACATGACTGCCGAAGCGGGCAAAACACTGGGCGAGTTCACAGCCGATGGGGCCGCCACCAATGACGATAAAGCGGCGTGGTAGAGTACGCAATTTCCAGATTGTATCGGAGGTATGATAATTGATCGTATCGATACCGAGTACCGGGGGAACAGCCGGGCTTCCACCCGTTGCTATAATAATGTTGCGTGTGGTCAGAATGCGGCCATTGATTTTTACAGCCCAGGGCGAAATTATTGAGGCTTCACCCTCAATGCAGTCCACACCCAGTGCAGTGTAACGTTCAACAGAGTCATGTGGTTCAACCTGTTTGATGACGCGTTGCACCCGTTGCATAATTTTCGCAAAATCAAATTTCACACTGGCCGAGTTAAACCCCAGCTCCTCGGCGCGACTTATATCCGATAGAAATTGTGCCGAACGGATCAGAGCTTTAGAGGGAACGCAACCTGTGTTCAGGCAATCACCCCCCATACGGTTTTTTTCAATCAGGCTGACCTTAGCCTTGAGTGCAGTGCCAATGTAGGCGCTGACAAGGCCGCCTGCACCAGCACCGATCACCACCAGGTCACGATCAAATGAGCTGGGTTTTGTAAATCCACGCAGCGCCTGATTAGCTTTAAACATCTCTAATGTTTTTCGAGCCAGTAGCGGAAACAGTCCAAGCAGAATAAAAGAGATCATGAGTCCAGGTGACAGAATTCCTGATATGGATTCCAGTTGTGCGAGTTGTTTGCCGGCGTTAATAAATACAAAGGTGGCCGGGAGCATTCCAAGCTGGCTAACCCAGTAGAATGTCGAGGTACGTATCGGTGTGAGACCCATGACCAGGTTGATCACAAAAAAAGGAAATGCCGGTACCAGGCGCAATGAGAATAAATAAAAAGCACCATTTTTCTGAATACCTTCATTAGCCGTTTTCAGCTTATCACCAAAGCGCTGTTGCACTGTTTCTCGCAGTAGCAGGCGCGATGCCAGAAAAGCCAGGGTAGCGCCAATCGTCGACGCGAAGGAAACAATCAGTACGCCCTGCCACAGACCAAAAATGGCGCCAGCTACCAGCGACATCAGCGCAGCTCCTGGCAGAGATAAACCGGTAATAGCAACATACAGAATGAAAAAAACCAGGGCAGACAGTACTGGATTCGCCTGCCTGTATGACTCAATAGCTATTTGTTTTGATTTAAAAAAATCCAACGTGAGGTATTGCCCAAGATCTAAATAGAAATACAGGCTGATCGCGCTAACCATAATGATGAAAAGAATGATCCGAAATTTAGTCATAAGTCAGTGAGTTGGGTAAGTATCATTGATGAGATGAAAAGTTAGTGTCAGTTTAGCTTATTGTTGATTGGGTTTGCTACCGTTGGTCGCAATGACCCGCTGGTTTGTTACAACCTGTAAGAAATGAGCTTCTGTCTCGACTATTAACAGGCTGTTGAAATTTGACGGTCCTAAATCAAGAAATCTCTTTCGAACTATAAATTCCAGGTTTTTAACCTGTATTTAGCATTAATCTGTCGAATCAGGCAGGGTTTTCCCTTATCTCCACTC
>JAZGGH010000118.1:0-9461 GCA_036480335.1 Gammaproteobacteria bacterium | reverse complement strand
ATGGCAATATTGTTTCCCTTATCTACAAAAAACGGCTGGACAGCCTGTATAAAAAGTCACAGCGCCAGGGTAATAAAAACCCCGCTTATCATGCTGTCGCCAATGCAGTTAATACACTCTGGGCAATCGATATTGATGCGCAAAATGTCATTCACTGTAAAACTCGATTACTGGAGAGCAGTCTCGCATTTATCAAGGAAAAAACAGACGTGTCGAGTGACATCTCTGTTATTTCATCTGAACCTGAATTCTTTGCCCATCTATTGTGTGCAATCAACTGGCATATTAAAGAAAATGAAACGCTATCAAGCCTGAGTGATGATGAACATGCACAGATAAACGCGAGCAAAACGCACGCAGGACAGCAGTGGTTTCTGAAAAATGGTCATCACCCGCTTGATTTTGAAAACAGTTGGGTAATGCATTTCCAGGCACAGAAGGAAAACAAGCTGCTCCCGTTCATGTATAAACGTGCCAACCGTTTTATCAAAACCCTCCTGACCGGTAACGGGCGACAAGATGTGGAATTTGAATTTGCAGATTTGCAAACCAATTATTTCGACTCGTTTTAGCCATAATTAGTTTCACAATATTTACAGTCGTTATTTTATTTGCGAGTTGAACTTTTATCTAAAAAATAAATTTCATATCAGGATTTATGATTGCAAGGTTTTGTATTTATGCAAAGGTAAATTATCTCCGATAGAAAGCGGGCCGATGAATGCGAGGGACAACGGTTACCGGATTTGTTGAAGATATTGATGGGTATCAGCTAAAATTGATAGAACCTATTCTTGGTCATCGTGCGTGTTACGCAAAAAATTTAGCTGTTGAACAAGAGCAATCTTATGAGAAACCCTCTATTCTGTTCATGTAAATTGGTAGGCAACGATGCTGAAGGGTCAAAGAACGGCGGGCATTAATTATTATTTCGTAACATTAACGGACAAAGTAGAAAACCGGCTAATACACCGGGCGCTACTGTCCACGCCAGTGCATGCATGGCCGGATTTTCTGCTGCACCGAGACAGGCGAAGGCGACTGAAGTCGTTAGTGCAGAAACAGTAATGGCCTGAAAGGTACGTGCAGTATTGTCGCTTTTATTCTCCATAAAAAAGATGCCATAGTCCACGCATACTGCTGCCGTCAATAATAGCCCGATTAAATGCAGCATGCCCATCGATGCGCCAGATAGCCCCCAGGCACCAAGTAGCAAGAGCACTGCAAGCGCGGCAGGCAACAGGGCGCGTAGCGCGGATGTGAATGATCGATAGCGTATAAGCAAAATGACAAAAATAGCGAGAATTCCTGCAACCAGCATGCTTTGGGCTCTATGCCGGTAAGCAGTCGCAAGTTGATCGATGCTGTCTTTCTGGCTGAAATAACGCACATCTGAAATGTTGGCGAGGGTTGATCTGAGTGCTTCTGGGTTGTGTTCGCCGAGCCAGATGGCAATGGTGGTTTTGTCTGGCAAGTGCATAAACTGGCGTGAGAGTAGTTGCCAGGCAGGTGAATTACGCAGCTGATCAAGTTCAAGTAATGGTGTTGATTTGTTTTCAAGATGGGGCAGGGCTGTAGCATTGAGACCGGCGCTGGCGACTGCATTTTCCCAATTCTGGCGGGTATTCGGCGACAATTCGGACTCCCATGCCTGCTGATTTCTGGACTGGAGTTGTTGCGAAGCAAGCCAGGGATAAGGCGGATAAAATGCCTGTAACTCTCCCTGTGCCTGTAGGTGTTTGAGTGTCGGTAGCAGTGCTTCGCTGGTTTGTAGCGCTTCCTCGGTGGTGTTGCCTTCGATCAGAATAAATCGACCAGGTTGCAGGCTGGCCATGCGTGAGCGGATGGCTATGTCTTTTGCTTGCAGCTTTTTAATTTCAGGTGCCATCATATTGAGATCATTGCCCCAGTGAATCTGCGGAATGCCAATGATTGCGGTGATACCAATGATAATAAATACAGCGTAGCGCAGCCCGGTATACATAGCGATTTTGAGCAGGCCTTGCAGGTCGATGGCAGGCGTAATGGTGACATTAAACAGCTCCATCAGAGCAGGTAACACAAATCTTGAGAGTATCAGTGCGGTGATGATGCCGCTGCCGGTGAATACGGCAACCTGCTGCAGACCGGGAAATCCGCTGATACTCAGAGCAATATAACCGATGATGGTGGTTGCACCGCCGGTCATCAATGTTGGCCAGATTTGTTGAATGGCATGTATTCTTTGAATGCCTTGTTTGTTGCTCGAGTGAACCATGCTGTGAATAAAATAATCGATGCAGACACCGACCAGTGTAGTGCCCAGCGCTAATGTGAGTCCGTGAATGTGACCAAAAATGGATTGAGTGATCAGTACCGCGACAGCGACAGTTGCAGTGAGTACCAGTGCCGTACACAGCAATGCGCGCCAGGAACGAAACACCAGTAACGAAAGCAATATGACGGCTGCCATTGACAGACTGCTGATGCGGCTGATGTCTTGTATAGACTGATTGCGAATTTTAACAGCGTATACCGGTACACCGGTATAGTCGAAAGCAAAGGCCTGATTATATTCAGCGTTGAGTTGGGTGAAAATTTGCTGCAAAGCGTTCTGAATTTCTGTCTGCGCAATGGCATTTAGCCCGGAGCTTTCTGTTTCAAGGAAAAATGATGTGTAACCAGCCGTATTGTCCGGGCGATTGAACTGTTTGCCAATTTTCCTGAACCAGTTGAGTGTCAGTAACATCGGGTCGTGTTCAAGAATAGATTTGGCGAGCATTGGATCGGGGCCAAGCAGCGCCTCTTTTAATGTCTGTGCCTGGGTTGTCATGCCCTGCGCTGAGAACAGAGCCGGAAAGTCTTTTTCGGGATTGAGTGAAAACAGATGGACGTGCTGTTCCTGGTAGCTATCCAGTAAGCGCTGCATGTCATTATCATTGAATTGTGTGTGCCAGATGCGCTTAACGTCAGGTGTTTTTTCGAGCTGCTGAATCAATGCGTCAGAAAATTCAGTGGCTGTTGTTTCAGCGATACCCTGGTGAGTGATACTGATCAGGTAGCGCCGGGAAAATTCTTCAGACTGGATCTGGCCGGCAAGAAAACCGCTGTCTGCACTGTCTCCGGGAAAAAAGAAATCGCCAATGTTGGTGCGCAGCTCGGTTGTCCAGAGTGCCAGCGCAACCAGAAAAAAGGTAACAAGAATAAACCCTGTTGCCCTGAGAGGACTGTTGGTTGTTTGCTGGTTTTTCTCGCTAATCGTCAAAACTATGGTCTTCGTTGAAGCTGGCGAGTGCTTTTTTCAGATGGTCGGTAGCATCATGGCCTTGTGTAAGCAGAGAGAGTTGCCAGTGGGTCAGGTCGCCATCAATATATTCCAGTTTGAGCAGATCTGCGCCTTTGCCTTGTGAGCCCGACAGGGTCATTGCTTTGATTTTGTCATTGCCCGGCTGTCTGGGGCTTAATACAAGTATCCAGCGATCCTTAAGCAGTTGGAATGATGTCTGGTAGTTTTCTTCCAGCCTGCTTTGTTGCTTGCCGAGATAGAGCATCTGTAAAAAGGGAGCCATGCCGGGTACCGCGAAGGGTTTTTTTAACGGAATCGTTCGTTGGATATCGCGTTCAGCATCAAAGTATTTCAGTTTGTCATGGGTGATTTGGGTGAGTATCGAAGAGGGTGAATGTTGTACTATGACCATGCCTGTAGCCGTGATGAACATGTCGCCCGTAGCGACCCATGGTTGAGTAAGCAAAGCCAGATGCCGGGTTTCCTGATACTGAAAATGCTGGCTTTCTTTAAGCTGCATTCGTTCAAGCACTGTAGCGAATGTGTCTGCGGCGTTCGCCATTGATGTGCATGCCGCCAGCCAGATAAAAAAAAGAAGATTAACCCTGGATAACATGTTTAATCGACTCGGGGACCTGCTTGAGTAACTCACCCGCCAGAGTGCAGACCGCCTGTTTTGTGTGACCATAGGCAAGGCGTCGTTGATCTTCCGGGCAGGAGATTGTGTAGCGAATCAGTATATAGTATTCCCATTCACTGAAGTCGGCTGCAATCAGTATTTTCTGCCCATATTTGAGCGCTTCAGAATAGCGACAATGTGATTCAATGACTGGAAAGGCATGCCCCATTTTTCCCATGTCATCAATATCACAATTGACTGAGCGATATAGTGCCGTGCGTGCCAGCTCAAAATATTTGTAATAGTGGCCATGCCAGACAATATTCAGACTATCAACGTCATGGAAAGGTATTTCGTGTGTAATGCTAGCGCTCATGATTTTTTGGGTGAATCCCAGAATTTATAAAAATTGAACCAGTTATAAGGGTATTGTCGAGCTTTCTCCGCAAGTATATCGGCATATTTTTGAGCATATACCTGAGCCAGTTCGTCACGACGTCCACGCGGCAGTTGAATGCGGTCAGCGAGCTTGATTGCGTAGGTATCGTAACTGTACTGGCCAACTCTGAGGCCAAAAAAACACAGTATCGGACAGTGTAAAATTGAGGCAAGGTAATATGGGCCAGTGGGAAATGTTGCCGGCTTGCCGAGAAAATTCACTGGCATTTGTTTGTCACCGATTCCGGTACGATCAGCTAAAATAGCCAGTACTCCGCCTTTGTCAATGACATCACGCATTTGAAAAATGGCATTGGGTGTCATTGGATCAATAAATTTTGGTGCTAATGCCGGATTGATGGCACTCAGAGCCTG
The DNA here is from genome assembly GCA_036480335.1 of Gammaproteobacteria bacterium. Taxonomy (GTDB): domain Bacteria; phylum Pseudomonadota; class Gammaproteobacteria; order DSM-19610; family DSM-19610; genus JAZGER01. Next base: position 4,764 of record JAZGGH010000118.1, on the reverse strand, counting down.
ATTAAATTTTATCGACACGGCGAAATGCGCGACAATATGCACATCCATACCTATCCTTTCCCTGGCAAGCAGTTTGCTGGCTTCAAAGCTGCCGAGGTGTGAGCCGAGTAAAATAAAGCCTTTATCTTTGTCCAGCTCGGCGTGTAAATGTTCACGACCCTGTGAATGTACCTTGAAGCGCTCAGACTCCCCTTGTGTGATAGTGACACGATCCACCAGAGAGAATGAAAAGCAGAGTAATTGACGATAGTAGTCAGTAAACCGGTAATCATCTTTAACCCGCCGGAAATATTCCTGGCTAGCGCGTCGCGATGACTGATCAATAATAAAGAAATAGCCAGCAATAGGATAAATAAGCAGGTTAACCAGCCAGCGAAAGCGTTGCTGACAGAGCCAGATCATGAATCTTAGCAGATGAGAAGAGCCGCGTTCCTTGCGTGAAAGCCAGTCGCCCATTAGTGGCTGGTTTTGATTGCGCGCAGCAGCAATCGCAGAGGGGCTTGCAGTAGCAATTGGGTATGAACCCAGATATTGATGACATTGTCTCGCACCATGCGAAAATGCGAAATACCCCCTTCTTCTGCCGATAGATAGCGTACTTTTGTCGCTACGATTTTAAAAGGTATACCCGCCCAGTAAGCACGTATCATGACCTCGGGGTCATAGCTCATGCGTGGGCTTATTCTGCCCAGTTCGCGAGTTGCTGCGACGGGATAGATACGGAAGCCGCACATGGCATCTGGCATCTTCAGGCTGCCGGTTTCCAGGGCAATCATGGCTGTGGTCAGTTTGCGCCCATGTTTACGGATAGCCGGAATATCGTCACCATAGACAGGATCACCAAGAATAAGACTGTTCGGTGACTCTGTAGCCATTTCCAGGAAGCGGGGTATATCATTGATATCGTGCTGGCCATCAGCATCAATCTGTAAGGCGTGTGTAAAGCCGTGAGTATGCGCTATTTCAAGACCCATCTGAATCGCTGCGCCCTTACCTGTATTGACAGCTTGATGAAAGATATAAATGTGGTCAGGATCATTTTCATGCAGCCTGTCCACAATTGTCTCGGTACCATCATGGCTGCCATCATCGACGATAACGATGTGCCTAATATATTGCTGCACATCGGAGACGACTTTTTCAAGCGTCATGTGGTTGTTATAAACCGGGATCAGTGCGCAGGCCTTAACAGGTTTTTTCAACAGCCCGTTAACGGTCATGCTGGTTTTCGCCTAAACATGTGTATAGTATTTTTGCGAAATTGCGGGCTAATTTTACTGAGTAAAATCAACGGCATGACTCTGCTAGCGGTTACGGTTGTCAGAAACGTAACTTGCCAGAGAGTCCAGAGTAGCAAAAATATCGGTATTCTGGTCGTCGTCGGCTTTGATTTTAATGCCGTATTTTTTATCCAGTACAACAGCGAGCTCTAGTGCATCTATAGAGTCCAGCCCCAGGCCATCTTTAAATAGCGGTGCTGCAGGATCAATATCCTGTGGAGAAATATCTTCCAGGTTTAGCTCATTGATCAGTAATAATTTCAGTTCTTCAATCACGAATATGCCCTTAAAAACGGTATTTTGAGGAATTATACCCATGTTTTACAATGCGAGTAAATCGGAGCCACTACTTATAATTACGAATAAATTTGTGCTACTGTAGCAATTGTAATGAGTTGTTACTTTTTTGCCGCGTAGGTGGCAAAATATTCACGTCGAGGTGATGAAAATGAAAGCAATACTATTGGCGGTATCAGCAGCGTTATTTCTGGTTACAAGTAGTGGTCTTCAGGCGAGAGATGATAGAAATATGTATTCTCTGGATGACGCGCTGAAAAATGATGATGCAATGAGTAAACTGGATCCAGGTATTGGCCTCTATTTTGGCAAGAAAAGCCATCCTGCCATCGTAAAAAACTTTGGTGAGGTAATGACAAATAAAAAGACAAATGCGTTTAATAAAACCGATAAACGCGCCTGCGAATGGGCTTTTTTATCTGCCATGATTTCATTGCAGGACAGGGCCGTGCGTGAGGGTGGTAATGCGATTGTGAATATCCGTAGTTATTATAAAAGACATGAAGTGACCAGTGAAACTGAATATGAATGTGGGAGTGGAAAAATTATTGCGGGTGTAACCTTCAAGGGTGAAGTTGTAAAGCTGGCAAAGTAAGCGTTCGGAAATAAATTCATGTTGCAAAATCTTAAAAGCTATATTTTTAAAGAGTTGGTGTTTGTCGATAACGCTGATGAATTTACTGAAACCGATGATTTGCTTGATGCAGGCCTTGATAGTATGGGCATCATGCGTCTGGTTCTTTATATTGAAGAGGCGTTTGCTGTGTCACTCCCTGATGATGAGTTGGTGCCTGAAAACCTTAGAACGCTTAAATCTCTTGAAGACTGGATCAATCAGCATAAATAAAAGTTACAATTAAATGTCAAACCAATTAAATCCGGCCGATCAATTCACTTTGATGATGGACCAGGAGATTCGATCATCTGGAATGGCTGGCAATAATTGTGGCATTGTGCTTGAGCTTGATGGCGTTATAGACGAAGAAGATGTTCAGCAGAAATGCCAGGCGTTCGCCAAAAAATTCCCGCGCTCTGTGGCACGCTTATTTCAGAAAGGTCGGCATTATTACTGGAAGAATTCCCGGCAAACACCCTTACCGGTCTTTTTTTATAAACCGGATGCCTTGCAATCGCCTGATTTTGATCGACATAGAAAATTCCTTGATATTATTAATACCCCCGTTTCTCCTTTCGATAGTGCCCCTGTTGAAATACATGTAATTATTGAAGCCGGGCAGAGTTTTGTGATGCTTCGATGGTTTCATCCTGTCTGTGATGCAAAGGGTGCTGAACTTGTGTTGCACCATATGTTTAATCCTGAAAAGGATTTGCCCGATTCGGGTGATCTGATTATTGAGTCGATGCTCAAAAAATGGACGTTCTGGGAAAAAATAAAGTACACCTGGAAGGCCTTTTCAATGATTCGCAGCATGGAAAAGCATCCCAGTGTCTTGCCTTTGTTGAGCGAGTCTGCAGACAAAAAACCGGGTCTCAGACGTATTGTTTTAAACCGGGAAGACAGTGATAAAGTGATGTCACTGGCGATAAAAAATACCGGTATTGCGGGCATATCGTTGTATTTCGTCGGTTGTATGATGCGCGCAATGGAACAGGCCGGGAATGACAATGAAGGCCAGGCATATTGTGTGCCTTATGCCGTGAATTATCGCAGAAGCAGAGCGCTTGTTCCGGTTTTTGGCAATCAGATCAGTTTTATATTTACGCGTGCAGAAAAGCAGCTTGTACAGTCCAGAGAGAGATTGTTTCCGTACCTCAGAGAGCAACATAAACAGACGATAAAAAATCGTCACGATTATGCCATGTTGCCGTTGATGCAGTTGGCAAGCTGGTTAACGCTAAAGAGACAGGGGGAGATAGTCCGTTATACGCCCGATGGGCGTGAACGCAGTTCGTTCTGGTTTTCTTATACCGGCAATATGGATCCGGAGCCAGAACAGTTGGCCGGATTACCCGTTACGAATATGTATCATCTTTGTCAGGTGGCTTCTCCTCCTGCTATGGCTGTGCTGGTCAGCAAATTTCAGGGAAAAATAGTCTTGAGCTTTAACTATATTGAAAGTCAGTGTGACCCGGACTGGATAGATTCGGTTGTGAAGATTATGACGGCAGAATTACGTGGCCAATAATACTGTCAATATCTCTGCCAGTAACCCCGCCAGCTATCTGTATGCGCTGTCGGTAAACGCGCCTGATAAAGTGCTTTTTACTGAAGCAAATATTGAGTTAACGGCCAAAGCACTCTATAAAAAAGCGAGTGGACTGAACCATTTTCTGGCTCAGTCTGGTGTGTCTGCAGGTGACAATATTGCTATTTTCCTGCCCCGGGGAATGGATGCAGTCATTGCCATTTATGCGGTGTTAATGACGGGTGCCTGCTATATTCCTCTTGATACATCCGGCCCGCAGGCGCGTAACCTTTTTATTATAAAAGATGCCTGCTGCCGATCGATTGTCAGCAATGATCAGGCACCTAAATGGCTGGCTGACTCAGGCATTGTGACAATTAACACAGATATGTTGCCATCTGTATCTCTACAGGAGCCGCCCGGTGCTCTCTATAGTCAGCCAGATGCACCTGCCGCTATTCTGTATACATCCGGTTCGACGGGTAATCCAAAAGGTGTGGTGATATCGCAGCGCGCCATCAGTGCTTTTGTGCAATGGGCCAGTAATGTTTTTAATCTGAATGTGCAAGATGTGGCGGCCAGTTTGTCGCCATTTCATTTTGATCTTTCGCTGTTTGATTTGTTCGCGGTGCCTGCGGCAGGCGCGAACACTGTCTTTATTCCTGATGCCCTGAAACTCTCGCCATCCCGGCTTACTGACTGGTTGGCGCAAAATACAATCTCTCTCTGGTATACCGTCCCCTCTATTCTGGTCTTTATCGCATTAAAAGGTGGGCTGGATAAAAAAAATCTGCCTCAGCTCAAGCAGATATTATTTGCCGGCGAAGTGTTTCCGATGGATAGTCTGATCCGTTTAACCGGACTGTTACCGGAAACAAAGTTTTATAATTTATTTGGTCCAACCGAAACCAATGTCTGTTTATACTGGCCTGTCGACAGAAAACGTTTGACTGCTGGCGAAGATATACCTGTCGGTTATCCCGCCTGCGAAGCAGAGCTGGGCATTGATCCGGAACAGGGAGAGTTATTGGTAAAAGGGC
>JAZGGH010000117.1:0-28059 GCA_036480335.1 Gammaproteobacteria bacterium | reverse complement strand
ACCTGTCGATGATGGTATGGTCGCCGGGTTTCCATTGCTCGTTGACGCGACAACGCTTACACCCGATACCTGTGTCTCCCTGTATGAAAATATTGATGGAGAACACGCCCGGGTCGCAACCAGTTGTGGTACGCCTAATCCTGCTACAGTGATTTATCAGCCGCTGCCTGGATTTTTTTGTGGTTATGCGGTCACTCAAGATGCGAATAACAATATATCAATTCCGACCATCACCCAATGTGTTTTGCAATTACCTGAAAACCGTAAATCACCTGCTACACCGCAACCGGTGGGTCTGGATGCACAGGATACAAATCTGTCTTTGCGCTGGCGACTATCATCAGAGCCAGTGGCAGCAACGTTAATCCGCCTTGAAAGGCAGGCAGAGGGTGAAGAACGCAAACGCGTTAAGTTCAGTGTTCCCGCTATGGCAAGGAATACAGATGGCGAACCCACTGAACATCAGTTTGATTTTGCGATTGATCCACTTACTACCACGCAGGATGAATGGTGCGCACGCTTTCGATCTGTCGGCATTAGTCCAGCAGGCGGTGAGAGTTTGCTCTCCCCCTGGAGTGCGCCGTTATGTGCTGAGCGGCGTGATGATAATGTTGCTGATCCTGAATACCTCCCCTGGCCAGCGTTAGCGTCGGCTCCTCAGGGAGAGCCTCTGGTTACCGGTATCCATTCATTACCCGTTGGCAATGGGACTGCGGAGTACACCCTGCACACTATCGAACTAACAACAACGCCGCTGGATGAAAATATCTGGTTTGGTTGTTTTGTTGATGGTTCAGACTCTTTATATATTGGCGTGGGTTGCGATGCCAGTGGCGTCGCAGCAGCGCGTTCGTTAATTGATCGAAATGTGCATTTTCTTGCGTATCGACAGGCACGAGGTTCAGGTGATGTGAATGGCGACTGGCTACAGGTATCACCCCTGATTGAATATGCGCATTGGGACAGTTTGACTGACAGGAAAATTAATCCAAAGAGCAAGAAACAACTGGTTGCTCAGCTCAATGATCCATTCATTCGCTATCTTGAGGTTGAACCAAGGTCCAATTCCCGTTTCGTTTTTGTTGACCGTTACCCATTCACCGCAAACCGCGACTATCGCTACCAGTTTGTTTACTTCGATGCAGATCATCGAATCACGCAGTGGCGATTGTCGCCCTGGGTAACCCGAACCCGATTCACTGGCCAATAGGGGAGCAACCATGATACGCATAACCCAACACCGTTTTTGCTCCGCGATACTCGGCGGTTTACTCAGCTTTTCACTGCCGCTGTCTGTGCAGGCCAGCCCGCTGTTCGATGGCAGTAATAATGACCTCTGGGTGATCAGTCCTGCCACCGGCCGGGTGATGGGCTTTGACTTTAATGACTGGTTGTTAAGTTTTGCCAGTGGCAATGGGCCACTGTATCAATTGCAGTCAGGCGAACAGGCTTTGATTAATACTCTGGCGCAAAGCTCGATTCCTCTGACTGCGGGACAGCCTGCCATCAGTATCGCCGGGCTGGATGCGGGCGCAGATGGAAGCGGCTCTCCAGGTTTCGATCGCCTGGCTGTAGAACCGGCCAGTGGCCAGTTTGAAAATACTCTTGCCATTACGCTGAAGGTGAATACAGATCAGCTAAGTAATACTCCCCTGATTTTACGCTGGAACCTGAGCGGTGGGACGGGCAGTGGGCAAGTCGTGCTGACGGATGATGCATTAACAGGAAAACTGCCACCCGGCGGATCGCTGGCTGAAGGGTATTATGTACAAACAGTGTATATCGCAAAACCCGGTCAGTACACTTTGCAGGCGCAGCTAGCTATCAACAATCAACCGATCGCTGAACAGCGCCGCAATTATGAAATTGCCAGCAATGATCCAGACTGGCATCGCCGTGATGTTGACAATGATGGCATTCCTGATTTTATCGAAGCTGCAATCGGCCTTAATCCTTTTAACGATGACTGGCAATTCGACGCTGATGGTGATGGCTGGTCAGAGTTTGATAGCTGGTTACGCACCTATTGTTTGGGTGCAGGGCTTGTTATTGATCGCCAGACTGAATGCCTGGATGCCGAAGGGCGGCCGCTGGATACAGACGGCGATGGCTGGTCAGATTTTGATGAAAAAGTTCGCGGTACCAATCCTGAGGATCAACAACCTCAGCTGACTCCGATCGATGATGAAACATTGACCAGTAACAGTTATCTCACCCGCATTAAACGCTTCAAGGATTTTCCTGTTGCTCGTCGTCTGTATGAAGTGGAACGGAAACTGGATGGCTTTCTACCGGTGACTACAGATCCGAAACTTTCATGGACTACTCTGTATGCACAATCTATTTTCGGACAACAGCTCTACCACAGTGCCACGCTATTAACAGAAACAGAAATCAGTGCTGCCCACCTCAGTACGACAAAGCTGCCGACGCGCCTCATACAGGATAATGCTGTCGCTGATCTGTCAGAAAACAAAGTACCGGCCATGCGTCTGCCAGCAGGCGATAGTGCAGTACTCGCAGCATATCAAGTTTCCAGAAATCCAGACTTCATACGCATTTATAAGCACTGGCTCACGGCGCAGGCGGATATCTCACCACGCAGTTTTCTGGCATCATTACAGAAAAATAAAGCGCCGGAAATTACCGATGTAAATACCTGGCAAACTAAATTCATCCGTTTCCTCGCCAGTCAGCTGGTCATCAATGATACAGGCCTGGCTATCACGCTTGCTGACACTGTGGCAGTATCGCTACTGGAAGCCTCACTGAGCAGTGAAGCCCGGTTAATTTCAAATATACGTTTCCAGATTCTCTCTGGGCTGGAAACAGATATCGATACCGATGTTATCAACCAGACTCTCAACGGCTTGCGGCGTTTTGGTGGTAATGATTATCATTTTGATGACCTCTATACCCATATTGGCCTGGCTGCAGTAAACAGTTTCAGCGAGCTCGCCACGGCTGCGCAGACACTGCTACTCGCAGGTGAAACACAGAGTCGTTCAGACCGATGGGTGCTACAGCAATTGCTCGACACGAACAAGGGTACAGCACAGCAACGCTATCAACTGCGTCTGTTGTTACTGCCGGATAGCATCTCCAAAGTCACTGCAAACAACCAGCTCCTGAATCCTGATCTGGATACGGATGATGATGCCAGTCTGAATGCACTGGAAGTACAAACTTCACTGCAAACGCTTACCCTGCCCTGGCTAGCTGATACGGATAATGATGGCAGCATAGACGGCAGTGATGAATGCCCCGCTGATCCACTCAACCTTTGCAGTCTCTCGCCAAACCTTCCAACACTGCATATTGATAGCCAGGTAGTCATCAGTGAACCCGTTGATGGTCAAAATCTGGCGCTGGTTGGCATTACACTCAACCGCACTGTGGAAGAAGATGTTTTACTCTTCTATCGTGCTGATATGGGCAATGGTACGGCAACACCCGGAAGTGATTTTGAACCCGTCACAGGTCAAGTAACCATCCGCGCTGGTTCTCGTACAGCGGTGATTTCGATCCCGGTACTGGCTGACCTTGCCGTGGAAGAACTGGAAAATTTCTTTGTCGAAATCAGCAATGTAAATGGAGCAATACTGATCGACAATTCGCGCACTCAGGTATCAATCAATAGCGTTGATACTCCTAACGCACTGCTGGCACTGCTGGTTGAAAACCTGCTCACTGTACAGACTGGAGAAACGGTTCTACTGGATGCTTCTCCGAGCATAGATCCTGCCGGTGACACTCTTGACTTTATCTGGCAACAAATTGGGGATATGTCTATTCCACTGGTGCTGAATACAGTCAATGACTCCATCCTGCAATTTATCGCCCCGGATGTTCGTTCCATTCAGACGCTGGAACTTGAAGTACTAATCAGTAATGCAGCTGGCGCCAGTGCTACAACAACAGCACTTGTGAATATTCAGCCTCCTCTGCTACCTTCGAATCTACATGGTCGATTACCCGCCACAGTGGGTGGCACAGACTATCAGGCATATTATGACGATGAACTGGATATCACCTGGCTAGCCAATGCAAACGTAGCCGGACAAATGAGCTGGAATGCAGCTAACACCTGGGCAGCAGGTCTCAATATCAATGGTGTTACTGGCTGGCGTTTACCACTTACACAGCCGGTGACTGGCCAGGAATTTTCTGTAAATTTCAGCAATAATGGAACCACCGATAATGCCACTGCAGCGACAACTACGGATGGCAGAGATGGTGGCTGGCGCGATACTACAGGAAAGTCAGTGTCAGAGCTGGGTCATATGTTTTATGTCACTCTTGGAAATACTGGTGAATGTGTTCCAAATGGCAATGGAATAGCCACAAGCTGTGATTCACCCGCCAGTTTCGGGCTCAGCAATAACGGACCGTTCACTCATCTTCAGACCCGCTCCTTCTACTGGTCAGCCAGTGAATTTAGCTCTCTTGAGGCCTGGAGTTTTGCAAACAGTACTGGACGGCAACTGAACCATTTCAAGGATCAACTATTATTTTCCTGGGCTGTTTATTCAGGTGATGTTGACAATCTACAACAGACAGTCATATGTGATCTGCCACCTGTCTCAACAGCAGGCAGATGCGGAAATGATTTTATTGCCCATTCAGTTAACGATATTGATCGTTACATCACCAGTAACTTTGGCCGCGTACGCAATACTAATGGCAAGTGGGTATATAAAAACCTGCGTCTATCCGGCTCTATCGGACAGACAGGAATCCCACTCGAAGCCGTTTCACCCTGTAACATTACTGTCGATAACGGTACTGCGCTTACAGGCTCGGATATTACTCTACATGCACGCCTGAATGTCCGTCTGAATCCATCAGCAAGCATTGATGCCGGTGGTGAAAGCTGTCTGATTGCTGATAAGCGCAGTGTATTTCTAAAACCAAACGCTGCTATAAATGCTGATACCCTGGCTATTCGTGCAAACAATCAGGTCATCTTGCGCTATGCCTCTAGCCTGACAGCTAATGGTCCGGTCGAACTTATTTCAACCGGCAAAGGAAAAAACAGTCAGGTAAAAATCGGCAATAGCGCCACTGTCACTGCCAGCGATGTGACTGTGAAGGCTGATAATCAGGCCATATTGGCATTTAATTCAAATGTATCAACCACTGGGAAAATCGATGTTCAAAGCGGAAGTCTTAGGAGCAGTAAAACCGTACTGGCGAATCGAAGTCAGGTACAGGCAGGAACAAACCTGACTGTATCGAGTGGCAGAATAATCCGTATCGGCGCGCATTCGATGATGAGTGCTGGAGAGATACTGCATGTCAATGCCCGACGTGATACAGATTGTATAATTGCCGGAAATGCAGCGATCAGCTACGGGCATAAAACAGGCACTTGTTTCAGTCGCCTACCTTAATACGAACAGATGAATAGATCAGGAAACCGTATCGGTAAAGTATCTCGGGTGTGCCTATTACTCTAACGTCCGGTTGATTTCTGCCAATACCTCAGCTGGATTTTCTGCCTGAGTAATCGGCCGACCTATCACCAGATAATCTGATCCGGCAGCCATGGCATCCGCCGGTGTCATTATTCTTGATTGATCATCTTCCGCTGCTCCCTGTGGACGAATACCCGGCGTTACCAGAAGAAAATTATCGCCCCTTGCCTGACGTAACCCGGCAACTTCCAGCGATGAACAGACTACACCGTCAAGCCCGGCATTTGCCGTTAACGCAGCCAGTCGATTCACCTGTTCATCAACCTGCCCGGACACACCCACCTGATGAAGCTGCCTCTCATCCATGCTGGTCAGGACGGTAACGGCAATCAGTCTGGGGCGGTCATCACCAAACTGCTCCAGCTCCTTACGGGCCGCTTCCATCATGACGGTGCCACCAGAGGCATGCACGTTGATCATCCAGACACCCAGGTCTGCAGCAGCGGCACAGGCACGCGCCACGGTGTTGGGAATATCATGAAATTTGAGATCGAGAAAAACCCTGAAACCGCGTTCGATCACTTTCTTTACCAGTTCAGGCCCTTCTCTGGTAAACAGTTCCTTGCCAATTTTTAGCTGGCAGCTTTGCGGTGATACCCGATCCACAAAAGCCAGTGCTTGATTTGCAGAGGCATAGTCGAGCGCAACAATAACAGGGGCAGCGGGTTTGGAGGCAGCCATTATTTAAGCGCCGTTTCGCTGGATTTAAGCACTTCCTTTTCCAGAGAAACCACCTGACGATTCAGCTTTGAGGCCTTGCGCTTTTGTCTGAACAAAATACCGGTGCTGGCGAGTACTCCCAGCAGTGCACCCACTGCCAGCGCACCAACCAGTAATAGAGACAGGGGTATTTCCTGCTTGTCAAAATAGTAATCCAGTAACACCGGTTCTGAATTCAGCAGAGCGAAAGACAGCCCAAGCGCAACCAGTATAAGCAATGATAAAAATCCGAGAAGACGTTTCATAACAGGAACCTTTTGTATTAACTGTTCCCTATTATACGATGACACAAGGTGATATCAAAAAAAAAACAGGATCCGAAGATCCTGTTTTTATCTGGTTACGAAAACCTGATCAGCTTCTGGCCGGATTAAAAACATTCCGAGATGCCTCACTGTTTTCAGCCGGTTTATGGCTGAAATCAACCCGTTCGCGTAATTCCTTGCCTGGCTTGAAATGCGGTACATATTTCGCTGCCAGGGCAACCGATTCACCGGTTTTCGGATTACGACCCATCCGTGGTGGCCGATAGTGAAGTGAGAAACTGCCAAAGCCACGAATTTCAATTCTTTCACCAGTAGACAGGGATTGACTCATCTGTTCCAGCAAACCTTTCACGGCCAGCTCCACATCCTTGTGATTCAAATGGCCGTTCTTTGTTGCCAAAATTTCAATTAATTCAGACTTCGTCATAATCCTGTCCCCTGATTGCTAACCAGAAACGTCTAGCCGGCTTAATCCTTTAATTAAGACCAGCTCACGTCATGAACTAGTCACCTTTGTTCTCCAGTTGCTCTTTCAGGACATCACCAAGTCGTGTACCGGTTGAAACAGTACTACTGCCACGACTGAATTCCTGCAGAGCAGCGGCTTCCTCGTCATTGTCTTTCGCCTTGATAGAGAGAGAGACAGCACGATTCTTCCTGTCGACACCCATATATTTAGCCTCGATTTCCTGACCTACAGTCAGTACAGTACGGGCGTCCTCGACACGATCACGGTCCAGCTCGGAAGCGCGAAGAATACCTTCTACGCCATCAGCCAGTTCAACAATCGCCATCTTGGCATCGACTTCTTTTATAACGCCCTTGACCAGACTTCCTTTAGCATTTTCTGCTGAGAAACTGGCAAAAGGATCTTTTTCAAGTTGTTTGATCCCTAAGGAAATTCTCTCACGCTCTGCATCCACTGAAAGCACCACAGCTTCGAGTTCATCACCCTTCGAGAAATTGCGGACACTCTCTTCACTTTCGTCATTCCAGGAAATATCTGACAGATGAATCAGGCCATCGATACCACCGTCCAGACCGATGAAAATACCGAAATCGGTAATCGACTTGATCTGACCCTTGACGTGATCGCCGCGGTTATGAGTAGCAGAGAAAGCTTCCCACGGATTCGCATAACACTGTTTCATACCCAGTGAGATACGGCGACGTTCTTCGTCGATGTCCAACACCATGACTTCAACTTCCTGACCAATGTGTACTACCTTGGCAGGATTGACATTCTTGTTTGTCCAGTCCATTTCAGACACATGCACCAGACCTTCAACACCTTCTTCAATTTCAACGAAGCAGCCGTAGTCAGCAATATTGGCCACCTTGCCGAACAGACGCTTGTGTTCGGGGTAGCGACGTGCCAGATCCGCCCATGGATCCTGACCCAGCTGTTTCAGACCCAGCGAAACACGGTTACGCTCACGGTCAAATTTGAGCACCTTGACTTCAAGCTCGTCACCAACAGTGACAATTTCCGAAGGATGCTTGACCCGCTTCCAGGCCATATCGGTGATATGCAACAGCCCATCAATACCGCCCAGATCAACAAACACACCGTAATCGGTCAGGTTCTTAACGATACCCTTGACCACTGCACCTTCCTGCAAACCTTCGAGCAGCGCTTCACGCTCGGCACTGTATTCAGTTTCAACCACAGCGCGACGGGAAACAACGACATTGTTACGGCGCTGATCAAGCTTGATTACCTTGAATTCGAGTTCCTTGCCTTCGAGATAGGTGGTATCACGAACCGGACGCACATCTACCAGCGAGCCTGGCAGGAAGGCACGGATATCTTCGATATCGACAGTAAAGCCACCCTTAACCTTGCCACTGATAATACCCTTGACGACTTCGCCCGCTTCAGATGCAGCTTCCAGACGTATCCAGACCTGGGCGCGCTTGGCTTTTTCACGAGATAAACGGGTAGCACCAAAACCGTCTTCAACAGCGTCGAGAGACACATCCACAACATCGCCGACAACAACTTCAAGCTCACCCTGACTGTTCTTAAACTGCTCAATCGGTATCACGCCCTCCGATTTGAGACCAGCATTAACAATAACCATATCGGACTGGATATCAACCACAGTACCGGGAACAATGGTGCCTGGACGCATTTCTTTATTCGCCAGGCTTTCTTCAAATAATTCTGCAAAACTTTCAGTCATGGGTGTAAAATCCTTGCAGCCAGCAATGCGGCCACACTCTCAAAAAATACTGTTCACAATCTCTGAAAACACCAGAAATATCAGACACAGCAATGTGTTTATTAAAAGAAATAACGCTGAAAAAGCACACAACGCCAATATAAGCCAATGATTATAGCTTAATCACCGGCTAAAATCACTGAAATCGCCTTATACTTCAGATTAATGCAGCGATAATGGATTCCAGCAACACTCGGAAAAACGCCGAAATGCAATTAAAAACTGTCTGCATGCCAGAAACAAACGAAACTTAAGTGTAATTATTTATTAATAACAATCAGTTATAGAATAAACTTGATTAAATTTCTACCTTGAGGCATTGTTAAACTTGATTGATTCGTGGCTTAACAAATTCACGCACCTGCGTCAGAACAGCATTAGCATTGATACCGCTTGTATCAATTTCCAGGGCGTCATCAGCAGCCGCCAGTGGCGCAACCGAGCGGTTACTATCACGTTCATCGCGGGCAATGATTTCCTGCAAAATACTGTCATAATTCGAAGAAACACCTTTTTCAGTCAACTGTTGGTAGCGTCTTCTGGCGCGCTCCTCGGAGCTGGCAGTGAGAAACAGCTTGGCCTGCGCATTGGGAAAAACAATGGTACCCATATCCCGACCATCGGCAACCAGTCCGGGCAATGTAGCGAAGCCCCGCTGCCTGTTCAATAATGCTTCTCTCACGCCCACAAGCACCGCTACCCTGGAGGCCTTGCCACCGATAGACTCGGTGCGAATCTTGAGAGTCACATCTTCATCAAAAAGCAATACCTGATCTTCCATCGCCTCTGCAGGGAAAGTAAAATTCAGTTCAGTAGCAACAGCAACCAGCCCAGCTTCATCATCAAGCGAGATACCCTGCCTGCTGGCTTCCAGCGCTAGCAAACGATAGAGCGCACCGCTGTCAAGAAAACGGAAGCCCAGTTCTTTGGCTAGCAAACGACTTATGGTTCCTTTTCCGGAACCACTAGGGCCATCTATGGTGATAACAGTAGGAGAATTATTTTCAGTCAATGGAAACTCTCAGGCCGGCAGCGCTAGCCAGTGAAATGAAATCAGGAAAAGATGTGCGAACATTTGCACAATCATCAATAACAATTGTACTGGTAGCACGCAGCGCAGCCATTGCAAAAGCCATTGCAATACGGTGATCACCCTGACTGACGACCTGTCCACCCCGCAATTTGCCACCCTGAATCACCATTCCATCAGCAGTCGGCCTGGCATCAATACCCAGCGCCGTCAGCCCATCAGCCATCACCTGAATCCGGTCACTTTCCTTAACACGTAACTCTTCGGCCCCGGTCAGGACAGTTTCACCTTCGGCGCAAGCAGCAGCGACAAACAGAACAGGGAATTCATCAATCGCCAGCGGCACAAGTTCTGCGGGGATATGAATACCTTTCAATGCAGACGTTTTAACGCGGATATCAGCCACCGGTTCACCACCGGTTTGACGCTGATTCAATAGCTGAATATCGGCACCCATCAATTCCAGAATCTGCAATATACCGGTACGTGTTGGATTGATCCCGACCTGTTCGAGCAACAGATCAGAATCCGGCGCAATACAGGCACCCACCATAAAAAATGCAGCCGATGAGATATCCGCCGGTATATCAATGGTAATTCCCTGCAGTCTCCCAGCGCCTTCAAGACAGACGCTGCCATCACGACGCTCAAGCGGATAACCCATGCCGGTTAACATGCGTTCTGTATGATCGCGGGTTGGCGCCGGTTCATGTACACAGGTTTTTCCCTGCGCATATAGGCCAGCAAGCAGGCAACAGGATTTCACCTGAGCGCTAGCCATCGGCATCTGATAATCAATGGCTTTCAGGGAATGCCCGCCGGATATTTTCAGTGGCGCAGAACCTGATGCAGTGGTTTCAATTTTCGCGCCCATGGTCATCAAGGGCTCGGTCACCCGACGCATCGGACGACTCATCAAAGATTCATCACCAACCAGCACAGTATCGAACGCCTGCCCGGCCAACATGCCAGACAACAGGCGCATGGAGGTACCTGAATTACCCAGATCCAGCGGCTGCCCCGGCGACTGCAAACCATGCAAACCGACGCCATGTACGCGCACATGGCCCTCATAAGGCCCTTCTATTCTAACGCCCATCGCTCTGAATGCTGCCAACGTCGCGAGGCTGTCTTCACCTTCCAGAAATCCGTTAGCTTCAGTAATACCCTCAGCGATCGAACCCAGAATAATAGAACGATGAGAAATGGATTTGTCACCGGCGACACGCAGGCTGCCCTGCAAACTGCCTCCCGCTTCAACTGTGAACTGAATATTTTCGTTATGACTCATGAATTTATCAAACCTGTTTAATGAACGCATCGCGTGTCTGTTTTGCCTTGAGAAACAGTGCCTGTAACTGTTCGCTGTCTTCATCCTCAATGGCGGATTTCAACGTACCAAGATCTAGCGCATACTGGTCTATCATCGCGACAATGGCTTGTTTGTTAGCCAGGCAGATATCGCGCCACATAACTGGATCACTGGACGCAATCCGGGTAAAATCCCTAAACCCACCAGCGGCATACTGAAAAACATCGTCTGATTCCGGCAGCCGTGTCAGGCTTTCAACCAGTGCAAATGCCAGCACATGCGGAAGATGACTGGTAGCCGCCAATACTGCATCATGATGTACAACCGTCATCTGTGTCACATGTGCCCCAGTAGCCTGCCAGAGACGACTGACGGTGGCAAGCGCATCCGTATTGGTCGTTTCGAGCGGCGTTAAAATAACCTTCCTGTTTTGGTACAAGGTCGAAAACGATGCATCGACACCGCTATTTTCCGTGCCAGCAATCGGATGCCCAGGTACAAAAAAATCGGGGACTGAGGCAAACACCTGCTCAAGATCGCGCACAACACTCGCCTTAACGCTACCCGCATCGGTAACAATTGCACCAGCTTTCAAATGCCCACGCATAGCCTCGAACACTGCCCGCATAGCGCCCAATGGTACAGATATAAAAATCAAATCTGCCTCTGCGACTGCTTTTTCAATCTGGCAATCATAGCGATCAATCACTCCCAGCTCTACCGCTCGCTGCAGATGTTCTTCATTTCGACCACAACCGGTTACGGTTTCAACCTGTCCCGCATCGCGCAGGGCTCGAGCAAATGATCCGCCGATCAGACCCACGCCGATGACACACAAATGGCCAATCATCGGATCACCTTCGTCAGCGCTTCGATAAAACGTTTGTTTTGCCACTCATTACCGGTACTGATGCGCAAGTATTCAGGCATGTCATAGTTATTAACCGGGCGCACAATCACACCTTCGCGCAGCAGATCCGCATAAATCTGTGCAGCATCCTGACCAACATTCACTGCGATAAAATTACCCACAGATGGAATATAGTCCAGGCCAAGTTGCTCGAAAGATTGTTCAAGCATGCGCAGTGAAGCACGATTCAGAGAAACACTCTTGTGAAGATGCGCATCATCGGCAAGTGCCGCCGCCGCAGCGACCAGCGCAGGTTGATTCACATTGAATGGTTGGCGTACACGGTTCAGCAAGTCAGCCATTTCCGGCTGACAAATACCGTAGCCTACTCTGAGGCCGGCCAGTCCGTAGGCCTTGGAAAAGGTTCGGGTAACGAGGAGATTAGGAAATTCACTGATCCAGTCGAGCGTGTTCGGGTAATCAGCTTCATCAATATATTCGAAATAGGCTTCATCGATCACAATGATCAGATGTGTTGGCAGATTTTCTATGAAGTTGCGCAACATATTCGAGGCTAACCAGGTACCTGTCGGATTGTTTGGATTGGCCACAAAAACGACCCGGGTTGCATCCGTTACCAACGCCGCCATTGCTTTCAGGTCATGCCCCCATGCCGGTCCGTCATGACCATCATGCGCTGCTGCCACACAGGCTTTTGCACCAATCGCCTGGGTAACCATCGGGTACACTGCAAAGGCATATTGTGAATACACAGCCGCTGTATCCGACGTCAGAAAGGCGCGCGCAACCAGTTCCAGAATATCGTTGGAGCCATTACCGAGTGTGATCCACTCAGTCGGGATGTCGAGTTTTGTTGCAAGCGCTACCTTCAGATCAAAGCCATTGCCATCCGGGTAGCAGGCAAGATCCGGTAAAGTTGCACGAATCGCATCCAGCACTGCAGGGGAAGGCCCAAGCGGATTTTCATTCGAGGCCAGTTTGATAATCTGCTCAATCCCGTATTCTCGCTGCAGCTCGCTAACCGGCTTGCCAGGAATATAGGGTTGCAATGAGCGAACACCCCTTGCCGCATACTGTTCGATTGAAGCAGTCATAGCATCATCAACTGGAACGCGGGTATGAACCCAGCACTTTAACCTGAACAGCTTCCTCTTCCAGCTCTTTCAAACCTTCCCTGACACGGTCATCAGTAATATGCCCATCAAGATCGACAAAGAAAACATAGTCCCATTTCGTCACCCGTGACGGACGTGATTCAATGCGTGTCATACTCACCCCATGTCGAGCCAGAGGCTCCAGCAAACGGTACAGGGCACCCGCCTTATTGTGTACGGAAACCATCAGGGAAGTTTTGTCTAAACCGCTCTTACCCACAATCTGCTTGCCGACAACCAGAAAACGGGTGGTGTTATTCGGATCATCTTCGATATTGCTTGCAACAATATTCAGATTATAAAAACTCGCCGCGGCATCACCGGCGATGGACGCAATGGATGCATCATTAACCGCCATGCTGGCCGCTTCAGCATTACTGCTGACGGCAACTCGCGCCATGCCTGGCAAGTTAGCATCCAGCCATTCCCGACACTGTGCCAATGCTTGCTGATGAGCGCAAATTTTCTCTATACCGGCCAGCGAATCGGTTGTATGTAGCAGTTGATGATGAATTGGCAGCTCAATATCACCGGCTATCGACAACGGCGATTTAAGAAACATATCGAGGGTATGATTGATCACACCTTCCGTCGAATTTTCAACGGGTACAACGCCATAGTCAGCCCCATCCGCCTCAACTTCACGGAACACTTCTGCAATAGTTGCCAGAGGCTTTAGCTGCGCACCTTCACCAAAATGCTTGATAGCTGCTGCCTGGGTATAAGTACCGACCGGGCCGAGATAAGCAATTTCCAGCGGCTTTTCCAGCGCCAGACAGGCCGACATGATTTCACGGAACAGGTAACTGATTACATCGTCAGAGAGTGGCCCTTGATTGCGATCACGAATACTGCGCAACACCTGCGCTTCACGCTCAGGCCGGTAGTAAACCGGATTCTTATTATCACGATGTTTAACCACCGCAACCTGTTGTGCACAGGCGGCGCGTTCATTAATCAATAATTGTATCTGTTGGTCCAACTCATCAATCTGCTGACGCAACTGGTCCAGCTCTTTTTCAGACATCCGTTAATCCATAACTCTGACAGCCAGCACACCCTCAATGGCACTCATTTTATCAATAGTATTCTGAGCCACTTCACCATCCACATCCACCAGCGTATATGCCAGATCATTTCTGGATTTATTGATCATATCGATAATATTCAATCCGGCATCTGCCAGAATCGTTGAGATCTGGCCAAGCATATTAGGGATATTCCGATTCGTTACCGAAATGCGTTTATCACCATTGCGCTTCATATAAACTTTGGGGAAATTCACGGAATTGCGAATATTGCCATTTTCAAGAAAGTCCTTTACCTGTTCGGCAACCATGACAGCACAATTATCTTCCGCTTCCTTCGTTGATGCACCCAGGTGTGGCAAGGTAATAATATGCTGATTTCCCTGCAACTGATTGGAAGGAAAATCGGTTACATAAGCATGCACCTTGCCATCATCCAGTGCATCAATCATTGCCGCATCATCGATAATGCCATTGCGGGCAAAATTCATAATCACCACGCCGTCTTTCATAATACTCAGGCGTTCATCGTTGATCATGTTACGCGTGGCATCAATCAACGGCACATGAAAAGTGACAAAATCCACTTGCCCTAACAGATCTTCGACCGTGGTTGCCTGATGTACATCAGACTCCATTTTCCAGGCACTTTGCACCGTGATTTCCGGATCATAACCGACCACCTTCATACCCAGAGAATGCGCGGCATTAGCAACTTCAACACCAATAGCGCCAAGACCGATAACACCCAGAGTTTTGCCGGGCAATTCAAAGCCAACATACTTTTTCTTGCCAGCCTCAACCTGAACATTCAACTCCTTGTCATCGCCTGTTAAATGATTCACATAATCCCAGGCCTGACAGATATTTCTTGCTGCCAGCAACATACCGGCAATCACCAGTTCCTTAACAGCATTGGCATTCGCCCCTGGCGCATTGAATACAGGAACACCCTGCTGGCTTAGTTCATCAACCGGAATATTATTCACGCCAGCACCCGCACGACCAATAGCTTTGATTGACGCAGGAATATCCATACTGTGCATATTATGTGAACGCACCAACACAGCATCCGGCTGATCCTGCTCAGCGGAAACATCGTAGTCCGTTTCTGGCAGGCGCTGCAAACCCTCTTCGGAAATATTGTTCAATGTCAAAATTTTGTACATGGGAATTCCTGTTTAACCGTGATCCGTTTCAAAGGCTGCCATAAAATCAACTAATGCGTCAACACCAGCTTCCGGCATTGCATTGTAAATACTGGCACGCATACCTCCCACCGAACGGTGTCCCTTGAGCGTGACCAGACCATTTTCTGCTGCCTTTTCCAGGAATAGCGAATCCAGCGAAGCATCTGCCAGGGTAAATGGCACATTCATCCAGGAACGCGATACCATCTCAACCGGATTGGCATAAAAGTCAGAATGATCAATTGCGGCGTACAATTTATCTGCCTTGCGCTGATTAGTTTCAGCTATGGATGTCAGGCCGCCTTTTTTCTTCAACCACTGAAACACCAGACCCGCAAAATACCAGCCATAGGTAGGTGGTGTGTTATACATTGAATCATTTTTTGCATGAATCGCATAATCAAGCATTGCTGGAGTACTATCCATTGCCGCGCCAATCAAATCATCGCGCACTATCACCACTGTCAAACCTGCAGGTCCAATATTTTTCTGCGCACCGGCATAAATAATCCCGAAACGGCTTACATCGACTGGTCGAGATAAAATGGTCGATGACATATCCGCAATCAGCGGCACATCACCCGCATCCGGGATCGACGCAAATTCGACACCACCGATGGTTTCGTTGGGCGTGTAATGCACATAAGCCGCATCCTTGCCAAATGACCAGCTGGAAACATCCGGTACCGAGCAGAAATTATCTGCTTCAGAAGAAGCAACGATATTCACTGCACAAAAACGTTTCGCTTCGGCAATGGCTTTTTTCGACCAGGCACCGGTATTAAAATAATCTGCTGATTGTTTTCCACGCAGTAAATTCAGCGGTACCATAGAAAACTGACTGGACGCACCGCCCTGCAAAAACAATACTTTATAATTATCCGGAATCGCCATCAGCTCACGCAGATCAGATTCAGCCTGTGCGGCAATGGACATAAATTCCTTACCCCGGTGACTCATTTCCATCACCGACATACCACAGCCATGCCAGTCTTTCATCTCGGCTTTTGCAGTCTCTAGCACTTCGGCTGGTAAAACAGCCGGACCTGCACTGAAATTATAAAGTGTTGTCATTTTCTACGATTACTCCGGACAAATATATCTAAAATTCAGATGAAAGCAGAAGAAACAATACTAGTCGGATACCTCGTCATTTTCTTCACTTTCTTCTTCAGTTTGCACATCAACAATGCGTTCCAGTCCGACCAGCTTCTCATTTTCCTGGACTTTAATCAGTCGTACACCCTGAGTATTACGACCCATCACTGAAATCTCGTTAACCCGTGTTCGCACCAACGTTCCGCCACTGGTAATCAACATGATTTCATCATCATCGTTAACCAGCACCGAACCAATCACACGACCATTACGCTCAGTACTCTGAATCGCAATAACACCCTGCCCACCGCGCTTGCGCAAGGGGAAATCATCCGCTTTGGTACGCTTACCATAACCATTTTCAGTGGCCGACAAAACCGTCCCTTCATCCACAATAATCAAAGCAATCACAGCCTGATTATCCTGCAGGCGGATACCCCGCACACCGCAGGCCGTACGGCCCATGGCGCGCACATCAGACTCATTAAAGCGAATCGCCTTGCCGCTGTCTGAGAACAGCATGACATCGCGTTTGCCATCAGTAATTTGCACATTGATTAGATAATCATCGTTACGCAAATCCACAGCAATGATTCCACTTGCACGTGGGCGTGAAAAATCCTGCAATGGAGTTTTCTTGACAGTGCCAGCAGCGGTCGCCATAAAAACAAACTGCTCTTCGCTGAATTCACGCACCGGCAAAACAGCATTAATGCGCTCATTTTCTTCCATGGGTAACAGGTTAACCAACGGCTTGCCACGCGCCAGACGACCCGCCTGCGGCAACTGATAAACCTTTAACCAGTAAACCTTGCCGCGACTTGAAAAACATAGAATCGTGTCATGGGTACTGGCGATAAACAGTTTATCGACAAAATCTTCTTCCCTGACTTTTGTTGCTGCCTTACCACGACCACCCCGCCGCTGCGCTGTGTAATCACTCAGTGGTTGCGATTTGGCATAACCGGCATGCGACAAGGTGACCACCACATCTTCTTCGGTAATCAAATCTTCCAACGTTAAATCAGTCTGATCAACCTGAATTTCAGTACGTCGATCATCGCCAAACTCATCGCGCACTGCTTTGAGTTCATCACGGATCACCTGCATCAAACGATCAGCATTATTCAATATATCAAGCAGATCATTGATACGTTCAATAACCTCCCGGTATTCATCTATTATTTTAGACTGCTCAAGCCCGGTTAATTGATGTAGCCGCAAATCCAGAATCGCCTGCGCCTGCGCCTGCGAGAGCCGGTATATCGGTTCATGGTATCCAAATTCTGCATCCAGACCATCCGGACGCGAGGCATCAGCACCCGAACGCAACAGATACTCTTTCACTACGCCTGGCTGCCATTCACGCGACATCAAAGCTTCTCTGGCTTCAGCGCGACTTTTTGAAGATTTGATCAGCCCGATAATTTCATCAATATTGGCCAGCGCAACCGCAAGACCTTCCAGCACGTGCGCACGTTCACGCGCCTTACGCATATCAAACAAGGTGCGACGAGTTACCACTTCACGGCGATGACGGATAAAGCATTCAATAATCTGTTTGATATTCAGCAGACGCGGCTGACCATCAACCAGCGCAACCATATTGATACCAAAAACATTCTGTAACTGCGTTTGCTTGAACAGATTATTCAAAACCACTTCAGCCACTTCACCACGCTTGAGCTGGATCACCATGCGCATGCCATCCTTATCGGACTCATCACGCAACTCACTGATTCCCTCTATCTTCTTGTCCTTAACTAGCTCTGCAATTTTTTCCAGCAGGCGTGCTTTGTTAACCTGATAGGGCAACTCGGTGACAATAATCTTTTCGCGGTTCTTTTCCTCTTCTATATGATGACGCGCACGCATATAAATACGTCCACGCCCGGTCATATAGGCTTCGTGAATACCGCGAACACCATTAATAATACCGGCAGTTGGAAAATCCGGCCCGGGAATAATATCGATCAGCGCCTTGATATCAAGAGTAGGATCGTCAATCAGTGCGAGGCAGGCATTGATAACTTCATTGAGATTATGTGGCGGAATATTGGTCGCCATACCTACCGCAATACCCGTAGAACCATTGATCAGAAGATTCGGTAACCGGGTTGGAAATACCGCAGGCTCGGATTCAGATTCATCGTAGTTGGAAACAAAATCGACCGTTTCTTTTTCAAGATCACGCAACAACTCATGCGCAATCTTCGACATACGTACTTCGGTATAACGCATGGCTGCAGGAGAGTCACCATCGACCGAGCCAAAGTTACCCTGCCCGTCAACCAGCATATAGCGCAATGAAAAAGGCTGCGCCATGCGCACAATCGTATCGTAAACGGCGGTATCACCGTGCGGATGATATTTACCGATAACATCACCAACAATACGCGCTGATTTCTTATAGGGCTTGTTCCAGTCGTTACCCAGCACACGCATGGCATACAGTGAACGCCGATGAACCGGCTTCAGACCGTCGCGAACATCCGGTAGCGCCCGACCAACGATAACGCTCATCGCATAGTCAAGGTAGGAGCGACGCATTTCGTCTTCAAGGTTAACGGGGATTACTTCTTTCGCGAAGTCAGTCATTAACGTCTCATTTAAAGTTCTTAAGAATTAAATGGTTTCCTGCAGGCAAGCCACCATTTCGGTGAACAGCCTGCTCAATACGCAATCATAGCACAGCCCGCCCATCCTACTACTCTAAATTAATATCGCCGCAGAAGGGCTTATATGGCGGCTCAGATAACAAACAACAAGTTACAAGGTGTTATGATGTCGATTGAGAAGAATTTGACAGTTTTTTTGGAAAGTCACGAAAAAACTGTCGTTTTTTTAATACATTTGATAAAAAAGTGTTGCGTTTAAGTTTAAAATGTACTTTAATTAGCCAAATACACAATGTGGACTTTTCACAACAATGCCCCTCAAGGAGACACAAATGACATCCAAGACCCGGTCAGTAGTACTAACTTTTGGCTGTATCAGCCTGTTCACTTCCGCCATCGCCCTGGCTCATGAAAGCGGTTCGCCCACTTCAGGCGCTTATACAGGCGACGGTAGCGGTCATCTTATAACTGACGGCTCTGGCAATTGCGTACGCGTTGGCACCTGGAACAAAGACGGTAAACAGGCAGAATGCGACGCAGATATGGTTAAAGCTGCCGAGCCTGCCCCTGAACCAGCACCCGTTGCAGAACCTGCTGATGCACCTGCACCAGCACCTGTTCCAGTACCTCAATCTATCACCAAAGCGGTTTCACTTGGCTCTGGTGCCCTGTTTGGTGTTAACAGTTCATCATTAAGTGCCGGCGGCAAAGCGCAACTGGATCAACTGGCTGGTGATCTGAAATCACTGAATACTATCGAAAATGTACAGATTGTTGGCCATACAGACAGCACTGGTGCCGCTTCATACAACCAGTCACTGTCTGAAAAACGTGCAAATGCAGTGCGTGATTACCTGGCATCTCAGGGTATTGATTCTGCCAGCATGACAACTGCCGGTATGGGTGAAACACAGCCTGTTGCCAGCAACACATCTCGCGATGGGCGTGCACAGAATCGCCGTGTTGATATCAGCATCAAAGGTACAAAATCTGAATAATCCCTGATTATTTAGCTAAAAACGGCAGCCTGCATTCGTGCAGCTGCCGTTTTTTTATGCGCGACATTTGGAATAACCCTACGAATCCAGCGATTTATGCATTTCACATGGCGTACGTTGATCTGAATCCCGTAAAATGTGACACCCACCTTTCATACCCCACGTACGCTTCGCAGAGTTCACTGATATGATTATCAGGCATTCTGCTTACACGATTTATCCGAAAACTTGACATTTCTGGCTTTGTCAATCACCCTACTTCAATGCAAAGTATAAAAATCAGCTCAAAAGTCGATGAAGACACCTGGAATGAACTCAAGGCGCTGGCCTCAGAGACCCACCAGAATGTATCGGGACTGCTCACGGAAGCAATCAGTGAATATGTCGCCCGAAAACGTGTGCGCCCGATGGTTCTGAAACATCTGGAAAATTCCATCGACAAAAACGAAGAACTGGGAAAACTGCTTGCCCGTTAGTCACGTCATCTTCCTGAGCCGCGACGAGGCAATCGAGATTCATTGCATCCTGCTGCAGCGATTCGGTGGCCCTGCTGGAATACGCGATATGGGTCTTCTGGAAAGCGCTTTGTATCGCCCAAAAACCGGGCATTATGCTGACCTGGCTGAAATGGCCACCGCCTTATTCGAATCGCTTATCATGAATCGCCCTTTCATCGACGGTAATAAACGGGTTGCTTTCTTTGCTACGGATGTTTTCCTGCGCATGAATGGCTACAAACTGAAAGTAGATGCACAACAAGCACACCGTTTTCTGATTGGTTTACTGGAAAACCAGCAATGCAGCTTTGATCAGCTGTTACCCTGGATACGCAATCATTTGATAAAATTATAAATTGAACACGTATCCTCACTTTCGTCTCTAATTTCAGCTCCTTCGGAGCCTGATTTTCAGGGTTCAGCCAGACTTCTTGCTCAGGCGCCCAGTTTCGTGTGCCTCGGCTCCCAGTGTTCCGGGTGTCGCGCTGCTTTGCACATGGCTTCCTGGTTTTTCTAGAATAGACCGCTCTACAAGTTTGACCATGATCGGATAGACCTGGCCGGTGATCAGCTGGGCCGCCATCAAAGCCGTACCGTCTTGGAAGGATACTGTTCCTGAACAGCATCCTTCAGGCTGCTTATTGGTGGAACCCAGGCCCGTTTGCTATATTGTGCGTTCTTTCATTCTTTTATAATAGAGAGAACCAGACGACATGCCAGATGCCGACCTGATTATCCAGGCACGATGGGTAATCCCCGTCGATGCCGAGAACACCCAGCTGAACAACCATGCTATCGCCATAGTTGATGGCAGAATCAGCGCCATTTTTCCCGCTGCCGATATCCATCGATGGAATGCGGCGCAAATAATCGATTACTCATCCCATGCCCTGATACCCGGCCTGATCAATACCCATACCCATGCTGCTATGTCTCTGTTTCGCGGTATTGCCGATGATCTGCCGTTGATGCAATGGCTGGAAAACCATATCTGGCCAGCCGAGCAGGCATTTGTTAATGAACAATTTATACAGGATGGCAGCCAGCTTGCTATCGCCGAAATGCTGCGCAGCGGTACAACCTGTTTTAGCGATATGTATCTTTTTCCGGAAATCACTGCCCGAATCGCCGCCACCATCGGCATTCGCTGCAGCATTGGCCTGATCGTGATTGATTTCCCGACAGCTTACGCCGACACTCCGGAAGCCTATATTAGCAAAGGACTGGAACTCTACGATGAATACAAACATCACCCACTAGTCAATTTCACCTTTGCCCCGCATGCACCCTATACCGTTGCCGATGCACCCTTGCAGCGGGTCAGAATACTGGCTGATGAGCTGGATATTCCGCTACATATGCACGTGCATGAAACACAGGATGAGATTAATCAGGGGCTGGATAAATACAACATGCGTCCACTGCAACGCCTGCATCAACTAGGGCTCATTGAGCCCGGCTTGCTTGCCGTACACATGACGCAACTTAACGAGGATGAAATAGACCTGCTGGTTGAAAAAGCCATCCAGGTTATCCATTGCCCGGAATCCAATATGAAACTTGCCAGTGGCGTTTGCCCGGTGCAAAAGCTGCTTGACCGGGGTATCAATGTAGCCCTCGGCACAGACGGCGCAGCCAGCAACAATGATCTGGATATGCTCGGTGAAATGAAAACGGCCGCCTTACTGGGCAAACTGCAGCAACAGGATGCCAGCGCCCTGCCCGCCACTCAGATATTGCGCATGGCCACCATCAATGGCGCACAGGCGCTCGGTATCAGCGACCAGACAGGCAGCCTTGAAGTAGGCAAATGGGCTGACTTCTGCGCCATTGATCTTTCAGGCATTGAAAACCAGCCGATCTATGATCCCGTCTCGCAGATTATTTACAGCGCTGGCCGGGAACAGGTGACGGATGTCTGGGTCGCTGGACAGCAGTTACTGAAAAACCGCCAACTGACCACAGTGGATGAACAGGACCTGCTAAAACGTGTAGAATCCTGGCAACAACGCATCAGACAGCATTCACTGGCAGGACAGCATGGCAACTAACACAGACAACGTCGATTACTCCGAAGTCAAAAAATTTGAAGATCTGGCCTCGCGCTGGTGGGATCGAAACAGCGAATTCAAACCCCTGCATGACATCAACCCACTGCGCCTCGACTACATCAACAAACATGCGCCCTTACAAGACTGCAAGGTACTGGATGTCGGCTGCGGCGGTGGTATATTAAGTGAATCACTGGCCCGGTCCGGGGCAACCGTCACCGGTATCGACATGGGCGAAGCACCCCTCAATGTCGCCCGTCTGCATAAATACGAATCTGACGTTGAAGTTGATTACCAGCAAACCACCGCCGAAGCTTTTGCCGAAAGCCATGCCGGAGAATTCGACACCGTTACCTGCCTGGAAATGCTGGAACATGTACCCGACCCGGCATCGGTTATCCAGGCCTGTACCACCCTGGTCAAACCGGGTGGCAATGTGTTTTTTTCAACCATTAACCGCAATCCGAAAGCCTATTTGTTTGCCATCGTCGGCGCAGAATATTTTCTACGCCTGTTACCCAAAGGCACTCATGATTATCAGAAATTTATCCGCCCTTCCGAAATGGAACACTGGGCAAGATCTGCTGGCCTGGATGTTCAGGATATCACCGGTATGTCGTATAACCCATTCACGCAGAGCTACTCGCTAGGCAAGGATATCCAGGTAAACTATCTCGCCTGGTTTACAAAAAACGGGCAATGACGGCAACTAAAGCAATCCTGTTTGACCTTGATGGCACCCTTCTCGATACCGCACCCGATCTGGCAAATGCGCTGAATCATGTGCTAAAAAAGAACGGCCAACCCAGCCTGCCCTTTGAAACCATCCGTAGCGTTGTCTCGCATGGTGGCAAGGCACTGATCAAACTGGGTTTTGATTTGCCCGAACAAAGCGATAAAGCCGAACAACTACGACAGCAACTACTCGACCACTACCAGACAAATATCTGTGTTGAAACCCGTCTGTTTCCAGGCATGGAAAGCGTGCTTGATACACTTGAATCCCAGCACATCCCCTGGGGCATTGTTACCAACAAACCCGGCTGGCTAACCAACCCGCTGACTGAAAAATTACAACTAACAGAACGTGCCGGCTGCATTATCTCCGGCGACACCTGTAAACATCCCAAGCCTCACCCGGCCTCACTGCTACATGCCGCCGAACAGATAAAAACCCGCCCCGGCCAATGTTTATATATTGGTGATGCGTTGCGTGATATCGAAGCCGGTAAAAACGCCGGCATGCAAACCATGGCAGCGCGTTTCGGCTATCTGTCAGAAACCGATAGCATAGAAGCCTGGCAAGCCGACTTTATTATCAATCGTCCAGAAGATATCCTTGAATACTTAATGTAGTTTATCAACGGTGTAGCCTACTAACGGCGCAGTTCTACAATCAGGTAACCAAATATATGACTAATATCACCATCATCGGCGCTGGCTTCGCCGCCCTTACCGCCGTTCGCAAACTGCGCAAACTGAATCGCAACGTGACTATCACGGTCATCGCCCCGGCCGCAGAAATGATCTATCTGCCCAGCCTGATCTGGATATCCTCCGGTATCCGTCAGCCGGATGACCTGATTGTGCCGCTGGAGAAATTCTTCAAACGCATGAATGTCACTTTCCACAAAGGGCGCGTTACCGGCCTGAGTGAAGATGGGCGTACAGTGATGACCGATAGCGGCGATGTTAGCAATGACGGCCTGATTATCGCCAGCGGTGGACGTTTCATCAAAAAACTGCCGGGCATCGAACATGCCATCACCCCCTGCGAAGGTCTCCCTGCCGCCATTGCCATCCGCGACCGCCTGAAAGCCATGACTGGCGGTACCATTGCCATCGGTTTTTCAGGCAATCCCAAAGAACCTTCCGCCATGCGGGGTGGGCCGATGTTTGAATTCCTCTTTGGTATCGACCGGCAATTACGCAAGGAAGGCCGGCGCGATCAATTCAAACTGGTGTTTTTCACCCCGGCAGAAAAACCTGGTGCCCGACTCGGGCCAAAAGCCGTCGCCGGACTGCTCAGCGAAATGAAAAAGCGTGATATCGAAACGCAGCTTGGGCATAAGATTAAATCATTCTCTGCCAGCAAGGTTGTAACAGAAGGCACTGAATTTGACGCCGACCTGATTCTCTTCATGCCAGGTATGACCGGCAACAAATGGTTCGACAACAGCCCCCTGCCACGCTCGGATGGCGGCCTGATCAAGGCAGACAAGCATTGCAAAATTGCCGGCTTCGACAAAGTGTATGTTGCCGGTGATTCCGGCAGTTTCCCCGGCCCTGTCTGGATGCCCAAACAGGCACATATGGCCGACCTGCAGGCGGAAGCTGCAACAGCCAATCTGATCGACGAACTGAAACACAAACCTGCCACACACACTTTCAAGATTGAACTGATCTGTATCGTAGATTCCCAGGATGCCGGCATGCTGGTAAAACGCACAGAAAACAGCAGTTTGGTATTACCCGCCATGAAACCGCTGCACTGGATGAAGCGCTTGTTTGAATGGTGGTATTTGCGTCAGTATCGGTAATATAACTTTCTCGTTCACCGAATATCAACGCTCCCCTCTGCCGAAGAAAAGTGGCGGAGCTGTTTAACAGTATTGAAGATGATCTGGATGCCCAAGTTTTGTTTCAGGTTGTGGTGCATTGACGTTTACTGATATGAAAACACCTTATGATTGCGAGTTGTGGCGGCAATCGTTTGGATTGAATTTTAGTATGTACCAATATTTGGGCGGTAGGATTAAGAGGTATGAAATCATTTGACATCCGATGGACTCAAAGACAAGTATATTAATAATAAGAATCATTAGCATTAGCAATACGTATACTGTCTACTTTACAGAACACACAATAATCGAATTTCGGACACGAATTTCAGATCGTATCCGCTTCTGTTTCAGAACTGGAGCTCGAATCGTAAGGACTATTTAGTCAAACCAATAAATATAAAACTATATACGGAGTGGCATTATGCAAAAAAACAAACTATTTTCACGCGGTCACCTGAAATTGGCAGTAGCACTATTCGGAATACTGGGTTATTCCTGCTCTCAGGCAGCCAATTTATTCAGTCACGAACAAAATCTTGGGCGATTATTATATAAGGACAAGAACTTATCTCTGAAAAAGAATCAGTCCTGTCAATCCTGCCACATACTTAACCCCATCACCGTTTGGAAACAGCTGCCATCGGGAAAATTTGACAAGGTCAGACAACCTTCTGCTTCTTTTGCCGACCCTGATAACATCAGAAACAATACGGCCGTTTCTGATGGGTCTGATACAACAAAATTTGGTACCTTGAACACACCTAGTGCTGGTTATGCTGCATTCAGCCCGTTTTTCCACTGGAATGCAGATGAAGGTCTTTATATCGGTGGTCAATTCTGGAATGGAAGAGTCAATACTCTAGCAGAACAGGCTGCTCAACCGCCACTCAATCCAGTTGAAATGGCTATGCCGAGTAAATGGGCTGTCGTGACGCGCATGAAAAACAATAGTCGCTATGTCAGAATGTTCAAAAATATTTACAAGATCGATCTTGACCAGATTCCTGCCTACGAACTGGCACCTGCTGGTGAGATACCACCACCAGGTGTTTTTGCTGCCTATGATGCCATGGCCAAAGCCATCGGAGAATTTGAAAAGAGCCGTTTATTTAATCGCTTTGATTCAAAATTCGATTTCGTCATGGCGGGTAAAGCCTCTTTCACTGAAAAGGAGCTAAGTGGTTTTGCTCTGTTTAATGGCAAGGGCGAATGTTCCGCCTGTCACCTGACTGATATGACGACAGCCCCAGATGGCAGTCCATTTCCAGCTCTGCTAACAGACTTTACCTACGATAACCTGGGCGTCCCGAGGAATGAAACAATTCCGGGCAATCCTGAGCCAAATCAGGGACTGGGTGGTAGAGCTGATATTGCGGCAAAAGATCCTTCAGGCAGTTTAATCGGCGCACACAAGGTGATGAGTCTGAGAAATATTGCTCTCACCCCTCCCTATATGCATAACGGCGCATTTACAACACTTGCTGAAGTTGTACATTTTTACAATACACGCGATACGAAACCACGAGTCTGTAAAGATATTACCGACCCAGGCTTTGGAAAGAATTGCTGGCCCGAACCTGAATTTCCAGACACAATGAACACATCAGAACTGGGTGATCTTGGATTAACTGCAAGAGAAGAAGCAGACATTGTCGCTTTTATGGAAACACTGACAGACAACTATCAGCAATGGGGTAATGCTGCTGATATTCCAAAAAATGCGCCATCACCGTTTGCTGATGTGCCTTTACCGCCATCACCCTGAAGTATAGCTTGAATCTACGCTTCAGGTAGTAAGAAGCGTAAAATTTGTCAGCAAGCTTGATCCATCCTGAGAATCTGTAATATGGATGAATCAAGCAACCCTACAAGACATTTAGAATGACGGGGCATCAAACAAGATACCTTAACTAAATTGTGCTTTTACCTTGAGTTATGAGACACTCGTCTCCTGAGCTTTAAATCAAAGACTTAACTCTAAAGCTATCCATATCAAATCGACATGAATAGCTGAATGAATAACGCTCGTTAAAACGTCTGATAGTCTGTCTTGATTACAAGCGTCGTCAGGACACTACAAAAGTTGCAACAGATCCATTTGTCTCAGGCTTTAGGTCCCTATACCTGTCACGACCAGCCATTGAAAAAATTTTTACACGCATTAAAAACACTGTTGTATCTTACTTATATATAACGCATTTATTAATTTACACAATACTATCCTATACATTATTCGTATAAACCCTGGATTTTGGCACAACTGTTGCTCCTTTATTTATAGACGACAAGGAGGCAAGCCACATGCGAGTATATATACGTCATCCATCTGATATATCAATCAGACTTCAAGTTGTACCAACAAATACACTAAATACAGAACAACTCAGCAATTTCAGCCAGACCGGGCTTTGTTGTTCGAATAGCACGGCTCTGGAAAAGGAAACGATTGTGGATATCTGTATTCCAGATATTAGCCCGCCTTTTGAAACTCGTGCTTGCGTTGTCTGGTGCCATAAGACTGATGACGGTTATAAAATAGGTTTAAATCTGCTCAATACAGAAGAAAGTTATCGTCTGCGAATGGTTGAGCAGATCTGTTATATCGAACGCTATAAAATCTCTGCAGCAAGAAATGGTCGCCTCCTGTCCAGCGATGAAGCTGCACAAGAATGGATTCATCGATATTCCGAGCGGTTTCCATCATGGCCTTCAAGCGCCTGAGTATTTTTAATATCATTATGCAGCATTAGGGTCATCATCCCCCAGGTTTCTTAATTTCTTTAACGCCTTTTCTTCTATTTCACCTATACGTTCACGGGTAGTAGCATATTGTTTTTTTGGCTCTTCCCCAAATCGAGTGGGTAGATTTCATCTTATACCCTCAGGATAGAGTTTAAGTCCTCCAAGGTGAAAATAGATAGCATTGGCAAATCGTTTCTTGTTACGGAAACCTCTACTAC
>JAZGGH010000116.1:0-16054 GCA_036480335.1 Gammaproteobacteria bacterium | reverse complement strand
TGAACAGAAAAGGCAGGAAACGGCATATCAACAGGCATCGTAAGCCGGTTTTCTGATACTTTTCCAGACAGCAATTCAAAACCTCTGGCAGGATCAAAAAATTGTTAATTTATAGAGGTGCCCTTAATTGATTGGGGTCGGAGGTATCGAAAGTATCACTGTTTTCGATGCTGATAGCGTTAATGGAAGTAAAGCCGGCATCGGAATCGAGTGTGGCATTCAGGCGAATGGATTTGGTCACCGGATCGGTACTGACACGCCCCTGCCAGATACCAGTGGTACAGTCCTTCCAGAGCAGCAGACCGTTATCGATAGTTTTATCCCAGGCAGGTACACCGCAGGCATCTGCGGCGTTAGCCATAGAACCATGAACAGCACAATAGATAAAAATGACGGAAAGAAAGGATTTATATATAGAGTGCTTATTCATTATTGTCCCTTGCGATCAATACTTGAGCACAGCTCATTAAGCTTGATCTTGTTTTTGGTAAAAATTTTTAGTACTGGATCGTTATTTTTATTACATTCAAAGCATAAAACCCCTTTAAATGCTGTCCAGCTAAATCATTATAGCATCATACTATCTTTAGGACACCTCTAATTAAATAGTCGTCATTGACCCTGTATTGCAAGGAATTGCGCTTAAATACTTGAAAACTGTTCTTTCTGTCCCCATATCAGCTTGCAGAAGGGAAGTACTACTGCTTCCTGAGTAATTTGGAGAAGCTTATGACACAGGCGCTTTATCAACCCTGGCAGTTATTTGATCAATTTGAGCAGGCTGGTAGACATCTTTTTGGCGGGAATAGTCTGCGAGAAGATGTGAATCAGGAAAATCAGAGCTGGTCACCCCGTGTGGATATCCAGGAAACAGACAGCAGTTATATTATCTATGCAGATATTCCTGGTGTAGATCCGGCAGATATCGAACTGAGTCTGGAAAAAAATGTGCTGACTTTATCGGGTAAACGCGACTCGTATGATACAGATGAATGCGATGCGTATAAGCGCATTGAACGTTCATACGGAGTCTTTTCGCGAAAATTTACATTGCCAGACAGTGTCGATTCAGAAACGGTCAGTGCCAAATCCGAGCATGGCGTATTAACTGTCACAATACCCAAACGGGAAAAACCGCAGGCAAAACGCATAACTGTGAATGCCTGAGATAACCAGTAAACATAGAGATAAGCAGAAAGCCGGTCGTTTGACCGGTTTTTTGCTGTTTGGGAGAGCATTTGCGGTAGAATAGCGGGCTTAAATCAAGTTGTCAGGTTAGGAACATTATGTCGAAAAGCTATAACGCTTCAGCAATCGAGGTATTAAGCGGGCTGGATCCGGTACGCAAGCGTCCCGGCATGTATACAGATACAACTCGACCCAATCACCTGGCTCAGGAAGTCATTGATAACAGTATTGATGAAGCGATGGCAGGGTATGCCAGTCGTATTGAAGTGACGCATTTCAAAGATGGTTCAATACAGGTTAAGGATAACGGCCGAGGCATGCCGGTTGATCTGCACCCTGATGAAGGTGTTTCCGGCGTTGAAGTGATTCTAACTCGCCTGCATTCGGGGGGTAAATTCTCCAATGATAATTATCAGTTTTCAGGCGGCTTGCACGGCGTTGGCGTGTCTGTTGTTAATGCCCTGTCGAAGAACCTGGAAGTCTGGGTGCGGCGTAATGGTATCGAATACAACCTGTCTTTCAAAAGTGGTGAAAAAGTCTCTGGCCTTGATGAAGTGGGCAAGGTAGGCAAACAGAATACGGGTACCACTTTGCGTTTCTGGCCGGATGCCAGTTATTTTGATTCCGGGAAATTTTCGCTGCCGAAATTAAGACATGTGTTACAGGCTAAAGCGGTGTTATGCCCAGGTTTGCAGGTGCAGCTTAGCGATGAAAAGACCGGCCAGAAAGATGTCTGGCTTTATGAAGAAGGCTTGCAGGATTATCTGACGAGCGCTCTTGGTGATGTTCTGATATTACCTGAAACGCCTTTTGTGGGAGACTTCAAGAGTAAGAATGAAGCTGCCGAATGGGCGCTGGTGTGGTTGCCGGAAGAAGGTGATTTAGTCACAGAAAGTTATGTCAATTTGATACCGACTGCGCAGGGAGGAACCCATGTAAATGGTTTGCGTACCGGTCTCACCGAAGCGATTCGTGAGTTCTGTGATTTTCGTAATCTGTTGCCGCGCGGTGTACGGATTACGCCAGATGATGTCTGGGAACGCTGTGCCTATATCCTTTCGGTGAAATTGGCTGATCCGCAGTTTTCCGGACAGACCAAGGAACGCTTGTCATCGCGCGAATGTGCGGTATTTGTGGCGGGTGTGGTCAGGGATGCCTTTGGCCTCTGGTTAAACCAGCATACAGAGATTGGTGAGCGAATTGCCCAGCTTGCTATCGAACAGGCGCAGAGACGCCAGCGAGCCAGTAAAAAAGTCGTGCGCAAAAAAATCACCAGCGGACCTGCATTACCCGGTAAGCTCGCTGACTGTACTATAACGGACATTGCCCAGAGCGAATTGTTTCTGGTCGAAGGAGATTCTGCAGGTGGTTCTGCAAAACAGGCCCGTGACAGAATGTTTCAGGCAATCATGCCGTTGCGAGGCAAGATTCTGAATACCTGGGAAGTTGATACGGTTGACGTGCTCGCATCGCAGGCGGTGCATGATGTTGTTCTTGCTATCGGTGTGGAACCGGGTGTAGCAGATCTGAGCAAACTGCGTTATGGGAAAATCTGTATTCTGGCTGATGCCGATTCTGATGGCGCACATATTGCCACACTGCTTTGCGCGCTGTTTATGCGGCATTTCCTGCCACTGGTAGAGGCGGGGCATATCTATGTGGCGATGCCGCCGCTTTACCGTATTGATGTGGGCAAGCGAGTATTCTATGCGCTGGATAATGCGGAGCGACAGGCTGTGCTTGATCAGATAGCGGCAGAAAAAATCAGGGGTAAGGTTAATGTGCAACGTTTCAAGGGGCTAGGGGAAATGAACCCGGCGCAATTGCGTGAAACAACTATCGCCCCTGATACACGGCGTCTGGTCAGATTGACGGTGGATAGCAAGACCAGAGGCTATGAAATGCTGGATTTGCTGCTGGCGAAAAAGCGCGCAGCAGATCGTAAGAACTGGCTGGAACAAAAGGGTAATCTGGCAACAGTATAATCACTTTAGAAAGCCTTTATTATTTTAGGGTCTCTCAATAGACGCACATAAACAGCTGTCCTTCACACAAACTTGGGAAATATCGTGTCTGATGCATCGGATGTAGAGCAATTTTTTAACTGGATTAATAAAACAAAACGTATCAAACCCTGTTATCAAAGTATTGATATGCGTGGTAAGGTTTCCGCGCCATGCAGTCGTTTTATGGTGAATGAACGGGTGCATTACCTGGATCAGAAATCGTTTGGTATTTTTCAGGAAGGCTTAAAACGCAATCGTGGTCTTTTTACCGTAGATGTTTATAACGCGGTTGTCCAGCAGGATAGATCTGTGCTTGATAAGGGCAGCAAACCGGTAGTGAAAAAAACGGTAAAGACCGCATCAAAGCCAACTGTAAAATCAGCCGAAAAGAAAGCCAGTAATAAACCCGTTGAAGCCGATATTATCAAGTTTGGTTATTACCCGGATATCACCGGACCATCAAGTACCGGTAG
Source organism: Gammaproteobacteria bacterium (assembly GCA_036480335.1). Classification (GTDB taxonomy): domain Bacteria; phylum Pseudomonadota; class Gammaproteobacteria; order DSM-19610; family DSM-19610; genus JAZGER01. Next base: position 12,387 of record JAZGGH010000116.1, on the reverse strand, counting down.
CATGAATTACGAGGTGGCTTTATCCTGGTATTTTGAAGAAACCTATGCGCAGAACAGTACAAGAATTCCCTTTTTCGTTATGCGAGATGATCAGGGTAAACCTGTAGTGCACTCAGTCGCTCTTGGCCAGAATAACAAATATCTTGCCAGTTTTTTCTTTAACAATCTTGATCGTTACAACTTCAGCCCACTCATGTTACCAGGCCGATTGCAGACTTTGCAGGAAAATAAATCTCTATTGCTTGTGATGTATCGACATCGGAGTGAATCGGACAGAAGCCATCGTATTCACAGTGCTGCTGAAACAGAATTTTCCAGTCGAGAGGCATTTCTATCCTGTGTTCAGCATGCATTTACGTTTCCGGAAGTCTGTGTTGTTAAAGTTTCCTGTGAACAAATTCCTGTTGCAACTGTTCCAAAAGGGCGAGTCAATAAACTGCTGCAGCGACTGCAAGACCTGTCGGCTGCTGATGCGCAGATGCTTGCTGATGATTTGAAGCAGCTGCTAGTGACCGGGTATGTGACTGATATGACACTGTATGCCCGACGCTGGGTGGGCCAGCAAACGGAAATGAATGAGAGCATAAAGGCTGATCTGGCTGTTTGGGTTGGAACGGAACGCCGTTCTATCGTTGATGAGACGATTGTTGAAACCCTGCCACAGGTTGCAGCCATGAGTGAGCCTGAGTTAATCCGATTTGGCTATGTTGAACGTCGCCGCGAGCATCGCTACCTGGCGCGAACAGCTGTTTCTGTTTTGATCGATGAAACCCGCTTCGAAGGTTTTTCCAGTGATATTTCATGGCATGGTCTGCGCGTGAAAGTTGACAAGCAACTGGATGTCGAAGCTGGCATGCTCATTCATATTGGTTTTCCAACCATGCAGGAAAAAAGACAGTCATTATCTCTAATGAATATACCCTACCGGGTCGTGCATTTTCTCAGGACAGAATCAACGATGTTGATGCTCGAACGTGTAACCGGAACCGAGGAGGATTCACTCGATATCTTTTTTGACGATGTGATTGAAAAGAACAGAAACAAGCTGAAAGTTGATGCAGGTGATGTGATCAGCTCAATCAAGGCACGCATGTTCGAATCGTTGGCGGCTATTAATACCGATACGATTGCTTTTTTCATTGGTCGTCACAAAATCAAAGGTGCGCAGTTACTGGCAACAGGAGTGCCGGTTCCTGCGCAGCGTCTTATGGGGTTGTTTGACAAGAATAAAAGCCTGAACCCTGGTTCCCTGTTATCCACGGAGTCTGTGCGTATCCTGTTTGATGCGATACATCTACATGGCCGTAAAGCAGGGGATGGAGCCGAAGCGGAGCTTCCATTTGGTTTTGATGTTGCCATTTTTGATCAGAGTCTGGATATTATGATTGCCGATGAATACAGTTCGCAAGGCTTCCAGAATTTGCAGAGTATGACAGACTGGGAGAAGGATAAGGGTAAATGCCGCATTCTACGTCTGGTGGCGACTTCGACAGCACATGTTACTGACAAGGTGTTCGAACAATTGCAAGCTGATTTGCGGCAACAATCGGCAGGCTATGCTGATAAACTGGAAGTCTATATTGCCCAACTGGTCGGCTGTGGTGAGATCATGGATGTGACTGACCAATACCGTTTTTTCTGGCCATAATCATCTTTCGAGCCATAATTATCTTTCGAGTGAGTATAACAACTTTTGTAAATACTGCATTTATAAATAGAGGGTGTCATGAGTGACGATACAACTGTAGACGAGACAGAAAGTCTGCCACTGAGTGAGTATACCGAGCGAGCCTATCTGGACTACGCTATGTATGTCATTCTGGATCGGGCATTGCCACATATCGGTGATGGGCTGAAGCCGGTACAGCGGCGCATTATTTATGCCATGTCCGAGCTGGGATTATCGGCGCGAGCAAAATACAAAAAATCGGCACGTACTATTGGTGATGTTCTTGGTAAATTTCATCCACACGGCGACAGTGCCTGCTATGACGCCATGGTACACATGGCGCAACCTTTTTCGTTTCGCTATCCACTGGTCGACGGGCAGGGTAACTGGGGTTCACCGGATGATCCAAAATCCTATGCTGCGATGCGTTATACCGAAGCAAAACTCACGCCCTTTGCAGACACACTGCTATCCGAACTCGGTGATGGAACCGTTGACTGGAAACAGAATTTTGATGGAACACTTGAAGAACCCGTAATACTGCCCGCACGTTTACCAGCGATACTACTGAACGGTGCTAGCGGTATTGCTGTAGGCATGGCGACTGATCTGCCACCACATAATATTCATGAAGTTGCCAGTGCTGCGATTCATTTACTGGAAAAACCGAAATCAACGGTAGAAAATCTTTGTGAACATATACTGGGGCCGGATTATCCAACCGGTGGTGAAATCATCACCCCGCGTGCAGAACTCATAGAATCTTATAAACGCGGTAATGGCAGTGTCCGGGTGCGCGGCCGCTTTGAAATGGAAGGTTCAGATATTGTTGTAACTGAATTACCTTATCAGGTTTCGGGCGCGCGCGTGCTGGAGCAGATCGCATTACAAATGACGAATAAGAAGCTGCCAATGGTAGCGGATTTGCGCGATGAATCAGACCATGAAAATCCAACACGTTTGATTATTATACCGCGTTCCAACCGGATCGATATAGAAATGTTGATGCAGCACCTGTTTGCGACTACCGATCTGGAACGCAGCTACCGTATCAATATGAATGTCATTGGCCTTGATGGCCTGCCGCAGGTAAAAAACCTGCTGATGCTGTTAAAGGAATGGCTGGTATTCAGAGAAACAACCGTGACACGACGCCTGCAATACCGTCTCGACAAGATACTGGATCGGCTGCACATTCTTGATGGTTTACTGATTGCCTACCTGAACATTGATGAAATCATTCATATCATCCGTACAGAAGATGAACCCAGGCCGGTATTGATGAAGCGTTTCAAGCTTTCTGAAATTCAGGCTGAGGCAATTTTAAACCTGAAACTTCGGCATCTGGCTCGACTCGAAGAATTCAAGATACAGGGTGAGCAGGAAGAGCTGGCAACAGAAAGAGACCACTTGCAAAAATTACTGGGTTCGACCCGGCGTTTACGTACCCTGATCAAGAAAGAAATTACCGCTGATGCAAAACAGTTTGGTGATGAGCGGCGTTCTATTCTGATTGAGCGCACACCAGCCCAGGCGCTGGATGAATCGGCACTGATTCCCAGTGAACCGATCACTGTTGTACTATCCGAGCAGGGCTGGATACGGGCCGCCAAAGGGCACGAAATGAATCCGCAAGACCTGAATTACAAGGCTGGTGATGCCTACCTGGCATCGGCGCGGGTACGCAGTAATCAGACGGTGGTGTTTCTGGATACAACTGGACGCTGTTATTCCCTGCCAGCACATACCCTGCCTTCGGCGAGGGGGCAGGGTGAGCCGTTGAGCGGTCGGGTCAATCCACCGGATGGCGCCAGGTTTATTGGCTTGCTGACCGGTGAAGCTGATAGCCACTTCCTGCTGGCGACAGATTCCGGTTATGGCTTTATTGCTCGCTTTGATAGTCTGTTATCAAAAACAAAATCGGGTAAAGCAGTGATTAAAGTACCCAAAGGCGCCAATGTGTTACCGCCCAGCAGGGTGTTTGATCCGGACAAGGATAAAATTGCAGCCGTTAGCAGCCAGGGACAGTTACTGGTGCTTGAAGCAAGCAGCGTGCCGGTGCTTGCGCGTGGCAAGGGCATCAAGATATATGGCGTCAACAGCCGTAAATTTGCAGACCGGGAAGATTTTATGATGGCGATTACCAGCCTTGCAGCCGATGCGGCCATGATGGTTTATTCAGGTAAGCGAAAACTGAAATTGAAACCGGCTGATCTTGAAGTTTATGTCGGTGAGCGCGGGCGGCGTGGCCTGAAACTGCCGCGCGGTTTACAGCGTGTCGATCGCCTGAGTTGTGATTTGTAGGTGGAGGGATTTGTAGATGACTGGCAGGTATCATCGGCTGGCCTTTACCTGCTGGTTTTCCTGCTGTCTTTATTCCTGACTGCACTGCTGCTGCGTTATGCTGCGGTTCTTGGCATACAGGATCAGGCGGGTCATCGTTCTCTGCATAGTGGCACCATGCCGCGAACCGGTGGGCTGGCGATTATCGCCAGTATTCTGATTGGCTTTATTGTGATACACCGTTTTTTTATACCGCTCCCGCATGTCAGTTTGCTGTTGACGTCGCTGTTACTGATAGCTGCTATCGCTTTTCTTGATGATCTGTGGTCACTACCCACCGGGCTACGACTGCTAGTGCAAATGCTTGTTGTCCTGATTGTTCTGAAAATGGCTATTGCCCCAACTGCATTGCAGCTTCCCGGCTTTGAGTTTTCTCTGCCACCGCCCGTTTCCCTGATAGTCACTTTTCTTTTTCTCCTCTGGTTCATCAATCTGTACAACTTCATGGATGGTATGGATGGCTTTGCGGCGGGTATGGCGGTGATCGGTTTTTCAACCTATGCCATTCTCGGCTGGGTGGGACAAAATCCGGCTTTTATAATGGTGAACTTCTGTATTGCCTGCGCTGCAGCCGGTTTTCTGCGCTATAACCTGCCGCCAGCGAAGCTCTTTATGGGAGATAGTGGTTCGTCTATTCTGGGTTTACTGGCAGGGATGCAGACACTCGTCGCAGAATCCATCGATTTGTTTCCTATCTGGGTTGGCATTCTGGTATTCTCGCCGTTTGTGGTTGATGCAACATTTACTCTGCTCAGACGTTTGTGGCGGCGAGAACGTATCTGGGAAGCGCACCGAAGTCATTGTTATCAACGTCTGGTGCTTTCTGGCTGGGGGCATCGGCGCACAGTGCGGGCGGAATATGTTCTGATGTTACTTGCGGCTGTCAGCGCAGTGATTGCAGTCAGTGCTGGAGCAGGTATGCAACAAGCTATTGTCGCTCTCTGGGCACTGACTTATGGGGCATTAATAATATGGGTAAGTACGAAGAAAGATGAAATTACCGGTTAATTTTCGAACACCGTTAGCTGCATTTTTCCATGATTTGCTGATGGTTCCAGTGGCCTGGTTACTGGCGTTCTCTCTGCGTTTTAACCTCGGCAGTATTCCTCAGATATTTCTTGAATCTGCACTGGTCTGGTTGCCGATGATCATGGCGATCCAGGCGAGCGCGTTTGTTTATCTTGGCCTGTATCGTGGTGTCTGGCGATTCGCATCATTGCCAGACCTGGTCAGAATCATCAAGGCAGTTGCCATTGGTGCTCTGATTTCGGCCGCTATTGTATTCCTGCTGGTGCGCCTTGAAAATGTGCCGCGCTCTGTCTTCCCAATGTATATTATCCTGTTGGTTATTGGTTTGAGTGCGCCACGGTTTATTTATCGTCTCATTAAAGATCGTAAGCTCTATCAGGGGAATAGCCAGCGCGTATTGATTATCGGTGCTGGACAGGCGGGTGAAATGCTGGTGCGCGACTTGTACCGCGACCGTTCCCAGGCATTTACCCCTGTGGGTTTTGTTGACGACAAAAGGGAAAAGCAGGGCCAGGAAATCCAGGGCGTGCGCGTACTAGGCCGCCCCGAACAGTTACCTTCACTGGTTGACCGGCTGGATATTGATCTTTTGTTGATAGCGGTACCCTCTTCAACATCGAAACAGATGCAACGTATTGTCGAATACTGTGAGCAGACCAGTGTGCCTTTTCGCACCTTACCCTGTCTTGATGATCTGATGGCGGGGCGGGTGACCACTCAGGCGTTGCGCGAGGTATCCATTGATGATCTGCTTGGACGCGAATCGGCCAGGCTTGACTGGGATAGCATTCGTCAGGGTATTGAGCATAAATGTGTACTGATCACAGGTGGTGGTGGCTCTATCGGTTCCGGTCTGGTACGGGAAATTGCACGGCTCAAGCCAGAGAAGCTGATTATTCTGGAACAAAGCGAACACAATTTGTATGTGATTGAACAGGAATGCCATCGCTATTTTCCAGAGTTGAACCTGTTCCCGCATCTGGGCGATATTACTGATCGGTTTGTTGTACAGCACATTATGCAGACGCATCAGCCGCAGATCGTTTTTCATGCAGCAGCCTACAAGCATGTGCCTATGCTGGAGCACCAGACACGCGAAGCGGTCAGGAATAATGTATTGGGAACATGGATCATGGCTGCGGCAGCGCATGCAGCAGATGTTGAAATCTTTGTACTGATTTCAACAGACAAGGCAGTCAACCCAGGCAATACTATGGGTGCAACCAAGCGAGTGGGTGAGATATATTGTCAGAACCTGAACCAGCAGTCCACAACACGCTTTATTACCGTGCGTTTTGGTAATGTGCTGGATTCCAATGGCAGTGTAGTGCCGTTGTTCAAGCGGCAGATAGCTGAAGGTGGCCCGGTGACGGTGACACATCCTGACATCACCCGTTATTTTATGACGATACCGGAAGCCTGTCAGTTGATTCTGCAGGCCGCTAGTATGGGAGAGGGTGGTGAAATTTATGTGCTGGATATGGGGCAACCGGTATCCATTGTCTATCTCGCTGAGCAATTAATACGCTTGTCGGGCAAGATTCCTGGAGAAGATATTGATATCGTTTATACTGGCCTCAGACCTGGAGAGAAATTACACGAGGAACTGTTTCATCAGGATGAAGCACTGCGGCAAACAAACCATCAGAGTGTCTTGCTGGCAGATTATCGCCAGGTTGACTGGCAGCAACTGATTGAAGTGCTGGGAAATATGGAGATAGCATCGAACGGTTATGACAGCCGTATGCTGGTGCATCTGTTAAAACAGCTGGTACCCGAATGGCAGGCCGAGATTGATACTGAGATCGCTTATACAAAACAGATATCTGAAAAAACGCCGGTTGATACCACGAGGTTGCTGCATTAGTTGCCACTGACATGTCACCGTCCATAGAATCTATTCTCGAACAGCGGCTTGGCAAGCTGCATGCTCGGCAGCGGCTCGGTATCGAAGCTGAAATGAAGCCCAGAGTATTCAGAAACGGGATCAACTTTTTTCACCCTGAAAACTGGCTGTCACTGCAGACTATTTTGAATGCAGGGTTACGCATTACCGGATTATACAACCGCAGTCGTCGCAATACGCTGGCTATCCATGTTCGCAAAAATACGGTAACACTGCCCGAGCTGCCATCGGTGTTTGAAGGTTACACCATCCTGCACATGAGCGATTTGCATGTGGATATGTATCCGCAGGCATTGCACGCCCTGATCGAAACCATTCGACCACTCAAGTATGATCTATGTGTGTTGACTGGAGATTATCGTGCCCAGACCCATGGCTCAATTGACAATGCGGTGCAGGGCATGCAGCAATTAGGTGTGCATCTCAGGCAACCCGTCTATGCCGTTCTGGGTAATCATGACAGTGTGCGCATGCTACCTGCTCTGGAAGATGCGGGTATCCGCATGTTGCTCAACGAATCAGTGACATTGAAGCGTGATAATGCCAGCCTTTACCTTGCGGGCATTGATGATGCACATTACTACCGTGTTGATAATATTGAAAAGGCAGCAGAGGGTGTTGAGCAGGGGATCGTTTCTATTCTGTTGTCACATACGCCGGAAGTGTATCGCCAGGCAGCCCATGCTGGTTTCAGGCTGATGTTTTGTGGACATACGCATGGCGGCCAGGTTTGTCTGCCAGGTGGCTATCCGTTAACGCTGGATGCAAAATGCCCGCGTTATATGGGTTCAGGTGCCTGGAATTATCATACCATGCTGGGTTATACCTCGGCGGGGGCGGGTACCTCGATCATTCCAGCTCGGTTGAATTGTCCGCCGGAAATTACTCTGCATACTTTGCGTAAGCGGGCAAATAAAAAGATAGATTAATACGGTCTACGGCGAATATTCAGCCGAAATAACAATTGTGAGAGTAATAGTTCCAGAATAATGAAGGCGATAACCAGCATAGCAATGCTGTTCCAGCCAAGACCAAAAATGGTTTTTACTGCCAGCAAAGGAAACAGGCTTTCTGGTATCTGATCAAGACCCAGTGCCATACTGCTAGGGGCGAACTTCATACGTCGTTTACAGAAACTCGAAAACAGATCGCCCAGCATTGCCATTGCGCCAATCAGTGCACCCTGGGAAATGGATAGTCCCATCAGAGTCGCTGCCACCGCAGTAGCAATGATCGCAGCAAGGATACCTCTGACGGTTTTTGATGAGCCAAACAGGGGTTGTTGATCGAAGAATCGATAGCCGCCATCAAGCGGAAAGTTCATCCAGTCATGCAACAAAACTCGCGTGATAACGGGCGCACCATTTGCAATCAACAGAAGTAGTAGCAGAATAAGTTCAACAGGCATCAGGAAGTACATTTTTTGCTGTTCCGAATTGTGTCCTTTGGTTTCGTTAGATTATATAATGGACAATTGAAACAAATGCCATTACATTAACAAAACTTGGATTCAATCACTATGCTTGCGCGATTGATCAAGGTGTCATACGGGTATCGCTATTAATAGCGATACCCGTATATTCTTAATTATATAAGGAGTAATACATGAAAAAAACCTTACTGGCTATCGCACTACTGACAACGCCACTTGCGGCTCTTGCTGAAACAGGCCCTGGTTGTGGTTGGGGAACCCAGTTATTTGAAGGAAAAAGTGGTCTTGGCCCGCATATACTGGCAGGGACAACCAATGGTTTTCTTGCGAATCAATTATTTGGTATGACTTCTGGTACAGCAGGCTGTGATTCAAGCGCACCTCTTACTGTTGCCGCGAATGATTTCCTTGATCAGAATATGGAAAAAGTTGCACGCGATATGTCTGCCGGTCAGGGAGAATCTGTATTGACACTGGCTAACCTGATGGGAATTAGTCAGCAGGATCAGCAGCAGTTTGTCAGTTTGACACAGGCTAATTTTTCCCAAATCTTTAGTCGGGCTAATGTAACCAGTATTGATGTGATGACTGCCGTTAATACTATGATGAAACAGGACAGTACACTGGCTAAATACGCGAGTTAATATTTCATTGCATTCGACCCATATCCAGCTTTGGGTATGAGGTCGTTGTATTAAAGTCCGCTTTGTCGTACCAAATGATACATCGATCTTTCTGTTGAGCGGCATTCCGAAATCAGATCTTCCATAAATATGACTCCACCGTTTTCTAGAAGCCTGATATTTTGTTTCTTACTGCTGTGCGCCAGTGTTGAAGCAAATTCAGTTTCAGGTTCTCCGTACGTCTATGCGAATGAATTAATTGCCAAAGCGCATGCTCGTCACCTGGATACTGATGCTTATTGGTATTCACTCGGACATTATAAACAATCAGGTTTGTTCAAAAAAACCCTTGTCAGCCAGGCTGATGACCCTGCTTTTTTTAATGACCCTCAGGGGAAAATTTCTCCTCGTCATGAACTGGATGCAACACTGCGGGCCTTTTTTTCGAAAAAAAAAGGTGATGATCATCCGCAATGTCGATTTCCGGCTCGTTATCACTGGCTCAAGGAAGCACTTGGTTTTGATATTTTACGTTTGCCTGAGCAACGATGCGGGGAGCTTGAGGAATGGAAACAGACCATAAATGCCAGTCAATTAACACTGATTTTCCCTGCAGCATATATGAATGGGCCCTCATCAATGTTTGGGCATACATTGTTGCGAATCACCCCATCAGACCACAGAAACAATGCGCCGCTTGCAGCTTATGCGTTGAATTATGCTGCTGATTCCAGTGCCAGTGATGGTGGACTATCCTATGTTTATAAAGGACTGTTCGGAGGCTACCCGGGAAGGTTTTCAATTGTCCCTTATTATGAAAAAATAAAACAGTATAGTGATCTTGAAAATCGTGATATCTGGGAATATCCGCTTAAGCTGGAACAGTCAGAAATAAATCAGTTGCTTCGCCATGCCTGGGAAGTCAGAAAAGTACAATTTGATTATTATTTTTTGACAGAAAATTGCTCATATCATGTGCTTTCCCTGTTGGAAACTGCAAGGCCGGGTTTGCAGTTAACGGATGGGTTTTCAGTTAAGGCTATTCCTTCAGATACCGTAAGAAAGGTTGTTGATGCAGGCTTAACTGGAAGGCCTGCATACAGAGTATCGACAACGAGTAAAATTGATCAACGTCTTGGCTTGTTAGGTGATGTTTCGTTGGATCTTGTTTATGGTTTAGCTACAGGCTCTCAGTCGAGAGAAGCAATAATTTCTTATCCTGAAAAAGAACAATCACGCCTGCTTGAACTTTCGTATGATTATGCGCGTTATCGTGCATTACAAGTTGCATCAAAACGTGATGCGAGGGCGTCAGATAATTATCAGTTATTGGTAGCAAGAAGTAAATTACCTGCTGGGGATGTTTGGCCTGATTTGATTCGCCCCGATGTGCAGCCTGAAGAGGGACATGAAACGACTCGGTTTTCAACCGGGGCTGGTAGTCTGGATGATGATGCGTATCTATCTTTCCGGTTCAGGCCAGCATACCATGATATTCTGGATCCCTTGCCAGGTTATTCTCCAGGATCACAAATCAATTTCCTTGATTTTCGTGGACGATATTTTCTCAAGGATAGACATTTCAGACTGGATCGTTTAACCCTGATAGATATCCTCTCCCTGACACCCCGTACTCGATTCTTTAAACCCATTTCATGGGGTGTGGATACCGGTTTTGAGCGTATGCATACAGGCCAGGGAGAGACCAATGGGTTGCAAATTAATGGTGGTTCTGGCGTTAGTTACAGGTTGTTTGACAAACATCTGGCTTATTTTCTGGTAAAGGGACAGCTTAAAATTGCCAGGCGATTTGAAGACAACTTTACGCTCGGTACGGGTGGACATGCGGGTCTGCTTTTCTTTTTTAAGCATTCCAGCGCAGATTTATCTGTCAGCAGTTTGCGTTTTTCTCTGGGAGAAACGGATACATTTTATGCTGCAAAGTGGAGGCAGAGCTTTCCACTTGGTCATCAAAGAGCTATCCGCTATACACTGGAATCGCGACAGGAACGGGGTGATAAATACAATCAGTTTGAGGTCATGTTTCATTGGTATTTTGAATGATTGTCAAAATGAAACTTGTATTGCTCACATGTTTGTTTTTCATGCTTGGCGGCTGCACAAATGTTCTCTTTCAGCCTGTCCGGCAGGCAATATTTAAACCTGAAGAACAGGGTATTGATGTTAATGACCTATATATCAATAGTGGTCAGGGAATTCGATTACATGGCTGGCATTTGCCTGCACAAAAATCATTAAAGGGGACAGTTCTGTTTCTGCATGGAAATGGTGAAAACATTACCACTCATGTTGGTTCAGTATACTGGTTGCCTGCGCAGGGTTATGAAGTCTATCTTTTTGATTATCGGGGCTATGGTCAATCCAGTGGTATTCCTGATATAGATGGTGTTGTAAACGATGCTCGATCCATGCTTGAATATGCAATTGATAGAAGCCAGTCTTCGAAGACAAAGTTGATTGTGCTTGGGCATAGCCTGGGTGGAAGTATTTCCATTCCCGCAACTGCTGGGCTTGCAGATAAACAAAAAATAACCGCATTGATTACAGCCAATGCATTCAGTGATTATCGTCAGATTACAAGAGATGTGTTATCTCAGCACTGGTTAACAAATTTTCTACGCTGGCCGTTATCTTTTTTAATCAGCAATCACTATCGCCCATTGGAAATGGTTGCAGATATTTCGCCTGTACCACTCTATGTGCTCCATAGTGATGAGGATGAGATGATTCCTTCTTACCATGCAACGGCTTTGTATCAGACGGCATTACAACCCAAATATTTGCTAAAAACGGTGGGAGGTCATAATCAGAATTTTTCCCTGCAGAAAAACCGTACTCTGCTGCTAAAAATTCTTCAGGATCTACAGGCAAGATAACAGACGTTCAGGATTAGCATTGTCCAGCATGATTTGCTCGGCACAGTGCAGCAGGGGGTGTTGATCAATGGCCAGCAAGTTCCTGTCCCGCAGGGTTTGCAGCGTGTTGATTCCTTCGCCATGAAGATTATCTCGTTGTTGACGTGCAATCTGCCTGCCAAGCTCATGGTGATGCGAGTCCTTGCTGGTGGCAGTTGTCACCAGGTCGCCCAGACCGGCGAGTGTGTAGGGGGTTTCCGGATGGCCATTCTTTTGCCGCATTATCTCGGCCATTTCATGCAATGTGGCAACGGCAAGATAACCGCGCACGTTGTCTCCAAGATCAAGTCCATCAGCAATACCAAAAAGGATGGCGTATACATTTTTTGGCTCTTCCCCAAATCGAGTGGGTAGATTTCATCTTATACCCTCAGGATAGAGTTTAAGTCCTCCAAGGTGAAAATAGATAGCATTGGCAAATCGTTTCTTGTTACGGAAACCTCTACTAC
>JAZGGH010000115.1:0-16238 GCA_036480335.1 Gammaproteobacteria bacterium | reverse complement strand
CGTTGAAAAAAGATGTTCCTGGAAAACGTCTGCACCGCGCATAGGAGGATTAACCTGATTCATGTATCGAAAAATGTATTCTACTAAACCCAGTGAGCTTGCGGGACTTTTTCAACAGCCTGCTAAGCTATAGCTACTCATATTCGCCACGCTTTTCTGATCGTAATTATGGCGACACTGCATCAGATAAATATTCGCCAGAGGATGCTGGCTGGCGTTTGTTAGCTAAAAACAAACCCCGCAAAGCACTTAACATCTTCTCAAAACAAGCTCAACGAAATCAGAAAGATGGTGCCTTCAAGGTAGGTTATGCATTATCAATGGCGATGCTTGGTAATCTGAATAAAGCCACGTGGGCAATGCGCCGCGCCTTCAGGGTTGATCCGGAGTCGCTGCACTATATTGATTTCAAGCATTCACTCAAATCACGCATGCACAGGCTGATTAAGAAATATGAGCAGCGCCTGGATACTGCCGGCTATCAATCGGATGCAGCCTTTATGATTGCAGCATTGCATTATTTACTGCATGATAATGATAGAGCCTATCGGGCAATCAAACGAGCTACCGATGCTCATGATAATGCCCTCAGCACGAAAAACTTATATCGCCTGATTCGGCCTGGCTAGCAACATCGCGGCTGCCAGACATTCCTTTTCATTCGAACTCCATCGCCCGAAATACCGTTCCGGCATTGCTTTTTGCCAGTTCATCAAACGTATCCAGATATGAATAAGCGATTCATCAATGTCATAAGCCTGGTTAAATCACCCTCGTTATTAAGAAGTTGCTGAAGTTTGCCACTTAATATCTTGCAAATCCCTCAATTCCACTTTGTACAATGGCCAAGATGAAAGTTTTCAGCTGTTTCACTCAACGTTGCCTGGCTAATTTCTGATCGCTATGTTTCACCATATTTATAGTGATTGCCGATAGCTAGGTGTTTGCGCTAGACTATAGCCGTTGTTAATTCATCCTTAGAAAATATAAAACATATATTGGGAGTTTATTATGGAAACAATTATTCCACTAATTATTCAAGCTATATCTGGTATGGCTGGTGGTGGTTTTGTGAGCAGTATAGTTAAAAGCGCTGCAATGGGCTTGTTGCCCAAGCTAATTTCAGGTGCGCTAGGCGGTCTTGGCGGTGGTGCTGCGCTTGGCCCAATGCTTGGCGGTCTTATTGGTGGCGCGACGGGAGGTGATCCTGCTGGTGGCATGGATATGGGTAATATCCTTGGAAATATCGGTGGTGGGCTAGCTGGCGGCGGCATATTGAGCGGTCTTGCCGGTATGCTTATGGGCGGTAAGAAATAATTTCACTAGCTCAGTAAATCCAGGGATGGTCTGATAGGCCGTCCCTTTTTTGTTGTAGCCCCATCATATACCAAATGCTGCACTCTTTATCCCATTTGAGAATTTACCACCACCAATCACTGACATGGTACCAAACAGTATCGTCGTTATTCTTATTTTGACTCTCATTTTCCCTATTTATTCTCCGATGACTTATTTTTTATCCTTGTCAACCCAGGTTGCATAGCACTCAAGCCCACAAAAATGGATGATGTAATCGGACACTTCTTCATTCTTTGCATCTGAAACCGGCACTTCTTTCAGGCAGATTTCGCAGGCAACCTTTTCTTCTGGCGTGATTTTTTCTTCGTTGGCCATGCTTACCTCCTATGTTGCAATTGAGTATCTTGACTTGAAACACAATCACATCCCAGGCATTGCAGTTGAATAGCCTGTAACCGTCAACTAGGACTTCTAGAATTATAGTACATTAAAAGATTTTTTTAAAAACTGCAGCAATAGTATACTTGCCTCAAATATGATTAGTCGGCATACCTGTATTCATACGATACAGTTCCTGCCTCAGTGCTTCCTGTCCAAACAATGCTGGCCAGTCTTCTAAAGAAAGATCCTCGAGTTTTTTGACAATCAGGTCTGGTGCCAGTTGTTTGAGAGTGGAGCGAGTACGTCTACCTGCACAAATAGCTATGCTGGGTATTTCCAGAGCATGAGCTGCGAGGATATCGCATTCATTATCAGCGATCACAAAAGCATTAGCTGAACTTTCCAGTGATTCCTGAATGCGTTGTTTCTTAATTTCCCAACCATCGCCGCCAGCTCCTGCAACCAATATATCTGAAAGGTAGTCACGCAGGCCAAGCATTTCCATTTGTGCCATCAGTGCTGTGTAGTTCTTACGAAACGTTGTCAACACCAGTGAGTGATGATGTTGCCAGGCACGAAATTTTTCAAGGGTATCTGGCTGCAGGTTATCCAGCATCAAGTAGGCTGGATCTTCAATCAGACGCGCACGATCGTAGCGATAATCGTCGATATAGTCACTGTCACAGGTGCGTTCAATGATGACTGATTCATCGACACCGACACGCACCAGGGACCAGTAGGTATTTTTATCGAAAGGTAAATACCCTGCCTGTTCAAGAAGATCACGATATACGGCATAGTAACGATCAGACACATCCAGTACAGTGCCTTCAAGATTCAGATAGATTTGCATATTCAACCCGGTTTCAGTTTATCTACAGGGGTGTATGCAATCTCCGTTCCGGTATTTAATTGACGCTCTATAAAAAATTAAACAGGCTTAGTCCCTGTACACGCACAAATGCCTGTTGAGCCGCCTGGAATGACAATGTTTGCTGGCTTAGTCTGGCTGCAGCCTCAACAATATCCACATCTTCAATGTCTGAGCGCGTCTGTCGTAGCTGCAGAACCAGCACATCATTGGTTCTTTCCTGACTATCAAGTGCATTTTGTCGAGCACCCACATCAGAACGCTGGGTCAGAAAATGGTCAATCACAAGACCTACTTTCCCCAATGCATCCTGGTTCGGTGTATCTGCCTCCAGATCTGTAGCCAGTTGATACAAAGTACTGAAGGCGGAGTTATAACCCCCATCGCCATCCGGGATTTTCATAAAGACTTCGAAACCGGTATTGCCAGCAGCAATCAGTCTATCTGGTGCCACCCTCACCTGACGCTGCCCCTGATCACCCTGATAGACAAAGCCACCCGCATTATCAGCCTCAAAGGGTTTAATGCGTGTACGCGTACCTGCAAACAGGTATTCACCGCTGCCATCCTTGCGATTTGCCAGACCAACCATTTCATCCGTTAACTGGCGGACTTCTTTGGCAATAGATGCACGATCATTGGCACTGAGTGAGTCGTTCAGCCCCTGGATGGCGAGTTCATTGATGCGTTGCATAACATCACCACCCGCCGACAAAACTGCTTCCTCTGCTTCTAGACGATTGCGTAAATTGATAATATTGCTTTGATATTGTTTAGTGATATTTTCTGTATCAGTTAAGCTCATAACACGCGTAGCACCCGCCGGATCATCAGATGGATCAAGAATTCTTTTACCACTTGAAACCTGCTGCTGAGTGCGCTGAATACCAGCCTGCTGATCGAGAATACTGTTTAGTCCCTGACGAAAAATCTGTAATGTGCTAATGCCCATATATTTATCGCCCTACTGCGTTTATTAATGTCTGGAAGGTTTCATTGGCCACATTAACCACCTGAGCCAGTGCCTGATATGCCTGTTGGAAACGCAACAGGTTAGCCGCCTCTTCATCCAGATTCACGCCCGATTTACCATCACGCGTCGCCTGTGCCTGGCGTTGAAGCGATGTTTGCGCATCGGCTGAAATCTGTGCAGTGCGAGTACGGGTACCAACTTCACCAATCAACTGTTGATAGCTTTCAGAAAAACTGGCGCCACCACCTTCCATGGTCAGTGCGGTTTGCAAATCTGCCAGTGCCAGCGCATTGGTGTTATCGCCACTGGCATCTGTATTGGGTGCCAGGGTAAATACGTCACCTGCAGCCGGGTCACCCGTGATTTTGAAGACAATCCCACTAACATTGATATCTTTGCCACTGTCGCTGGCTGGATCATAGGCAAATGAACCGGTTAGCGCACCACTGTAATTAAATGTATTCGTCGCCACATCGAAGGTCATTTGTACTGGCCCACCAACCGGGCCAAAACCTTTTTCAAACTGTTGCACTGACATCAATGCGGTTCCGGTATTTATTGGCGCACCATTAGCATCAGTCTGCTCTCCGATTCTTAGCGGTGCGGCTGCTGCAATTTCCTGGACATCACTTGTGACCATCGAAATATCATTGGCAGCATTACGCGTTGGACTGATCAGATATTGATCACCATCATTGGCACCGGTTGATACAACAACACTGAGACCGTCAAATTTGAACGGATTGGCAGCGGATCCATCTCCAGCCATTCCAAACAGTTCTCCACTCTGTGAATCCGTAAGCCGCCAGTCACTACCACTGTATTCCAGAACATAATCTCTGGTGGTCAGATCCTCGAGATTATCGAGATCAAAACTGGCACTGACGGTTGCGGAACCGATATTGCCAGTATTCGTTGCCACTTTCGGTTCAGGTGCTGAAAACAATGCCTGCCCGGCCGAGTTATTCAGATCTATGCCAAGCTTCTGTTGCTCATTGATACGGCTCGACAGGGTTATGGCAATTCGGCCAAGGGCATTCTGTGATGAATCCAGTACCTGATTACCGAAATCAAGTATGGCGCCAAGCTCTCCACCCTTAATACTGCTGGTAATGATAGAGGAAGCACCGCCGGTAACAATTGCAATATCACGTTTATTCGCATCATAAACATTCGGTTTTAATTCAAGATCTGATGACAGGTAACGTGTTACCAGGCTTTGTCCTGTACCGATAAAGACATTTATCGCTCCATCACCTTCTGATACAGTGCTAACATTTACCATCTCTGCCAGCCGATTGATCATATTGTCACGTGCATCAAGTAAATCATTAGGTTCATTACCCCCAGCCAGGCTGCGAGCATCGACAATCTGTTTATTAGATTCCGCGATGGATGTACTCAGGCTGTTTATTTCTGCAATGGTGCTATCCAGCCCCTGATTGATTTCATTTTTTACAGCGCCCAGCTGCTGGTCGAGCGCATGAAAACGGCCCACCATGGTTTCAGCTTCGGTCATCATGGTCTGTCTGGCGGGTATGGATGCGGGATCGTCTGCGACCCCCTGAATGGAATTAAAAAAGTTTCCCATGACGGCGCCGAGACCCGCATCGGCATCACCGAGAATATTGGAAATGCGTGATGAATAGTCTGCAAAGGTGCTGAATTGCGTGCTCGCGCTAGTGGTACTGCGCAAGTTATCTGTCAGGAACTTGTCATATACTCGCTCAATGCTTTTAACCTGCACACCTCGACCAATATAACCAGCGCCGCTAAATTCAGGCACACGCGCCCCGAATTCTACCCGCTGCTTTGTATAGCCTTCAGTATTTACATTGGAAATATTATGACCGGTAACGCTGATTGCACGCTGTATGGATATTAAACCTGACGCAGCTGTACCTAAAACACCTGAAGCCATAAAGATTTACCTCACATTGTCGCACGCCATGAATTGCAGACGCAGGGTATCAATCAGCTTATCGGCAATGATGAAGAATTCTTTATCTCAGTGATCATGGATTGCAACTCAGGTCCGCTAATAATGCGTTGTATCTTGCTGGCATACTCAGGATCTGTCGCATAACCGGCATCCTGCAGAGATTGTATATACCGATCAGTATTACCACCGGACTGTAGAACCTGATGGTAACGTGGATTCTGCTGCAGAAAGTGAACGTAGTCGTCGAAACTTTCCTTCACTGATGTATAGGCTCGAAAACTGTCACGCCGTTGCTGCATGGCACCATTCTCGAACTCCAGGGTTTGGCTAACTGCCCTGTCACCCTGCCAGGCTGTATTCGCCTTAATGCCAAAAAAATTAAAACTGTTGTTACCGTCGGCTTGCTGAATCATCGATTTTCCCCAACCGGTTTCAAGTGCTGATTGGGCGATTAATACTTCTGGGGAAGTACCCAGTTTTCTAGCAGCATCTCTGGCATGTGGCCACAGATCTTTGATGAACTTTTCAGGCGAATCCGGCGACCAATCCGCCTGTTGTGTTTCTCCAGACTGAACGAATGGGCTAGCGCTTCCAGTTTTGATAATCGCTTCGTCAGTGGCTTTTGTATCCAGTTGAATCAATGCTCCGGAAGCTGCATCGGAATCAACAGATTGCATGCGTGAAAGTTGTTGCACAAGCACATCTGCCAACCCAAGCCCCTGGCCTTTACTGATTTCAGTGGCAATCTCTTTGTCGTATAAATCCTGATAGGTTTTACTATGAGTACTGTCCAGCAAGCCATCGCCGAGGCTGGCATTGCGCATACTTTTCAGCATCATCTGCAAAAACAGGCCTTCAAACTGCTCGGCAACTTCACGCAGGGCTTCCGGATCCTGCGTTGCAGTCGCCGAAACTGAGGGTAACGCGTGCGTTATCTGGTTTAGAGCATGCGTTGCCATGCTGGATGGATCAATCATCTGAGCAGCCTGCTATATCACAATCAATTCAGCATGCAATGCACCGGCATGCTTCAGCGCTTCGAGAATAGCGACCAGATCACCGGGAGCTGCACCAACGCGGTTCACAGCTCTGACCAGTTCATCCAGCGTCGCACCCGAATTAAACAGGAACATACGGCTGTCTTCCTGGGCAACATCAACACTGCTTTGCGGATTGATAACGGTTTGCCCATTAGACAAAGCGCCCGGTTGACTCACCTGCGGATTTTCTGAAATGGTGACTACCAGATTACCGTGTGACACTGCCGCCGGTGAAATGCGCACCTTACTGCCAATCACCACGGTACCGGTACGAGAATTGACAATAACTTTGGCCGCAGCCTCACCGGGTTGCAGCTCGATACTTTCTATCAGAGAAGCAAAAGCAATTCGTTGACCCGAATTTTTTGGCGCTGTCACCTGCACAGAGGTTGGATCAATCGCCTGTGCAGTGCCAGGACCAACCGTCATATTGATCGCTTTTGATAGCCTGTTTGCCGTGGTAAAATCCGATTGATTCAGGTTCAGGACAATATATTCATCGCTCATAAAGGATGTATTCACCACTCGTTCCACGGTCGCACCATTGGGAATGCGGCCAACACTCGGAATATTGACAGTAATACTGGATCCATCACCACCCGTAGCATTCAGCCCACTGACCAGTAGATCTCCCTGGGCAATGGCATAGACCTTACCGTTTGCCCCTTTCAGAGGCGCCATCAATAATGTGCCGCCACGCAGGCTTTTTGAATTACCAATAGATGACACAGTAATGTCTATGGTCTGTCCCAGCTTGGAAAAAGCAGGCAGCTCGGCATGAATGGCCACTGCCGCTACATTTTTCATCTGCGGATTAACGTTAGGTGGTACCGTGATACCAAATTGCTGCAGCATGGTTTTCATGCTTTGTACGGTAAAAGGTGTCTGACTTGTTTGGTCACCGGTACCGTCCAGCCCTACGACAAGACCATAACCGACAAGCTGGTTAGTACGAATACCGGCGACATGCGCCAGATCCTTGACCCGTTCAGCCTGGGATAATGGCAGCAACATGAAAAATAAAATGCCTGCTAACGCTTGACGAAAAAGTGTCATATTTTTTCCAGTGTATAAATCAGAATGGCCAGTAGCGGCTATTAAAGAAACGTGTCAACCAGCCACCACGATTGGCATCTGCCAAAGAGCCTTTGCCACTATATGCAATGCGCGCATCAGCAACCAGAGTCGATAAAATGGTGTTGTCTGGGCGCACATCCTGTTGCCTTACGATGCCGGATATCTGGATAAACTCTTCACCCTGGTTCAGGGTAATCCATTTTTCACCCTGTATACGCATAT
Source organism: Gammaproteobacteria bacterium (assembly GCA_036480335.1). Taxonomy (GTDB): domain Bacteria; phylum Pseudomonadota; class Gammaproteobacteria; order DSM-19610; family DSM-19610; genus JAZGER01. The sequence continues at coordinate 8,433 of JAZGGH010000115.1, read as the reverse complement.
TGCCATTGGGATAGACTTCTGCAACAGTTACCGCAATATTACCGGTCAGTCGATTGCTCTGCTCTGAATCGGCTGAGCCTTCAAATGCATTGGCAGAACCCAAACCAATTTCCAGTGTATTGCCTCGGTTATTTGCCAATGGCAATAACCCCGGTGCATTAAAAGTAGGTGCAGAACCCAAAATTATTGGAGGCTTTATATCAACACTGCTTTGCCTGTCTGTGTTTGTTTTTGCTGTTTTGGATGCCGATGTATTTTCCTGCAGAACAATCGTGATGATATCACCAACGCGGCGTGCCTTGAGATCTTCAAACAAACGCACTTCGTAACCTGCCTGGTAAATACTGCCATTGGCTGGCTCTGGCGGTTTTTCAACTTTCGGCGCTGAGGGTTTATATTCATCCATCGGCCTGTTATTCACAGTTGCACAACCGCTGCTGATCACTATGGTGATCAGCAAAACCAGATGTAGAATGGATTTTTCCATAAGGTCTTTCATCTCTAAATATACAAAAGCGTCAAATTACAGATTATTACTAATGTACTGCAACATTTGATCCGTAGTCGATATTGCCTTGGAATTCATTTCATAAGCACGCTGGGTTTCAATCATATTCACCAGTTCTTCAACCACATTGACATTCGATGTTTCCAGTGCCCCCTGTATCACAGAGCCACGACCATTCAGTCCTGGCGCACCGGTTGACGCTGCTCCACTGGAAGCGGTTTCAAGAAACAGGTTTTCACCAATGGGCTGTAACCCGGCTGGATTAACAAAATCAGCCAGTTGAATTGAACCTAACTGGGTAGGTGCGTTATTGCCAGGTACCAGTGCAGATATGACGCCATCTGATCCAATAGTCAGGCTGGTTGCATTATCCGGAATTGTAATTGCCGGCTGCATCAGGTAGCCGTTTGAGGTAACCATCTGGCCAGTGTCATCCATCTTGAAGGAACCATCGCGGGAGTAACCGATATTGCCATCCGGCTTCAATACCTGAAAAAATCCGCGTCCCTGAATCGCCACATCCAGGCTGTTTTCGGTATTCACTATATTGCCAACGGTATGCAGCTTTTCAGTGGCCACAGTCCGCACACCGGTACCCAGTTGCAGGCCCGTTGGAAGACGTGTGTCCTGTGAAGAGAGTGCGCCAGTTTGACGAACATTTTGGTACAGCAAATCTTCAAATGATGCTCGGTCACGCTTGAACCCTGTTGTATTGACATTGGCGAGATTATTGGAAATCACACTCATTCGTGTCTGCTGGGCTTCAAGCCCGGTTTTAGCCACCCATAATGCCTTGTTCATACTGTTATCCCTTAACCTATATTCATGATTTTTGTCGTCTGCTCATCCATGCGTTCAGCCGATTTCATTAATTTAACTGTCATTTCAAACTGCCTGGCATAGTCGATCATATTGACCAATGCTTCGACACTGTTGACATTACTCGTTTCAAGCACACCACTGATTAGCGACACATTATTACTCGCCTCAGCCTGATTAGCATCTCTGGTACGCAACAGGCCATCCTGTCCTTTGATAAGATTATTCATATCCGGTGCCACCAGTTTAATACGGCCAACTTCTGCCATGGTTGTCGGCGTTTGGCCTACCGGTAATACACTGATTGATCCATCCCCGGCAATTTCGAGCTTCTGGAAATCCGGTACAATCAGTGGTCCACCATCGCCAAGTACCGGGTGACCGGCACCTGTCAACAATTGACCATTGACATTAACCTTGAGATCACCGGCACGGGTATAGGCTTCAGTTCCATCCGGTGCCTGTACTGCAATCCAGCCATCTCCATTCACAGCCACATCCAGCTCTCGACCGGTTGATATAATGCCACCCTTATCAAAGCTCAGACCAATGTCTTCTGCGACGGAATAAACTCGACTATCGGCACCAGGACCAGTCAGATACTGGGCGTCAAAATTTGCCAGGTCTGCCTGAAAGCCTGTGGTATTGGCATTGGCAAGATTATTGGAATTAACCGTTTGCGCATGCATTATCTGCTTGGCACCACTTGCCATAACATAGAGTACGTGATCCATGAATATTTACCTGTCAGAAATTATCGAATATTGATAATTGTCTGCGTTATGGCATCTGCTGTGGTGATCACCTGTGCATTTGCCTGGAAGTTTCGTTGTGCGGTAATCATACCCACCAGCTCTTTGGTCAAATCCACATTGGAATCTTCAAGAGCACCTGATTCAACAAGACCTAATGCACCGGAACCCGGTGCGCTGACAAGTGGCGCACCTGAGTCAAATGTCTCAGACCAGCTGGTGCCACCGTTCTGGGTCAAACCCTGTGTATTGGCAAAATTTGCCAGAGCAACCTGACCAAGTACACGTGTTTGTCCATTCGTATAATTCGATGTAATAACGCCCGTGTCACCAATTTCCAGGCCACTGAGGCGTCCCGTTGGAAAACCATCCTGGGTTAACGCATTCACATTAAACGGACTACCAAACTGGGTTGAATTGCCAAATGATACTTCCAGATCCATGGGCGCTGCACCACCGCCTGGATCAAATGCCGGGACATTCACTTTACTGGGGAAAGAGGTATTCTGAATTTCACCGGTTGAAGAAAACTCCAATGTATCCGGGCCTGTTTGTTTTGCCCCATCAACATACATATAGGATTCCCATTGATTCGGAATGCCGGTCTTTCTAAAATACATGGTAGACAGATGCGCGGTTCCCAGTGAATCATATACTGTCAGAGATGTTGAGTTGTTATAGGTTGTTGCATCAGTAGGATCAAACGCCGTCTGACTAGAACCGTTGGCAGCCGCTGTAACCGTCGAACCGCCAGAATTTGTGGAGCTAATACTGCGTGTACTCAGCTCAATTGCAGTACTTTTCTGCGCCGCTGTACCATCCGGATCCCAGTTAAGAACGATGGTATCAGTGCCGATGGATACATTGGTCGCTGTGGTTGCTGGTGAAGTTGATGCTCCACCTACGAGCATTTCAACATTCCAGTCTGCCCCTGTACCTGTATAGGTAAATTGCAGCGTCGCATCAGGAATGTTATTTCCCTGCTGATCGTAAATTTCAATATTTGGCGTTACATAAACACCTGCTGTTGTATCCAGCTGCGTCCCTGGTGTTAGAGCAAAGGTATCCGTCGCCTGTAAACCGCCAGGAATATCTGCAGAAGCATCAAGATTAGCACTCACATTTATCTTTTCGGACGATTGTGGATTTATATCAGAATTATCCAGTTTCAGGCTAGATGTGGCACCCGTAATATTACCTGTTTCATCTGCACCGAAAGTCACCAGTCTCTGCGCCGAACTGTTAACGACAAAACCATCCCTGTCGACACCAAACTGGCCAGAACGTGTATATGTATTAACGCCGCCATCACTGACAACAAAAAAGCCCTGGCCACTGATAGCAAGATCAAGATTGTTATCGGTAAAAGCCACATTACCCTGCGAAAACTGCTGGGAAACTGCTGCCACGCGAACACCACGACCGATTGCATTACTGCTCACACCCAGGTTAGAACTTGCAAATACATCGGCAAATTCTGCCCGTGATTCTTTGAAACCCGTGGTACTGGCATTGGCCACATTATTACCAATAACTTTTAATTCTGAAGCGGCTGCATTTAAACCGCTAAGTGCTGTACGAAATGGCATTTTATTCCCCTTTGGTTATTCAATAATTTAAATTTATTCAGAAAATTTGTTTAACATCACTAAAGTCGACCTGACTGCCGCCCTTAAGGTCTAATGTCAGACCTCCCGTTCTGTTCAGTGTGACACTTTGTACTTCTGTCGTCGTCAAAGTGTTTAAACCTTCTCTTCGACCATTGAAAGAGGCTTCCGCCTGAATGAGATATTGTCCTGCTGGAGCAAACTCACCGTTATCCATCAAACCATCCCAGGTGAATGATGTTGAACCTGCTGCCTGTGTGCCGAGCTCAAGGCTACGAACAGTATTACCTGTCTGATCAATAAAGCTGACAGAAACCTGGTTACTGGCAGCCGGAACTTCGATGGATCCTTTCACAGTGCCACCATTTTCCAGCGCCACGATGTCTGTTTGTGTCAATACGCTGCGGCCCACCAGATTGGATGCCTGCAGTGCCTGGCTCGAGACAAGAGAGTCACTGAACGTTTTGAATGAATCATTCAATTCAGTGATACCATTAACCGTTGAAAATTGTGCGATCTGCGCCAGAAAATCACCATTTTCCATTGGCTTCATGGGATCCTGATTTTCCAGTTGCGCTGTCATCAATTCCATAAAATCATCCTGCCCAAGATCGCTACGGTCTTCCTTCTTTACTAGCTCGGAAACACCACGCAGGCCTGCACCAAATTGATTACCTGTGATTGAATCTACCATTATTTCATATCTCCTTAATTTTCTACTGACCCAGTTTCAGTGTTGCCAATAATAACTGTTTCGATGTATTAACGACCTGCACATTACTCTCGTAGGCTCGTGAAGCTGAAATCATGTTAGCCATTTCATCGATCATATTGACGTTTGGCAAAAACACATAACCTTCTTCATTTGCGAGCGGATGATCAGGCTGATAGCGGGTTGTCAATGGTGCATCACTTTCAACAATTTCATCGACTTTCACACCCAGAGCATGTGATTCCATATTTAACGATTGCAAAACAGAGGAAAAGACCGGGTGTTTTGCATGATATGTTGAGTCTTCTGTTGTGCCAACATTTTGTGCATTCGCCAGATTACTTGCGGTTACATTTAGGCGAATTGTTTCTGCACTCATGGCAGACCCGGCGACATCAAAAACTTTGAAAAGTGACATTTAATTATTCTCCATTCAAGGCCGTCTTAAGGCCTCTTATACGTCCAGTGAGAAAAGTCAATGTCGACTGATATCGTATTGCATTTTGTGTGAATTCCTGTTGTTCAATATGGCTATCTACCGTATTGCCATCCAGTGAAGGTTGTAACGGTGTACGATACAAGGTCTCCATTGTATTCATACCCGAATTACTACCGGACAAATGGGCTTTATTTGTTGTAGCCAGTTTTATATTCTGGTGATTGTCTGCGCGGGAAAGTGCCTGGCGGAAATCAATGTCTCTGGCTTTATAACCTGGCGTATCTGTATTTGCCAGATTCGAGGCGAGTATTTCCGTCCTTTTGCTATAGACTTTCAAACTATCGTCCAAATTACCTAATGCCGCATCAAACCCGATTGCCATTTTTCTATTCCGGTTTATTGTATTGCTTAGTAATTAGCAATCACTATGCCAACATCCATATCATGCGATATCAACAGGGAATACTACGGGAAACTCACCGTCCAGTATTCCCTGTCCGGAACCCTCCTTCCGCTTTTCCGGCAAGTAGCGGAAATAACTGCCATAAAAAAACCCTCGATGAACGAGGGTTCTGATAGCGGCACTCCGGATTCTAATCAGTCTGTCGCTGCCCAGACTTCCAGTCTGCTTAAAATTGCATCACCTAGAACATCCGGTTCAAATTTTGGAATAAAGTCATTGGCGCCAACTTTCTCAACCATGGCATGATTGAACACACCACTTAATGATGTATGCAGAATAATATACATACTATCAAAACGTGAGTCGTTACGAACTTTCTTTGTAAAGGTATAACCATCCATTTCCGGCATTTCAATATCAGAAATAATCAATGCCAGACGAGAGAGAATTTCTGGATCTGAATCCGCCCATTTTTTTAATTGATCAAATGCTTCACGACCATTTTTTGCCTCAACACAATCCATTCCCAACTGTTCAACAGTTGATCTCACCTGGTTTCTTGCAACCAGAGAATCATCTGCAATCAGCGCCAGAGGCTTTGCATGATCACTTTTCTCAATATGCTCTTCTGCATCTCTGACTATATTTCTGGAAACACTCTCAGCAACGGGAACAACTTCTGAAAGCACTTTTTCGACATCAATTATCTGTAACATCCCATCATTTGTATGCGTTACCGCAGTCAGATAACTTTCTGAACCAATACCTTCAGGTGGTGGCAGGATATCTTCCCAGTTCATATTCAGAATTCGATCAACACCTCTGACCAGAAAACCCTGAATATGGCGATTATATTCGGTCACGATAACAAAACAGTTTTCAATTGACTCTAATGGCTGTAAGCCGATAGCAGCACCAATATCCATAATTGTGACTGATTTACCACGTAGGTTAGCAACACCTCTAACGATTGAATGTGAATTAGGAACAATGGTCAATTCCGGGCATTGTATGACCTCTTGTACCTTAAAAACATTGATACCGTATTCCTGCCCATCACTCAGCTTGAATAACAGAAGCTCCATCCTGTTATGCCCGGCTAACTGGGTTCTCATGTCGACTCCGGCCAGCATTTTTGACATCTGCCACACACCTCTGTGAAAGTTTTCGATTGAGTGATTTGTCGGCTTATTACTCGCATTCTTTATTTTTTAGTCTCCAAATAGTCAAACACTCAACTCAGGCTCGAAAATTGCTTGTTATTTCTATCAATATAATTTGAGCGCCACTATTAATCAGGATTTTCGTCTGAGTTCAAGGCGAATGAATTTTGAGAACCGCAGTGTATAAGGCATACATGAGGATCGCAAAAATAGAGGCGCCCCTGGTTAATACACTTTAGAAAAGGTAAGCAATGAATCTATACCCGATAGTTATCATGGTGGGGCTTTTTTTCTCAAGCGGCCTGTTAGCCTCACAGCAGTCCGTTGACTGGCAGAGCCATTCCTCAATTATTACCACTGCAAACGCATTTCTCACTGAATACCTGGAAAGTATGCCAGACAAGAAAACCGAATACGCACTCGGAAAACTGGATAACCGCGTTAAACTTAAAGCCTGCCCTGATCCTCTTGAAGGATATTTTCCACAGGAAGGACGCACCTCGGGTAATACAACGGTAGGTGTCCGCTGTACCGCAGGTAATGGCTGGAGCATCTATATTTCAGCTAAAATAAAGGTATTCTCCAGTATTTTAATAACAACCCAACCATTCGTCAGAGGGGACAGAATCTCTTCAGATGACTTAACACTTGTTGAAAAGAACATCTCTGCACTGCCAACAGGCTACTACACAGACGCCACACATGTAGCTGGCATGATTGCCAGGCGCAGCATCTCGGCAAACTCAATTCTGACACCACAGATGCTGAAGAAACCTGCTCTGGTCAAGCGTGGCGAATCAGTCACCATGATGGCAGAATCTGGTCCAATCAAAGTCAGAATGACAGGCGAAGCGCTTTCTGATGGCGCTAAAGGTGATCTGATTAAAATTCGCACAAGAGGCTCCAAACGCATCGTTGATGGAACGGTTATGGCTAAAGGCGTCATAAATGTGACGCTTTAATATGAGCGAAAGAAAAACAATGTAAAGTTGTTGATATCGCGGACGATAATCCATTTATTACAGTTACCCCGAGGTACGGGAAAATGGACATTAAACCTCATCATACAGCCTTACATTTAGCTGCAGCTTACCCCGAAAAAACGGATCAACAAGCGAATGCAAACCATCCGGATAGCAATGTAACCCATCTCAACACACATAAGCGGGCGACATCGGATCGCCTGCAGATAACGGATACATCACGTGATCTGCAAAATCTGGAAAAATTGATCAGCAGTCAGCCTGATATCGATAATAAACACATCGACTCTATCAGGTTAGCCATTAACGAAGGTCGGCTAAACAATAATCCGCAGCAGATAGCTGAACGGCTCATCGGAATAGAAACAGAACTTGGACGAATTGGCTTATGAAAAGCTCTACGCATCAACAAACCATCGCCGACGCATTAAAAAAACAGTTAGCGATAAGCCAAACTTTACTGACATGCATTCAGAAGGAACAGTCACTGCTTGCAGACAGAGATATTGACCTGCTTGAATCAGTGACACAACAAAAACTCGATTTTAGCGAACAGCTTGAGCTGGAAGAGCTTAAACGCTGCTCATCACTCAGGGCGCTTGGCTACGCTGAAGATAATGAAGGCATACAAAAATACTTTCAGTCTTTAACTGACATCCAGAGAAAGAGGCTAGAAAATTTCTGGAGCAAAATCATGGCCAACCTGACAATTTGTAAAGACACCAACCTGGCAAATGGTATCGTCCTTGAAACAAGCCGTAATAACGCCGAACAGGCGCTCGCCATTCTTCGTGGGCAGTTTATGCGAGATGAAACCTATTCACAAAAAGGCCTGACCTCTGCTGAACTGGGTAATCGAAATCTTGGTAAAGCCTAGCTGGGTAGTGTTCAAAATTCCGTGTCATTTCTTTAAACTGTAATAAAAGAGGAATGATACATGAAAGACAACATCAACTTTGATATGGATGCAGCGATAAAGTCGTTGCGAGAAGGCAAAGATTTAAGTGGTAAGGACGGCATTCTCACTCCGCTAATTAAACAATTGAC
>JAZGGH010000114.1:0-6048 GCA_036480335.1 Gammaproteobacteria bacterium | reverse complement strand
TCGATCAAGTCGGTTGTCCTGTAATTCGAAAAGCGGGTTAAATATATCTCGAGTCATGTGGTTTGTTCTGTGCGTTGTGGAAGATAGCTATTATACTGGGTTTTGGTGAATTAATAGAGATGCCCTTTAATCTTTATTGCTTTATTAACCTTGCATATTGATATAACCAAAGCGGCAATGCTTTCTGGACTGGGAATATTTTTTGCGCGTTTGCTGGCAATTTATTTTAAAGTTAGCTTGCCGAGGTTTCGTTTCAAGCCGTAGTAGACGATTTAATCAAGATCTGCTGTATCCTGAATTGGCTGTGAATATAAATATATCAGGTTATTCCCCGTTTAACGTCAAAACAAGTGTCCGTCCTCCACCATGATTTCTATGTTCGCACAGGTAAATTCCCTGCCAGATTCCCAGATTAAGAGTGCCGTTGCTAACAGGCAGATTAAGGCTGGCACCCAGGATACTGGATTTTAAATGGGCGGGCAGATCGTCACTGCCTTCGAGGGTGTGTTTATAGTATGGCTCATTTTCCGGTACATGGCGGTTGAAAAAACTCTCAAAATCTTCGCGTACGGTTGGATCAGCATTTTCGTTGATGGTCAGTGATGCTGAGGTGTGTTTGATGAGAACATTTAGCAGGCCTATGTTGATGTCGACTAATTCTGGCAGTTCTTTGAGTAGGGTGTTGGTGATGAGGTGAAATCCTCTGGGTACAGGCTTTAATTGTATTTCTTTTTGTATCCACATGGGAATGTCCGGTTTTGTTATTGTACAAATTGATATTTTAGATAATCACCCTGCGGGTTAGTAAGCATTAATCCAGAGCATTCAGTATTTTCAGGATGATAATGCGTGTGTCTTCTATACTGTGGGTTATGCTATCAACGCTGGCTTGTTTGTTTGCCAGTGTTTCCCAGTTATCTGACCAGTTTTTCTGCAATTTTTTTGCCTGTTGGCTGGCGCTTGTTGAAACCAGTGTGCAAAGATCGCGGATGAGAAGCACACGACCCCAGCCTTCGATCGGATTGCCTCTGTTCTGATCATTTGCGTAATAGCTGTGATCAGTAATGACCTGTAGTTCGCCCAGTGATAACAGAATTTCAAATGCTGCCAGCCGTACATTTCTGTTTTCTTCGGTGTTTTCATTGCGCCAGGTGTTATAACCAAGACTGCTAATAGCAATAACCAGACTGATAATAGCCACTGTGTTGTTTTTTAGCTGGTCAAGGATTTTCATGAGCAGGAATTAGAGCAGTTTTTCCTCCAGAGTCGAAAGTAATTCGTCGAAGGGTTTGACGAATTTCTGCACACCTTCATCTTCAAGCTGTTGCAGACATGCACCGAGGTTAATACCCACCTGTGCCAATTGTGACAGTGTAGCAATGGCAACTTCCACATCAGATTCAATGCGTGCTGCTTTGGGGTTACCATGGTCTCGATAGGCTAGCAGTGTTTTCAGGGGCAGGGTATTGACGGTATCAGTGCCGATCAACTCATCGACATATTTCACATCCTCGAAGGAGGGATCCTTGGTGCTGGTGCTTGCCCAGAGTAGCCGTTGGGGTTTTGCACCTTCTGCTTTCAGTGTTTGCCAGTGTTCACCGGAAACAATGCGTTTGTAATGTTGGTAAGCAAGTTTGGCAGATGCCACGGCTGTCTGACCGCGTATGGCCTGTATCAGCGCGGTATTCTTTTCATCGGCTGTGGCTTGCAATTCATCAAGTTTCCTGTCAACGAGAACATCAATACGGCTCATGAAATAGCTGGCAACGGAAGCGATATTTTTGATTGAAAAACCGGTTTTTAGTCGATCCGACAAACCATCTTGATAAGCCTGTATAACATCCCGGTAACGAGCCAGGCTGAATATCAGGGTGGCATTCACATTAATGCCTTCGGCTATCAGCTCACGAATGGCAGGTATACCTTCCCGCGTGGCTGGCACCTTGATCATTACATTCGGTCTATCCAGCATTTGCCAGAGCCGTTTTGCGGCTTCCAGGGTTTTTGCGGTGTCATAGGCGTAGTGGGGTGAGACTTCTAGACTGACATAGCCATCAAGCTTCTCGGTGGTTTCATAGGTTGGGCGCAGGATGTCAGCAGCAGCCTGCAGGTCGGCAATTACCAGCCGTTCATAGGCAGTGCGAGCAGCAACGACTTCCTTGCGTAGCATGGCAATGTCAACATCATAGTCATCGTGATCCAAAATAGCTTTTTTCAAAATGGCGGGGTTCGAGGTGACACCGCTGATACCGTCTTTTTCGATGAAAGCTTCAAATTCGCCATTTTCCAGCATGGCGCGGTGGATATCATCAAGCCAGATACTTTGACCGAGTGGGCGTAGTTTCAGTAATGGATTAGTCATTGATCTGTGCCTCGTAGCCTGCATCTTTAACAGCCTGTACAAGGTACTCTACTGTGGCCTCGCCTGTAACAACAGCTTGTCCAGGTTGCAGAGATACGTTGACACTTTCAACTCCGACGACTTTTTCCAGCGCTTCGGTGGCGTGTTTCACGCAATTCTGACAGGTCATTCCTGTAATAGTCAGTGTCGTTTGGGGCATGGATGATTCTCCGGTTTTTATGAAACGTAAGCGATTGGCATTGGTCACTACAGTAACAGATGAAAGCGCCATTGCCGCGCTGGCAAATGCTGGGTTTAACAGCCAGCCAAATAGAGGATAAAACACCCCGGCGGCCAATGGAATCCCCAGTGCATTATAAATAAATGCACCAAACAGATTTTGCCTGATATTTCGCATAGTTGCCTTCGATATATGGATGGCATCACGAATACTTTGCAATGAGTCGCTGGCGAGGGTGATATCTGCATTTTCAATGGCCACTTCACTGCCGGCACCTATAGCAAAACTGACATCGGCCTGCGCCAGCGCTGGCGCATCATTAATGCCGTCTCCAGCCATGGCTACTTTTGCACCGGTCTGCTGTAAGCGTTGAACGATGGCTGCTTTTTCCCCTGGCAAGACCTGGCTGTGTACAGTATGAATACCGGCCAGTGAGGCAATATGGTTTGCGGTTACCGCATTATCACCTGTGCATAATATTATCTCGATGCCATCTTTTTTCAGATCACTGACGGCATTGATGGAGTCATGGCGTAACGGATCCTGCAAATACAGCACACCGAGCAGACTGGTTTCACTGGCAAGATAAATCAGTGTGCCGTTGAATGTTCTGTCTATCTCTGCAAAGTCGCTGGAAATATGATTTTTCTGTAACAGGCGCTCATTGCCGAGAAAATAAATTTTTCCATCGATCAGACCACGAACACCGTGACCGGTAATGGCCTCGAAGTCGGAAACGGGTAATGTTTTTATCTGCCTGTCAGCAGCACTTTTAATAACCGCTGCAGCCAGTGGATGTTCTGAATGTGTTTCCAGACTGCTGGCCAGTTGCAGCAACTCTTCTTCAGTACCTTGCAGCAAGGTGGTTTTAGTCACAAGCGGTTTTCCCTGTGTCAGTGTGCCGGTCTTATCCAGTATCAGGTGGGTGATGCCACTGGCCGCCTGCAGTGCATCACCATTGCGAATCAGGATGCCGGATTGAGCAGCTTTGCCAGTACCAATCATGATGGCGATCGGTGTGGCCAGGCCCAGGGCGCAGGGACAGGCGATAACCAGAACGGCGATGGCGGCGGTGAGCGCAAAACTCATTCTCGGTTCCGGACCGAACAGCATCCAGGTGGTGAATGTCAGAATGGCAATCACAATAACAATCGGCACAAACACACCGGCGACTTTATCCACCAGCCGACCGATAGCCGGTTTGCTCGCCTGTGCCTGCTTCACGCGTTCGATAATTTTTGCCAGCATGGCATCTTTACGCGGGACTGATACGCTTGCCTGTAATGCACCATTACCGTTCATAGTGCCGCCAATCAATGCATCATTTTGTGCTTTCAGAACAGGTATGGATTCGCCAGTCAGCATGGATTCATCGACGGATGATTTACCATTGATCACTTCGCTATCAATGGGAATGCGTTCACCGGGTTTAATGCGAACAATGTCACCGGGTTGCAGGGCATCCAGAGGCAATGGATAGTCTTTGTCCTGCCAGATCACGGTTGCCGTTTCTGGTACCAGTTCGACTAGTGAGCGGATTGCCCGGCGGGTTTTGTTTTTGGCACGAATTTCCAGCGCGTGACCAAATTGCAGGAAAGCCAGAATAATGACTGACGTTTCCAGATAGAGGTGTTTTTTACCGGCAATAAAATCTGGCCAGATGAGCAAAATAACTGAGGCAATCCAGGCAGCTGCAGTGCCTAGTGCAACCAGTGTATCCATGTTGCTACTGCCATGTCGGGCCTGTTTCCAGGCGCCGATATAATATTGCCTGCCGCTGTAATAGAGGACAAACAAACAGAGCAGGGCGATGACAGACCACAGTATTCTGGCCTGAGGGCTACTTTCAAATGAAGGCAATATCCCCGCCATTGATAACAGCATTAAACCCATGCCGACAGTGCCGGCAACGATGGCGCGTTTCCAGGAGAGTGAAATTTCACGTCTGGTGGCACTTTCGCCATCATCCGTGATGTCGGTTTTGGGCAGGAAATGTGCCTGAATACCCTGTTGCCGGAGAAATGCCAGAATGGCAGCCGGATGCTTCGCGGAGACAATGTTGTAGCTGCCGCCAGAGTTATCACTAATCTGTGTATTTACATCAAAAGTTTGTATCAGGCTGGGTATATCAGTTGTTGCAGACCCTTCTATAAGTAGGCGTAATGTTGTCTCGGAGGTTAATGCCAGCAATTGAGCAGGATAGCCGCTGTTAATAATTGCGTTGACAACATCTGGGCGATCACCGCCATTAACCAGAGCAATGCCCTCAATCAGGTTGATGGAGGATTCGCATACCCCCTCAACTGCAGTGATGGCTTTTTCAACGCGGGCCACACAACTGGCACAGGTCATATCCTCAATCTTTATACGGTAGCTATCTGTTGATGCAGTGAATGAGGAGTTTACCGCTTGTTGTTCTGTCTGCTTATTTGCAGGAATGTCACATGCTGCGACAAACGGCTTTGCAGGATAACCTGCAGCTGTAGCCGCTTCGATAGCGAGATGAGGTTGACCACCTGTTACAGTTGCGCGATTATTGGACAGAGAGACTTGAACCCGTTCAACTCCATCCACTGCTTGCAGTGCCTGTTTGACTCGCCGAACACAGTGTTCGCAGGTCATTTCCTCAATCTGTAGTTGATACATAGATGTTTAATCCACAAATGTTCATTGCAGGAGAGAATACCACTCTTGCAATGAACAGCCAGTTACTCAGTATCTATCCGAGCTTAAATATCCGGCATTCTGGAACGCCTGATCCAGTAGTCGACACTCAGATACTTACCGGCACCGAGGAAGAATAATGCCAGCAGCATGATGAAATAGGTGGCGGCAAACTCAATGCCATCTTTCAGGATGGTGATGCCGCCTTCAGCAGTCAGCCATTCATAATTCCCGTGGTCCTGAGCAAGGGACTTGACCATATCCCGACGTTCAACAGCGCCTTCAATTTTATCCATGCGCCATTCCCAGGGCATGGTCAATTGTGTTTCAGGAAGTGCATGCCAGCCATTTTCCCAGTGGACAGTCCAGGCAGCCACAGCCATGGTAAACATTAATGGAATGACTGCCCAGCGTACTGCAAAGCCTAGCAGTAAAAAGATGCCACCAATCAATTCGGTTAACGCGGCCACCCAGATGAGTATTTCTGCATTGGGTATGCCGATTGAAGTAAAATAACCGACCATATCATCAATGTGTTTGAGTTTGTTTAAACCGGCCAGTATAAAAATGGGTGCCAGGTAAATGCGCAAGGCCAGAGATCCTAGAAAGTCCAGATGCAACAGCTTGTCGATTATTTTCTGAAAAAATACAAACATGTGATTCCTCCCGGTAGTGTTTAGCAGGCTGTTGAAATTTGACGGTCCTAAATCAAGAAATCTCTTTCGAACTATAAATTCCAGGTTTTTAACCTGTATTTAGCATTAATCTGTCGAATCAGGCAGGGTTTTCCCTTATCTCCACT
>JAZGGH010000113.1:0-36916 GCA_036480335.1 Gammaproteobacteria bacterium | reverse complement strand
CGACAGGTTTAATTTAGCGATTGTGTCATGACCAATTATAGAAATAAGTCAGATAATAGTTATTATTAATCTGCACCGGGATGGATACCTTCGCTGATCAGCAGAATATCCATGCCAGGTTGTGTTGCTCGCCTGTGTTCGATCATAGGTTGATCAGGTAATGTTTGTCGAAAACTATCCAGCGCAGCATTAAAATCCCTGCCAGATTCCAGAATCGTCATTACTTTCATTTGTGTCAGATAGAGATAACTGATATTGCCGATCCAGATGGGTTGTTTTTCTCTGGTCAGAAAGTTTGATTGCCAGAGTCTGAGAATAAGCAGGTGTTGAGAATTGTCTGTTTTCATACATCTGACAAGCACGGGTTTTCGGCCTTCGTGAATTTGCGGCAGGACGGGCAGTGAGTTGATGTCAGGATTTGTTTGCAGTGATTGAAAAAAGCTGCGCAAAGTAAAATTGGTGGGTGATTGCCAGCCATGCTCATACAGCGTGTTAGCGATAGCATCCAGTTCGCCAGCCCATTGCAGGTTGATGGGGTGATGGTGTTTTGCTTTTAGATCCTGTCGCCAGGCGGGCAGTTGTTGCCAGTGGGATTTTTTCCATGCGGCAGTTTGCAGCTGTTGTGGGTGGCTTTCAGGTGTATAAGCCTGTAGTGCAGTATTGGCAGGTGTCTGATTGCCAAGAAATGCAATCGTGGAAAATGCCAGCAAGATGACGACCAGAAAGGGCTTTAGAGAAATCCCGGGCTGACGGTTACTGCGATAGGCAATACCTAGCAGTGCAACCCAGGCAGTCCCCAGACTCAGACCGCCGAGCACATCACTCAGCCAGTGGGCGCCGAGGTAGAGGCGGGAAAAACTGATGAGTGCGATCAGTATCATCGCAAGAGTGTAGACCAGCCAGCGTGACTGTACCTGGATCTCTCTTGCGACGAGAATAGCAAGAAAACCGAAGCTCGCCATGGACAGGCTGGTATGGGCGCTGGGAAAGCTGAAGCCCATGCTTTCGACCAGTTCAGGGATAGGTCGGATATAGGCGGTGTTGTGTTTGATCAGTGTTGTCAGGCCACCCACGCTGAGCACAACAACCAGCCAGTGTAGCAATGCCGAGAGGTTTTTTTTCCACAATAACCAGCTGCCTATGATGGCAGTGAACAGATACAGCAAAGGTGCGCTGGCGATACGGGTGATAAATAATAATGCCGCATCACCCCAGGGGTTGCGCAGATTTTGCAGTAAATTGAAGACATACAAATTGAGATTGCCGATCAGGCTGTCATGCAGCGGATCCTGTGCCAACGACAGAAAGAACCAGCTTGCAACCAGCATCAGAAGGGTTAACACGGTCATGCCTTTTGCCTCTGGATGCTCCGGATCCAGAAAGGCTTCGGTAATCGGTTTAAGGGTTCTGTGCTGGCGAGCCCAGTGCAGTGTCGTATTGCGCAGCGTGTAGGCATGTGGCTGGAAAAAACGCGCCAGATGCATAATGAGCCACCAGCAGAACCACAATATAAACACGATCAAAGCAATCAGGATGGCCAGTCGTCCGGCAACCTGTGCTACCAGACCCAGTGATGCGCCGAGGATCACTCCTGGCAAAATGTAAGCGGGCGCCCATAGACAGGCCGAGACAATATCAAACAAAAAGAAGCGTCCGCCAGGCATGTCGAGCATCCCGGCAACGGCGGGTAATAGCGGCCTGACGGGTCCGAGGAAACGGGCGAAGAAAACGCTTTTGCCACCATGGCGGTGAAAAAAATCAATTCCATGCAACATCATCTTCGGATGATTTCTGAATGGCCAGAGCGTTTTTAAGCGTTGATGGTAATGTTTGCCAATTAAATAACTGACGCCATCGCCAATGATGGCGCCTGCTACGGCCCAGGCCAGTGTGGGTAACAAGGCTAAATGACCGGCGGCGATCATGGCGCCAATGCCCAGCATGATGACTGTGCCTGGAATGAACAGGCCGATCACCAGCAGAGATTCAAGAATGGAAATGGCGAAAACAATCAGACCCGACCAGTGAGGATTTGCCTGAACCCAGGACAGGAATGTGTCGAGTAGTTGTTCCATTCAGTCGTGGTAGCTGGCCGATTAAGTTGTTAATTGCCTATCATACACGGAATATCTGGCAGGTTTTTGCAGGCACATTGCCAATGCAACGGATCAAATTCTGCAGCACCCAGAAATTTGGTTACGATCAGGAGTGATGTTGCATATTACAACCTTTAGTGTATAGTTGATACTATGATTAATTATACGTTAATGAGGATGAATCGATATGGCCAAGGCAATTAAACTCTCTGATGAATTAGTCCATGACGCCACCGTGCAGGCCAAAGCGCAGCACCGCACCCCGCCTCGCCAAATCGAGTATTGGGCACGCATCGGTAAAATCGCTGATGAAAATCCAGATCTGACACTGGGGTTTGTCAAAGACATGCTAGTGGGTCTGGAGGAGGTTAAGGCTGGTGATAGTAGTGAGTATGCGTTTGGATGAAAGTCCTACAAAGTGGTGTGTTTTCCCGCACAGTTAAGAAGCTACACAAAAAAGAAAAGACAGCGCTTGATCGCGCTGTTAAAAAGGTGATGGACGATCCTACTGTCGGCGCTCTTAAGGTGGGTGATCTCGCTGGTGTGCGGGTGTATAAATTTAAAGTCGTCGCGCAGCAATATCTGCTGGGTTACCAATATAGGGATGAGGATGCAACCCTCATGTTGCTCGCACTCGGTTCGCATGAAAATTTTTATCGGGATTTGAAGGCTTAATTTATGAAAATTACTCCAACCCACTTGCCCTGCTTACATCGTTGCTAAAGAGCCAGAGGTCACCATCAACGCCCTTAGCGAACCTGCTCCAAACCCATGTCGTAAACTTTTGCCTGCTGCAGATAGTCTTTAAAGCAAACTGGCAAAGGCACGTTCGGCGGCTGTCAGGGTTTGCTGAATTTCAGCTTCGTCGTGTGCCGATGAGACAAAGCCAGCTTCAAATGCGGATGGCGCTAAATAAACGCCGTTGTTCAGCATGGCGTGATAAAACTGTTTAAAGCGTTCCTGATCACATTTCTGTACTTCGCTGAAGCGTTGCACGCTGTCCTGATCGGTAAAGAAAAGTCCGAACATACCGCCCACCTGATTGGTGGTGAGAGCGATGCTCGCAGCTTGAGCGCGTTCTTTCAGGCCAGCGACCAGTTGTGCTGCACGTTCGCCCAGTTGCTGATGAAAGCCGGGTTTACTGATAACCTCAAGGGTTGCCAGACCAGCCGCCATTGCCACTGGATTGCCGGACAGTGTGCCGGCCTGGTAGATTGGCCCAGTCGGGGCAATTTTTTCCATAATTTCCCGGCGACCACCGAAGGCACCAACAGGCAGGCCGCCACCAACGACTTTGCCGAGCGTGGTCAGGTCCGGTTTAACACCGTAATGTGCCTGTGCGCCGCCCAGTGCGACGCGGAAGCCTGTCATCACTTCATCGAAAATCAGTACAGCATCATGCGCGTCGCATTGCTTGCGCAAGGCTTGCAGAAAACCTTCAACAGGCGGGATACAATTCATATTGCCGGCCACAGGTTCAACGATGATGGCGGCAATCTGATCACCCATTTCGCTGAAAAGTTGTTCGACCTGTTCGGCATTGTTGTATTCAAGAGTCAGTGTATGTTCGGCGAGTGAGGCTGGCACGCCGGGTGATGTGGGTACTCCCAGCGTCAACGCGCCAGAGCCGGCTTTGACTAGCAGGGAGTCGGAATGCCCGTGATAGCAGCCTTCAAACTTGACGATCTTGTCGCGCCCGGTATGGCCGCGCGCAAGGCGGATGGCGCTCATGGTTGCTTCAGTGCCGGAACTGACCATCCTCACCTGGTCCATGGAAGGCACTAGCTCACATAAACGGTCTGCCATGCGCGTTTCGATTTCTGTGGGTGCGCCAAAGCCAAGCCCGTTACAGGCAGTGTCCTGCACTGCATGAATAACTTTGGGGTGGCAATGTCCGGCAATCATGGGCCCCCAGGAGGCGACATAATCAATGTATTTCCTGCCATCGGCATCGAACAGATAAGCGCCGTCACCACGAGTGAAGAAAAGTGGATTGCCGCCCACACCCTTGAAAGCGCGGACAGGTGAGTTGACGCCACCGGGGATGTGTTTCTGTGCAGCTGCAAAAAGCTGATTTGATTTTGACATGATGATCCGTTATCGGTTATTAGTGCTTGAAAATACAGCTAATGATACATGAAGGGCGCCTCTATTAATCAGGATTTTTGTCTGAGTTCAAGACGGATGATTTTTGAGGGCCGTAGTATATAGGCATATATGAGGATCGCAAAAAATTATCCAACACAGAAATCCTGATTAATAGAGGTGCCCTGAAGTCTGGTGAATGAAGAGGCTCTCAGCTCGATTCAATTGGCCGAGGTTGCTTCGGTTGGAACAGACGAGAAAATCGTTGTGCCGTTTGTTCGATATCGGGCTGCTCAAAGAGACCGGCTATCACTGCCAGCATATCCGCACCCGCATTCACCAGTTGCTGTCCATTGTTGGCAGTGATGCCGCCGATAGCTACAACCGGTAGCGATAATTGTTTGCGGGCTCTGGAAAGCAGTACTGTTTCTGCCAGCGCCGCATCCGGTTTAGTGGAGGAGGCAAAGAAGCGCCCGAAGGCAATATAATCAGCGCCCAGAGCGACCGCCTGTTCTGCGCGTGCCCATTCGTTATAACAGGAAACCCCAATGATGGCCGTGTCGCCCAGTTGCTTGCGTGCCGTCTGCAGATCGCTGTCAGTGCGGCCCAGATGGACACCATCAGCACCACAGAATCTGGCTAGCTGGATGTCGTCGTTGATAATCAGCGGCACAGAAAATTCCCGACAGATGGTTAGCAGCGCTGTTACCTGCGCCTGCCGTTTGGACTGATCGTCGGATTTGTCACGGTATTGCACCATGCGGGCACCGCCCTGCACAGCCAGTTTTACCTGTGTTGCTAGCTCGTTGGGCGTTTGCAGGCGGCTGTCGGTAATGGCGTAGAGGCCGGATAACCGGGTAAGCATGAAGGCTAATCCTCGCCCCTGGCCCAGAAAAGCCGGTTGGGAATATGTTGGCCCATGCCGGGCCGATAGGCATGTTTCAATGCCTGCCAGGTGTATTCCTGAGCTTCATGGACAGCAGAAAATGGTTCCATTCCCTGTGCTAATAGTCCGGCGATGCTGGAGGCGAGAGTACAGCCAGAGCCGTGATAACTGTGTTCCAGCCTTTCCCAGTGAAAGCGCTCCATCACACGTCGATTAGTATAGAGTGTGTTGACAACCTCTGGCGTCTGTTCATGGGTGCCGGTAATCAGAATAAACTCACAGCCATGTTCCTGCAGGGCAATGGCGCAGGCATCCAGACTATCCGCCTCCGGTGCCAGTGTGCGGGCTTCCAGACTGTTAGGGGTGAGTATGGTGGTTTGAGGCAGGAGTAGTCCGATAACCGCCTCGATGACATCATCGTCTGTGAGTACGGTACCATTGCCGGTGGCCAGAACAGGATCCAGCACAACTGGGATATCTGGGTAATCGGTCAGAATAGTGTGGATGGCTTCAACGGCTTCGCTGCTACCGAGAAAGCCGATCTTGATGGCGTTTACGGGAATGTCTTCGAGTACTGCGCGTGCCTGCTCAACAATTAGAGCCAGGTCGAGAGGGGTGTAGCCGAGAATATCCTGAGTATCCTGAATGGTCAGGGAAGTGAGTACCGGTGTGGTATGGCAGCCATGGCTGCTGATGGCTTCGATATCTGCCTGAACACCGGCACCGCCACTGGGGTCATTGCCAGAAAAAACCATGACAACGGGGACTTCGGGAGATTGTTTAGTCAATATTTTAAGCCTGATCAGATTGTCAGTAAATTTCGTTTGAATTGTAATGGCTAGTGTAAGATGTGCAACAGGTTTCTATATATTGACATAATAATCTTAAAAGTTTGGATCAGTAGCTATTCAGGTTTTGTTACTTGGGCCGAATCTTTATGCGTTGCAGCGGTCAAAAATTTAAGTGGGTGGGCAGGCTAACAGAACTGATTGATTAAGCTTGATTATTTTTATTGATTTTTATTGATCAGTGGCTTCTTACGCTATACTGCCCAAAATATTTCGACTCTTACATTAGGTGAAACAGTCCAGGTGAAAATATTGAATAGTAACGGAAGCAGAAACATGAAAAAGTCGGGTGGCTTCACACTGATCGAAGTTATGGTTGTGGTGGTTATTCTGGGGATTCTCGCGGCAACTCTCGTGCCTAAAGTCATGAGTCGGCCCGAAGAGGCACGCAAAACCAAAGCAAGGCAGGATATTCGTGCGCTGGAATCTTCACTGAATCTTTACAAGCTGGATAATTATAATTATCCGACCACCGATCAGGGGCTGGAAGCGCTGGTTAACAAACCGGGATCACCCGAACCACCTAACTGGAAGGAAGGCGGCTATCTTGATCGCCTGCCAAAGGATCCCTGGAAACACCCTTACCAGTTTCTGAGTCCTGGAACACATGGCTCTGTTGATCTGTATTCCCTGGGGCCGGACGGGTCTCCCAGTGATGATGATATCGGTAACTGGACGCTGGATCAGTAACGGAATCTGAATGCAGATGAAGCTATCGCAACAACAGCCTGCCCGAAGCAGGCTGTTTGCATTTTTACCCGCTCGACAACAGGCAGGTTTTACCCTGCTTGAATTGATGGTTGTGGTTGTCATCATCGGCATCATTATGTCATTCGCGACGCTGTCTATTGGCGGTGGCGATCGGCGTGCAGATGAATTGAAGCAGGAAGCGCAGCGTTTTATGGCTCTGCTGGAGCTGGCAAGCAGTGAAGCCATCCTGCGCTCAGAACAAATGGCTATTCGAATTGGTGATGAGGAATATGAGTATTTCCTGCTGCGGGACAGGAAATGGCTGGCATTGCAGGATGATGAGCAGTTACGTTTGCGAACACTACCAACCGGAATCAAACTGAAGTTGGAAATGGAAGATTCTCCGCTGTCCATCCTGCAGGATGATGATGCATCCGATGAGGAAGGTGAGGAAGATGAAGAACCTCAGGATCCTCCGCAGGTTTTTCTGTTGTCCAGTGGCGAAGTGACACCTTTTCAGCTAACTTTTGCAGCCAGGGAGACCGAGCGTAAATACACGATTGATGTATCCCTGATGGGCGAAATGGAACTGACCAGTGATAAAGATGATGACTAGTGCTACAACTAGATCAGCAGGCTTTACCCTGTTGGAAATTCTGGTGTCGCTGGTTGTGCTATCGCTGGCAATGGCTGCATTGATCAAATCTGCAGGCAGTTATACCAGTAATCAGGCGTATTTACGTGACCGTACCGTGGCCGAGTGGATTGCTCGTAATCAACTGGTGCAAATGCAGGTAAACCAGGCATGGCCATCTATTGGGCAGAAAAAAGACACGCTGGATTATGCCGGACGAGAATGGCGCTGGGTTATGCAGGTTACACAGACGGCAGAAGAAAATTTGCGCCGCCTGGATATCGATATTTTTCCGGTCGACGGAGTGGAGCACGATGAGCCGGTTTCCCGCTTGTCGGGATTTGTGGCAAACCCCACATGAAGACAGCTAACTGGCATGCTAACAGGCTGTTGAAAAGTCTCAGGCGAGCGCAAGACAAGGCAAAAATTGGCGAAAAAAGCGCAGTGTACACGCAGTACATGAGCATTTTGAGCCGATTTTTAACGCAGGATTGTGCCGCATGAGGGTTTTTCAACAGCCTGTTAAAGGGTTTACCCTGCTGGAGTTAATGATTGCACTGGCCATATTTGCAGTCATCAATGCAATGGCTTATGGCGGCATGAATCAGGTGTTAAAGCAGCAGGCAGGTACTGCGCAACAGGCTGATAAACTGAAACGCATGCAACTGCTTTACCACATTATGGAGCGGGATTTTAGCCAATTGGTGAATCGTCCGATTCGCGGCCAATATGGCAGTGTTGTGCCGGCATTAAAAGGTGATAGCGATTATAACGGGGTTGAATTTACCCATCTCGGGCATGTCAATCCAGGTGGTTTTTTGCGCAGTGAATTACAGCGTGTGCGCTATAAACTGGATGAAGGTGAGTTACAGCGCGAAAGCTGGCGGGTGCTGGATCAAATGCCGGACAGTGAAGCGGACAAGGCATCTTTACTCAAGGATGTTGAAGCCTTTGAGGTGCGTTACCTGACGCCAGCAGATCAATGGGTTTCCAGCTGGCCACCTTCGAGTACGTTGGGCGCATCATCCACCGCTGATTTGCCAAAAGCAGTGGATGTCCGATTGACCACGGCTGAGTTGGGTGAATTGAACTGGTATTTCAGGATGCCTGATAGTTAATGCGCCATTATGAGTATTAATCCGATGAGAAATTCATACCGACGGCAGAAAGGCGTTGCCCTGATAACCGCTATACTCATGGTCTCGCTGGCAACCATTGCTGCGGTGAGCATGGCAAATCGCCAGCAAATTGATATCCGCCGCACAGGAAATTTTCTGCATCATGAGCAGGCGCGCAGTTTTGTTGAAGCGGCTGAGAGCTGGGCGCAGGTCATTTTGATTCGTGACGCAGCAAATTCAACCATCGATACGCTGGAAGAAGACTGGGCCACAACAGCGCCAGTATCTAGCGTTGAAGGCGGCAGTATCAGCGGCAAGCTGGTAGATCTTCAGGGGCGTTTTAATCTGAATAATCTTTATGACAGTTCTAACAATGCAGAACATATCCTGTCTGTCGATTACTTCAGGCGCTTGCTAATCAATCTGAATCTGAATCAGGATCTCGTTGATGCGTTGATAGACTGGATAGATGAAAATATTGAGCCGAAATTTCCCGGTGGTGCGGAAGACAGCGAGTATTTGAGTAGAGATCCCACCTATCGGGCGTCCAACCAGTACCTGGTGAATATCACCGAACTGTTGTTGATCAAGGGTTTTGATCATAATATAGTCGAAAAATTACAACCCTTTGTCTGTGTTTTGCCGGAATTCAGCCCGATAAACGTCAATACGGCGCCTGCCGAAGTGTTGCAGGCATTGGGTGCAGCACTGAGCGTAGCCGATGCAGAAGCACTGATTAATGCGCGTGGACAGACTGGCTATGCTGATACGGCGGGTTTTCTCAGTCAGCCCAATGCAACTGGGATTAATGCGGATATGGTTACCGTTGACAGTTTCTGGTTCAGATTGCTGGGCGTTGCCGCTGTTGGACAGGCGAGAGCTGAAATGACGAGCAAGATACAACGGACTGCAAGCAGTGATATTCGAGTGGTGAGTCGAGAATGGGTTTTGCGGGAGCCAATGAATTAATTCCGGGTGCCGTTATACAGGGTATAGTACCGACAGGGTATAGATGAAACATAACAATAGCAGGAAACAGCATAATGTCTGACACATTATTGATCAGATTGAACAGCGATGCCGGTATACGTGACTGGCTCATACTGGATGAGTTCGGGCAGACGCCTGCTGGCGTACAGACTGGCCCCTTGCCGGATGTCGGACATCGCCCGCGCAAGGTGATAGTCGTGGTGCCAGCAGAAGATATTCGCCTGATGGAGGCAGTGGTGCCAGGGCGTAACCGGCAGAAAGTATTGCAGGCTGTGCCGTATGTGCTTGAGGAACAGTTGGCGCAGGACGTCGATGCTCTGCATTTTTCGGTCGGCCAGATGCAGGATGACAACCGCTATCCTGTCGCCATTGTTGACAGAAAGCAGATGGATGTCTGGTTTGAAATGCTCAGGGAAAATCATCTGAAACCGGAGCTTATGATCACAGAAACACAAGCGATTCCATTGCATGAAGATGCCTGGAGCTTGTTGATTGAAGATGACAGAGCGATTATCCGCAGTGGTGAATATGCGGGTTCTGTGACGGATACAAACAATGTGATGATGTTTTTTGAGCTGTATGCCGGGCGTGAAGATGCACCCGAGCAGGTCAGGGTGTACGGCAACACGGTAGTTGATCTGGGTATTATCGATGCGGTGATGGATGAGTCTGACGAACAGACGGTTTTACCGCTGTTATCAAAAGGGCTTGAAACAACCCGTTCGATTAATCTATTGCAGGGGCAATATAGTCAGAAAGAGAATATTCGTGCGTTACTGACTCCCTGGAAAGCGACGGCTGCCCTACTGTTGGCGGGCCTGTTAACAGGGCTGGTATCGATGGGGGTAGAGTATTCAAAACTCTCAAAACGTCAGGCGTCGATGACTGTGATGATGGAGCAGCTATATCGGGATGCTTTTCCTGATGCAAAGCGAATTGTTAATCCGCGTTCGCAAATGGAGCAAAAACTGACTGCCATGCGTAGGCAGGCGGGTACCAGTCACACCAGTTTTATGATGCTGATTGGAGAAATGGGTGAGGTTCTTCGCAATACACCCGGGGTCACTATCAATGGTGCCAGTTTTCGTGATGGCCGCCTTGATCTGGAATTAATGGCTGACAATTTGCAGTTGCTGGATACACTGAAACAGTCCCTGATGGAGAGTGGTCAATTGAAGGCTGAAATCTTGTCAGCGACCACTGAAGCAGGGCAAAAAGTCAAAAGCCGTGTCCGCATAGAGGGAGCTAAGTCATGAAGGACTGGTTTAAGGAGCTGGAACAGCGTGAGCGAATGATGGTGATCGCCGCCGCAGTTTTTGTTGCGCTGTTTTTATTGTATTCGTTATTTCTGTCGCCAATGTTAAGTAAGTACCAGTCACTCAAGGAAAACGTTGTAAGCCAGGAAGAAAACCTGCAATGGATGCGTACTGCTGTTGCCGAAGTGAGGACATTGCGCGGTGCCACAGCAAGTGGTGGCCAGGGCCTGGGCGGACGTTCATTATTGTCCGTCGTTGATGAATCTGCACGCAGCAGCGGTCTTGGCCAGCAGATCAAGCGGATTGAGCCTGATGGCAATAAAGGCGTGAAGATCTGGTTTGAGCAGGCTGATTTCGACAAGATGATTGTCTGGCTAGGTAATCTGACGCGCAGTTACCAGATAGAAACCAGCAATGTCTCAATCGAACCGCAGGCGCCTGGCAGTGTCAATGCCCGAATTATCTTACTGGATGCAGAAGAATGAGAAAAGCATGGATTGGCGCTGTCATTGGCATTGTTGCTTATGTGATATTCGTGGCTGCTCAGGTCCCGGCAAGCTGGGTGATTTCACGCTTGCAACAGCAAGTTCCCGGATTGCAGCTGATGGGTGCGAAGGGTGGTTTCTGGAGTGGTCATGCTGATCAAGTGGTGTATAACCAGCAGCAACTTGAACAGGTTGACTGGAAACTGAACCCGTTAACCCTGCTTAAGGGATGTTTGGGCTATGCAGTGAATGGCTTATGGCATGGGCAGCCACTGTCAGTGAATGCCGGAGTGAAATGGAATAAGCAGCCCTGCATTACTGACCTGCAGGGAGAGATTGATCTGGCGTCTCTGCTTGAAGTGATGCAAATGCCTGTTGAGGCAGAAGGTGTTTTGAATCTCGATATAGATCGTCTGGATTTTTCTACAGAGGCTTCATTGCCGATGATCGCAGGGGATATAGAATGGCGTGAGGCTAGAGTTCTGTCACCAATGGAAATGGATTTGGGTGAAGCGCACCTGCAAGTTAGCCAGGAAGGCGAGATGATGATGGGCACGCTGACATCCGAGGGCGGGAACGTTTTGATTGATGCGCCACTTGAGATCTCTACTGAAGGTGGTTTTACCCTCAATATGGTCATTCGTACTGAAGGTGAAGCAACCGAAGATATTGACGCTACATTGGGCGCCTTTGCGGAATTTCACGATGGCGCCTACCACCTGGATTATTCGGATAATATTTATAGCCTGATGCAGTAAATTCTGTCTAACAGGCTGTAGAAAAACCCTCATGCGGCACAATCCTGCGTTAAAATCAGCTCAAAGTACTCATGTACTGCTGCGCTTTTTCGCCAAATTTGCCTTGTCTCGCGCTCGCCTGAGACTTTTTCAACACGCGGCTAGCCATAGCGGTTTTATCGCCATGCATCCTCAGAAGCGATACGCCACCGATGTCATGATTTTTGATGTCATTTTCATCATGGATTTAATCATGCCAGGCAGTTCAGCACCGCCGGCAGTTTTGGCCGTTTCTCCGTGATTTTGTTCATCTGTTTTCATTTGCTCAATGATTGCCCGGCTGCGAGTGTCGTTCAGAGATAACTGGTGCAGATGCGTATCCAGATGTTCAGTAACCTGGCGTTCGGTTTCAACAACAAAGCCCAGACTCCATTTGTCACCCGCCAATCCAGCGGCTGCACCAATCGCAAAAGAGCCTGCATACCAAAGAGGGTTGGCATAGCTGACATGACTGTCCAGTTCGGTTATCCGTTGCTGGCACCAGACCAGATGATCATTTTCTTCCCGTGCAGCTCTTTCCATGGCAGAGCGTACATCGGTTAGTCGTGCAGTGATCGCCTGGCCCTGATATAACGCCTGTGCAGCCACTTCACCCGCATGATTGACCCGCATCAGGCGTGCCGAGAGATCCTGTTCCTGCGCTGAAAGCTCGGTTTCGGGGAGAGGATCAGTCGGGTTAGGACGTTCGGTTGCCAGCGGTTTACCCACTAGTGTTCTAATTGCCTGGTCTGCATTTATAATGAGCGTATCAAGAAATGAGAAGTTTCGATTTTCCATGGTTGCCAGTTTAGCACTACGATGAGGAATCACCATGTCATATTTCAAATACCATGTCTTTTTCTGCACCAATCAACGTGAGGATGACCGCGAATGCTGCCAACGTTTTGCTTCAACCGAGATGCGAGACTATGCTAAGCAACGCTGCAAGGCGCTGCGGCTACAGGGTAAGGGCGGCGTCAGGATTAATACAGCGGGTTGTCTGGATCGCTGTCAGGAAGGGCCGGTTCTCGTCGTTTATCCCGAGGAGGTCTGGTATACCTATATAGATAGTGAAGATATTGATGAAATTATCCAGAAACACCTCATCGAAGATGAGCCAGTAAAGAGGTTAATAATATAAAAAACAATGACATAATAAAAATCTCTATCGGGGCATAAGAAAAAAGGAAAAAAGCCTTGACAAGAGAAGAGGAATATTAGAATATACTAATCAGCTGAGCAGCTACCTCCTCCAATTTGTAGCTGTTCAGTCCTCCTCCAATCCTCCTTTGGTGGTTATATATTCGGCGCAGCCTTTAGCTGCGCCTTTTTTTATGCCTGGCGTTTGTCAGTCGGCTTATTCTGCCCATTGATGGGTAAGCAGGATATTTTTAGGTTGAAGTTCGCAGGATGTTTATGTACCATTCCCGCTCTTTGACGCAGTACCAACAGATTTTGGAGTATTCCAATGAAAACCTTCAGTGCAAAAGCGCATGAAGTGCGACGCGACTGGTTCCTTGTTGACGCAGATGGCAAGACACTGGGCCGCCTGGCTACCGAGATAGCCCGTCGTTTACGTGGCAAGCATAAAGCAATATTTACCCCACACGTTGATACCGGTGATTACATCGTGGTTATCAACGCCGGAAAAATCCGGGTGACGGGTAATAAAGTAAACGATAAAATGTATCATCGCCACACGGGATACATCGGTAATATGAAATCCGTAAATTTCAAGACGATGCAGGAAAAAGTACCGGGTCGGGTGCTGGAACTCGCAGTAAAAGGCATGCTTCCTAAAAATCCTCTAGGTCGGGAAATGTATCGTAAACTGAAGATATACGCCGGTAGTGAGCATAAGCATGCGGCACAGCAGCCCCAGGCGCTGGATATCTAGAAAATTAAGAGTCAGGAATAGAATATGAGCGAAACTTATTACGCAACAGGTCGACGCAAGAGTTCAACAGCACGTGTTTTCCTGAAAAAAGGCAGCGGTAACATTACCGTTAACAAACGCCCTCTGGACACCTACTTCGGTCGCCAGACAGCGCGCATGATTGTCAGACAGGCGCTTGAGAAAGTCGATCTTGCTGGTGACTTTGATGTAACTGCAACCGTAAAAGGCGGTGGTACAACAGGTCAGGCGGGTGCTATTCGGCACGGTATCACACGTGCACTGATTGCTACTGATGAAGCGTTGCGCAAACCGCTTCGAGTTGCCGGATTTGTGACTCGTGATGCACGTGAAGTTGAACGTAAGAAAGTGGGTTTACACAAAGCTCGCCGAGCTCCTCAGTTCAGCAAGCGTTAATCTGCCAGCAGGGTTCTGAATTTTATTGGGGGATCGTCTAGCGGTAGGACTGCGGACTCTGACTCCGCCAACCAAGGTTCGAATCCTTGTCCCCCAGCCAACAGCACAAGGGTTTTCTGTTTTCAGAAGGCCCTTTTTATTGAGCAATAACTTTTGATTCAGTCAATCCTTGGGATATTATGACCTCCATTTGGAATATGTTGCAATCTCTAGATATTCATGCAGCAAAAGCTGATGCAAGCATGGCTAATCTGAAATCAGTTCGCAATCAAACCGATCTTGAATATCTAGAAACCCGAATAGATACTCTGGTTCTTGTTTGCCAGGCATTGGCTGAACTTTCTTATCGAAAGCACTGATCAAACGCAAAGTGATCTTGAAAAAAGAATAGAAGAAATTGATTTGCGAGATGGTAAGCTTGATGGAAAAATCAGTCAGAAAATAACGAAATGTCTGGATTGCGGACACAAAATTAATCCAAGAAGAAGTGACTGTTTCTGGTGTGGAGCAAAATCAAATCCTAGTGCTCTGAAGCGCTTAATCGTTTACTACGAAGGTTCAACTAAAATCTCCCCATAAAGCCTGAATTGCACTCAATGTTGCAAGTGCCGCCGTTTCGGTGCGCAATATTCTTGGGCCGAGGCGGATATCAGTAAAGCAGTGGTCTTTGCACAGCTGAATTTCTTCCTCTGTAATGCCGCCTTCCGGCCCGATCAGGAGTGCAATTTTTCCTTCCGGTTTGTGCAGGGTGTTCAGGCTGCTGCCTGCTTCAGGATGCAGCAGTAATTTCATCTCATGGTTGTCGCTCGTGTTCGTTACCCATTCTTGCAGAGACAGCGCCGGTAGCAGTTCAGGGAGTTGCAGACGGCCAGATTGTTCGCTGGCAGATTGAATCACTCCCTGCCAGTGTTTAACCCGCTTGTGCATACGTTTGGCATCAAGCTTCACCTGGGTTCGCGTCGTCCATAAAGGGATGATGGTGTTAATACCCAGTTCTACCGCTTTTTGCAAAGTGTAATCCATACGACTGCCGCGAGAGATTCCCTGCGCGAGTGTAATCTGCAGGGGCGACTCGCGGCTGACATTGAGTTGTTTTTGTACAAGGACCTGCACGGACTGACGCGCACAGATTTCGATGCTGGCGGTATATTCATGACCATCTCCATTGAATAGAATAATGGCGTCACCCGTTTGTAATCGCAGTACCTTGCTGAGATGGTGGCTGCTGTCTGCTTCAAGCTGAACAGACTCACCGGGGGTTAATGGCTGCGAGGTGTAGACGCGTTGCTGGCGCATTCAATCACGCGTCGCAATATCAATGCCCTGGTGAGCGACCTCGACCATCTGACGAATTTCATCTTCGCTTATCACGTATGGCGGCATAAAATAAACGACATTGCCAAGTGGTCTGAGTAACATGCCCTGGCTGAGGCCATGCTGGTATACCTTCAGTCCCCTGCGTTGCTGCCACGGGTAAGCTGCTTGACGAGTTTTGTCCGGACTCATTTCCAGCGCCATGATCATTCCGGTCTGGCGAATGTCGCTGATATGTGGGTGTTCCTGGAATATTGAGCAGGCATCTGCCATGGTTGCTGCCAGTTTGCGATTGTTTTCAAGCACGGGTTGTTGCTCAAAAATATCCAGGGTGGCTAAAGCGGTGCGGCAGGCGAGGGCATTGCCGGTGTAGCTGTGAGAATGCAGAAAGGCCGTCAGGTTTTCATAATCATCATAAAAGGCATCATAAATTTTCTCTCGGGTGAGTGTCACTGACAACGGCATATAGCCAGCAGTCAGCCCCTTTGACAAACACATAAAATCCGGACTGATGTCGGCCTGTTCACAGGCAAACATCGTGCCTGTGCGGCCGAAGCCCACGGCAACTTCATCGGCAATCAAATGCACATCAAATTCGTCACAGAGTTTGCGCAATTCACTCAGGTAAACAGGATCGTACATGCGCATGTTGCCAGCGCATTGCACCAGTGGTTCAATGATAACGGCACAAACTTCCTCGGCATTTTGCTCCAGGGTTTTGCGCATCGGCGCAATCATTCTGGCACTGTATTGCTGGCAGCTTTCGCCGTCTTCACGCTGAAAGCAGTCTGGCGAAGCAACGGTAATGACTTCCAGCAAAAGTGGCCCATAGGTTTTTTTGTACAACTCAACCGAACCGACGGCCAATGCGCCGAGTGTTTCACCGTGGTAGCTGTTTTCCAGCGTGATGAAGCGGGTCTTTTTTGGGCGTTGTTGATTGTGCCAGTAATGAAAACTCATCTTCAGTGCGACTTCCACGGCCGAGGAGCCATTATCCGCAAAAAAAACTTTTTCCAGCCCGGCCGGTGTTAATTTCACCAGGCGCTCTGATAATTCAATCGCCGCCGGATGCGTGAAGCCGGCAAAGATACAATGCTCCAGTGTTTCCAGTTGTTGCTGTATGGCTGCATTGATTTCCGGGTTGCAGTGACCGAACAGGTTGACCCACCAGGAGCTGGTCGCATCCAGATAGCGTTGTCCGGAAAAATCTTCCAGCCAGACACCTTTACCGCGACGAATCGGAATCATGGGTAACCATTCATGGTCCTTCATCTGCGTACAGGGGTGCCAGATATGTGCCAGGTCGCGGCTGGCCCATGTCTGATTGGCGTCAGTCTGCTCAGGCATGCGCACCTCTGGGGCGACGCAGAGTGTAATAGAGCACAGGGATGACCAGCAAGGTCAGCAAGGTGGATACCATAATGCCAAAAATCAGGCTAATGGCCAGGCCACTAAAAATCGGGTCATCAAGAATGAACAATGCCCCCAGCATGGCGGCCAGCCCTGTTAGTATAATCGGTTTAGTGCGCACTGCCGTGGCCTCAATCACTGCCTTTTCCAGGGAGGTGCCGGCAGCTACGGTTTCGTCGATAAAATCAACCAGCAGAATAGAGTTACGCACAATGATGCCAGCCAGGGCAATCATGCCAATCATTGAAGTCGCCGTGAAAGGTGCACCAAGCAGGGCATGTCCAGGCATAACACCGATGAGTGTTAACGGGATCGGCGCCATGATGACCAGTGGTACCAGATAGGAGCGGAACTGCGCCACCACCAGCAGGTAAATCAGCAGCATGCCGACGGAATAAGCAATGCCCATGTCGCGGAAGGTTTCATAGGTGATTTGTGATTCGCCATCCCATTTCAGGCTGTAGCGGTAGGGGTTTTCTGGCTGCTTGATGAATGTCTGATCAATAATCTCGCCATTAACAGGCTGATCTTTAAGCTGCGAATGTATGTCGAACAAACCATATAGCGGGCTGTCTAGCTCACCCGCCATGTCACCGATAACATAGACAACGGGCAGCAGATCCTTATGATAAATGGAGTATTCACGGGTGCTCTTTTCAATCGATACTACTTCAGAGATCGGCACCAGATTACCGTTCATGCTGCGTAGCTGTAATGTGAGTAAATTGTTCAGGTCGCTTTTGTCGGTACGCGAGGCTTCAAGCCGAACTGGAATCGGGTATTTGCCATAGTCGCTGTGCAGGTAGGTAATATCTTCTCCGCCAAATGCGGCAGCGAGCGCATCAACAACATCTTTCTGCGAAATACCCAGTTGCGCGGCACGATTGCGGTCAACATGAACGATGAGCCGCTCCGAGAGGGTTTCAACTGTGTCATCGACATCAACAATGTTCTCAGTATTTTCAAATACGCTGCGTACCGCTTTTGCGGTAGCAACCTGACCACTGTAATCAAGACCATAGATTTCGGCAACCAGAGGTGAAAAAACCGGCGGGCCGGGAGGGACTTCTACAATTTTGACATTGGCATTGAATCGCTTGCCAATTGCCTGCAACGGCTCACGCACCGATTGGGCGATTTCGTGGCTTTTCCTGTCGCGGTCATGTTTATCCACCAGATTGATCTGAATATCCCCGAGGTTAGCTTGCTTGCGCAAATAATACTGGCGTACCAGACCATTGAAATTGATCGGTGCGGCGGTGCCGGCATAGGTTTGATAGTCAGTTATCTCCGGTACGCTGGCAAGATAGCTGGCCAGGCTATCCAGTGTTGCCGAGGTTTGTTCTACGGTACTGCCTTCGGGTAAATCAACGATGATCTGGAACTCCGACTTGTTATCGAAGGGCAGCATTTTTAATACCACCAGTTTAATACCAGCCAGGCCTACTGAGCCTATGATCAGGGTCAGAATAACAAGCCCCAGCAGAAATCGGTTCCAGGCGCTTTTAAGAAACGGTGAAATCAATATTCGCGCAAAGTGGTGTATCCTGGATTCTCCATTGTCTTCATCATGATGCATTTCAAATTTCATGAAGCGATGACACATCCAGGGCGTCACTGTGAAAGCAACTGCCAGTGAAATGAGCATACCGAAACTGGCATTAATAGGGATAGGACTCATATACGGTCCCATCAGCCCCGTCACAAATGCCATCGGTAGCAGTGCAGCGATGACGGTAAAGGTTGCCAGAATGGTTGGCCCACCAACTTCATCAACCGCAGCAGGAATTGCCTCTGTTAGAGATTTTGCACCCAGTTGCAGATGGCGGTGAATGTTTTCCACCACCACAATCGCATCATCAACAAGGATGCCAATGGAGAATATCAACGCAAACAGCGATACTCGATTGAGTGTAAAGCCCCAGGCCCATGAAACAAACAAAGTGATCGCCAGGGTAATGATAACTGCCATGCCAACAATAAAGGCTTCACGCCAGCCAAGCGCAACCAGTACCAGTAGCACCACAAGGCTGGTGGCAAAGATTAGTTTTGTGATCAGTGTTTGTGCCTTGTCGTTGGCGGTTACACCGTAGTTTCGAGTGACGGTCACATTGATATCATCAGGAATAAAAACACCGCGTAGCTGGTCCAGGCGTGCAAGCACACTGTTAGCAATTTCCACAGCATTAGTGCCTGGTTTTTTAGCGATAGCGATGGTCACGGCGGGGTAAGCGATGGATTGCAGGTGATTGCCATCATCCGCCGGCCCATTGAAATGCCAGACAAGTTGTTCAGGCCGGTCAGGCCCATTTTTTATCTCAGCCACATCACCGAGATAAACAGGGCCACCATTACGCATGCCAACAACCAGGTTTTCCAGGTCAGATGCCTGACTCAGGAAACTGCCAGCATCAATGAGAATTTCTGTATTATTACTGGTCGATACACCGGCATCGAGGACGCGATTCGCTGCTAACAACGATGCTCGCAAGTCATTCAGGGTAATGCCGGTACTGGCGCATTTCTGCGGATCAAGGATGACCCGCACCAGATGGCCTGGACCACCTATGGTATAGATATCACGTGTATCAGGTACGCGCTTGAGCTCAGATTCAATGGTATGCGCAACGCGTTCGAGTTCATAACCGCCAATGCTTTCATTGTCCGACCACAAAGTCAGCGCCAGCATGGGGACATCATCGATGCCTTTGGGTTTGATCAGCGCTGGGCCTGCGCCCAGATTGGCGGGTAACCAGTCCTGATTTGAATAAATAGCATTGTAGAGACGTACGATAGCTTCGGTTCTTTCTTCACCAACATTGTATTCCACCGATAGCATCGACATGCCAGGCTGTGATACGGAGTAGATATGTTTGACGCCTGAAATTTCAGACAGAATCTGTTCAGCCGGAGTGGTGATGAGATGCTCTACTTCCTGAGCGCTGGCACCGGGAAACGGGATAAAGATGTTCGCAAAAGTCACATCAATCTGTGGCTCTTCTTCGCGTGGCGTGACCATAATGGCAAAAAAGCCCAGCAGTAAACCGGCCAGTGCCAGTAGCGGAGTGATTTCTGAACCTTGAAACAGTCGCGCGATAGTACCAGATGGACCCATGGGTTATTCTCCGCTCGCCTGGTTTTTCAGAGCCTCTGCGGCCGCGACGGGATCAAGAATAATCACATCGCCTTCAGTCAGGCCGGCCAGTATTTCAATATCCTGGGGGCTACGATGGCCTGTACGTACCTGTCGCAGGCGTATCTGTTCATTGGCAAGCAGGTAAACAGCAGTCAGCTCACTGCGTTGCACTAGAGCATCAGCAGGAATCGTGATGCGGGTTTTTTTCTGTAGCGGAATACCGATCTTGATCAGAGTGCCAGGATACAGGCCATGTTGTCCAGGTGGCAGAGCAAGGCGTAGGCGGAAACTGTTATTGAGTTCGTCGGCTACCGGGAACAGGGTCAGCTTTTCCGAAGTGAGGTTGTTTTCAGGGTTATTATCCTTGTAAATGATGGCCCGCGGTGTCTTGCGAACCTGCGCAACAAATCGTTGAGGTATCCAGGTGCTGACGCGCAACTGCTCCAGTGAAACCCCGGAGACTAATGCCTGACCTGCGGAAACGGCTTCCCCTTTTTCTACCAGCCGTTTAGTGACGATGCCTGCATAGGGTGCGCGTACCCGTGTGCGTTCCATTTGTTCTTCTGCTCGGGCTCGATCGCCCTTGGCTGATTCGACACGCGCTTGAGCTGCCTTGAAGCTGGACTCTGCTTTGTCCAGTTGCGATTTTGCAATCAGCTTCTGTTTATATATACGTTTGGTGCGGTTGTATTCAGAGGTCGCATTGGCGAATAGTGCTCGGGCTTCCTGCAGACGCGCTCTGGCGCTTTTCAGAGAAGCTGCCTGATCTTTGTTGCGAAAGCGGATAATTTCGGCACCCTGTTCAACATAATCATCAACATCCACCAGGATTTCCTCTATTCGACCAGAAACCTCGGCGGATATGGTGGCCTGATTAACCGCTTCAACTGTGCCGTCAAACATCTGTATTTCCGGGGTCTGGCTGGTTTGAATGGTCAATGATTGCAGTGTGGCTTGTTCTGCAAAGGCGGTAAACATCCACAAGCTGCTTGAAAGTAATAGAACACTATTCCGAAACATGGAAAACTCCATTTATTTAAAGGGGTTGGATCCTGCTTTGATTCAGTGGAAGTAATCAAGCGGACACTATTGCAGCTATTTTAAAGAAGTCCTGAGCAAGATCAATCAGATCAAGCATAAATCGGCATAATCCCATGTGCCATGTAGATATCATTACCTTCAGTTGTTTTGATACGCATGAAATATGATCGGGTAGTTTACTATAGAAGAACCGCCTGTAATTCTGACATAGCATTTCAGCAAGTAACAGGGAAATCACATATGCATATACTGATCAGCCTGAGAGCAGATCCTGTACGGCCGTAACTCATCTATTATGGTTTTTATATTCCTGGAATTCGATTCCAAATACAGAGACAAAATAACCCAGACCTCTACAGACTATTCTGATAGACATAAATGGGTATATCTGCCTGAAGAGGAGAGTCGGAAGCGTAACGATGCCTATTGCTGTACCAATAAGCATCCGACCCAGGCCGCTTGAGAGGACTTTTAGTTTTTGATAGATCGCGTTATCACTATGGATGATTTGCTGAATGCCCTCGGTATTTCCTGTCCTGTACCAATATTTCATTAAGGATGATAATTTCGCTCGTTCCGGAACAATATGCTCAAATGTAATAGCCTCTTTTGCATATAAAATATCACCATAATGGTCTTGTATGGTTTTGAAAAACAGTGTGTCTTCACCGCCGGTTAATGCATAACGATGCTCAAACTCAAGCTTCATATCTTTAATGGCAGTCATGTTTACGATGGCATTTGTGGTATATCCATTCGGGACGGGCTGTCTGTCTTTGTAATTTGGGGAGTTTAAATACCCCCCTTTGATTATCCACCAGGGTGGGGGTTTCTGGAACCTGGCGTGAACAGCACCAATAACCGCCATCGAACTTGTTTCTTCGCATACTTTCAGTAATTCCTGTAACCACTGAGTGCTCGGACTTTCATCATCATCAATAAAGACAATGTAATCAAAATCGTGATCCAGAGCATGCTCCAGGCCTGTATTTCGTGCATAACTGATGCCCGTGGTTTTTTCATGAAGGTAAATTAAATCCCATTTATAGTCTTTTTTACGCGTGTGAATATAATTTTCTGCATTGGCATCCGGGCTATTATCTGTAACAACGATTGTGAGTTGATAATTGTCTGATAGCGCCAGCTTTTCAATGCCATCCAGTACAGAAATCAGTCCCGCTGGCCTATTGAAAGTCGCCATCGATATAATTATTTTTTTATTCAAAATTCACTCCAAACACAATACAAATTTTTGCCTATATGTTTTATCGACAAAAATGGAGACAATCTGTAGGATACTAACCAGTTGCATGGTTAAATGCAGTATAAAATCGGATTTTAACTCATTGATTTCAGGGAGGTAACTATATTTTAGCCCGTTGCGTTAATTTAGCCCGAGCCTTTTCCAGATGGCGATCGTCGGTTCCGCCCGGTTCATTGTATAAAAATGCAATCCAGGCGCTCCGGCCTCAAGCAGTTTGTTGCAGAGGCTGGTAATAACATCGAGTCCGAGTTCACTGATGGCTTCGCGGTCATCTCCGAGGGCTTCGAGGCGTTTACGTAACCAGCGAGGGATTTCAGTACCGCACATATCTGAAAATCTGGCGAGTTGTGTGTAGTTAGTGATTGGCATGATACCTGGCACGACTGGAAGAGTGAGCCCCATTTTTTCGCAGGAATCAACAAAGCGCAGATAGGCATCAAGGTTGAAAAAATATTGCGTGATGGCGCTGTCTGCACCTGCTTCTACTTTGCGTTTAAAGTTTTCAAGATCAATTTGAGCATTGGGAGCCTGGGGGTGAAATTCGGGGTAAGCTGCAACTTCTATGTGGAAGTAATCGTCGCTTTCAGAACGGATGAATTCGACCAGTTCATTGGCATACCGGAATTCACCCGGTGTTCTGCCCATGCCTGAAGGTATATCACCACGCAGAGCAACGATATGACGAATACCGATTGATTGATACTTAGCCAGAACGCAGGCGATATTTTCCCTGGTTGAACCAATGCAGGATAAGTGTGGAGCTGCTTCAAAACCGGCAGCGTGTATTTCCTCAACAGTTTCAACCGTACGTTCCTGGGTTGATCCGCCGGCACCAAAAGTTACCGAAAAGAAGCGCGGATTCAGTGTTGCCAGTTTGTCCCGTGTTTCACGCAGCCTGGCTGCACCTTCTTCGGTTTTTGGCGGAAAAAACTCGAAACTGTATGTGGGTGTGTAGTGTTTTTGAGATTCCATAAGGGTGTTACTCTGAATAGGGGCGTTTCCTGAAAACAAACACTGGCAGTGAATGCGTCACTGCCAGATGATGTCATCTCAACAAAGCTTAATAGCGATAGTGATCAGGTTTGTAGGGGCCGTCTACGCTGATACCCAGATACTCAGCCTGCTCTGTTGTCAGCGCAGTTAGATCAGCGCCGATTTTTTCAAGATGCAGCCTTGCGACTTTTTCATCCAGGTGTTTCGGTAGAACATAAACTCTGTTTTCATAATCATCGCCATTGTTCAGCAGTTCCATCTGCGCCATCACCTGATTGGTAAAAGAGGCAGACATAACAAAACTGGGGTGACCTGTCGCACAACCAAGATTCACCAGACGTCCCTGCGCGAGCACAATGATTCTTTTACCGTCAGGAAAAATGACATGATCAACCTGAGGTTTGATTTCTTCCCACTGGTATTTTTCCAGGGAGGCGATATTAATTTCCGAGTCGAAATGACCAATGTTGCAGACAATGGATTCATTTTTCATGGCGAGCATGTGGTCATGGTCGATGACATTAACGTTGCCGGTTGTGGTGACAAAAATATTGCCTTTATCGGCGGCTTCTTCCATGGTGACAACACGATAACCTTCCATGGCTGCCTGCAGGGCGCAGATGGGATCAATTTCTGTTACCCAGACATTTGCACCCATGCCCTGAAAAGCCTGTGCACAGCCTTTGCCAACGTCGCCATAGCCAAGCACAACGCAAATCTTGCCAGCAATCATAACGTCAGTGGCGCGTTTGATACCATCAAGCAGTGATTCACGGCAACCATACAGATTGTCGAATTTGGATTTGGTCACAGAATCGTTGACATTCATGGCCGGGAACAGAAGTTCGCCATTCTCTTCCATTTGATACAGTCGATGTACACCGGTGGTGGTTTCTTCGGTTACACCCCGGATGCTGGCCGCCATTTTCTGCCATTTATCCGCAGTGTTTTCGAGAGTGCGTGTGAGCACATCAATGATCGCTTTCCACTCTTCGTTGTCAGTTGCTGCCGCTGCCGGTACAGCACCGGCTTTCTCAAATTCGACGCCTTTATGAATCAGCAGAGTGGCATCGCCGCCATCGTCCAGGATCATGTTGGGCATTTCACCGCCAGGCCATGTCAGCGCCTGTTCAGTGCACCACCAGTATTCTTCGATGCTTTCGCCTTTCCAGGCAAAAACAGGAATTCCGCTAGCAGCAATAGCCGCAGCAGCATGATCCTGAGTGGAAAAAATATTACAGGAGGCCCAGCGCACAGTGGCACCAAGGTCGATAAGGGTTTCGATCAGGACGGCGGTCTGAATTGTCATGTGCAGGCTGCCGGTAATGCGCGCATCTTTGAGAGGTTGCTGGTCACGAAATTCTTCGCGCAGGGCCATTAGCCCCGGCATTTCGCTTTCGGCGATGGATATTTCCTTGCGGCCCCAGTCTGCCAGTGAGATATCGGCGACTTTATATTCAGTGGTTGCATCAATTACAGCATTCATAACTCATCTCCTTCAAGGATCAAAAAAGATGAGCGCCGTTATTCGATTGTATAGTTACACCGAGCCTGACGGATAAATGCTATCCGCTGCAGCGCCCCTCGGCGAACTAGATTAGATTCTTCAATTTGGAGTGGTCAAGCCCCAGCGGCCGATATTAACAAATATCTGCTACTTCTACACCTGCATCGGCACGTAATTTTTCAGCTTTATCCGTTAACTCCCAGGTAAAGCCAGCATCCTCACGTCCAAAATGCCCATAGGCAGCCGTTTTACGGTATTCAATCCTGTTTGTATTCAGCAAATCCAGCATTCTGGTGATGCCGTAGGGTCGCAAATCAAAATGTTGGCGTACCAGTTCGGTGATTTTTTCATTACTGATTGTTCCGGTACCGAATGTTTCAATCGATATTGATGTCGGTTCAGCAACACCAATCGCGTAAGACACCTGGATCTCACAGCGTTCAGCCAGCCCGGCTTTGACGATATTTTTTGCCACATAACGGCCCGCATAGGCGGCCGAACGATCCACTTTTGAGGGGTCCTTGCCGGAAAATGCACCGCCACCATGCCGGGCTGCGCCGCCATAAGTATCAACAATAATCTTCCTGCCAGTCAGTCCCGCATCACCCATCGGCCCACCGATTTCAAATTTTCCGGTCGGGTTGATATGAAACTGTGTTGCTGATGTCAGCCACTCGCTGGGCAATACCGGCTTGATGATATGCTCCATGACCGCTTCTTTGAGTTCTTTCTGGTCGATATCCGGTGAATGTTGGGTGGATAGCACCACAGCATCAATACTGACAGGCTTACCATCCTTATAATGGAAGGTTACCTGGCTTTTTGCGTCCGGGCGCAACCAGCTTAATATGCCTTTGCGACGCATTTCGGCCTGGCGATGCACCAGCCGGTGGGCATAGGTAATCGGGGCAGGCATCAGCACATCGGTTTCATTGGTTGCGTAACCAAACATCAATCCCTGGTCGCCAGCACCCTGGTCTTCCGGCCTGGTGCGATCAACGCCCTGGTTAATATCGGGTGACTGAACGCCAATGGCGGTGAGTACAGCACAGGTTTCAGAATCGAACCCCATTTCCGAGCTGGTGTAGCCAATATCTTTGATGGTCTCACGCATGACGGCTTCGTAATCGGGGTTGGCTGTGGTGGTGATTTCGCCCGCAATCATGACCAGGCCGGTTTTGAGCAGGGTTTCGCAGGCGACGCGTGCATGCGGATCATCAGCAAGAATAGCGTCAAGGATAGCGTCAGAGACCTGATCAGCCATTTTGTCAGGGTGCCCTTCGGAAACAGATTCAGAGGTAAACAGATGTTCAGTCATGAGTGTTGCTCCACTTGAAAAGAAAACCCGCAGGAGCGGGGGCTCAAGCGGGTTCTGAAATTCAGTTGAAGACTCGCTTTAGCCGCATTATAAAGCGCCCGCAATCTGATCCAAATCAGCGCTGAAAAGATTGTAGGGTTTTAGCGGCTGTATGTCAAAAGCTCTGTAATGTACAATTGGGGGTTGTTGATTAACCCGTATTGAGGAAGCAGATATGGTTTCACTGGAAACACCGGTTTGTGAATACGACAAACCCGCCATCGATTTTGAATTGCCAGGGACGGATGGGAAAGTCTGGACACTGGATCGGTGCAGGGGTGAAAAAGGCACGCTGATTATGTTTATCTGCAATCATTGTCCCTATGTTAAATCTATCAGGGACCGTTTGGTGAGAGATACGCGCGAATTGCTCAAGCATGGCATCAACAGTGTGGCTATCATGTCCAACGACCCGGCTGATTATGAAGAGGATTCGTTTGAGAATATGCGCCAGATTGCTGAGCAGGAGGATTTTCCTTTTCCTTATCTGTTTGATGAATCACAGCAAGTGGCCAGAGCTTATGGCGCGGTCTGCACGCCGGACTTTTTCGGTTATAATGCGGATCTCGGCTTGCAGTATCGAGGCCGTCTGGATGCTAGTCGTAAGGAGGCAGCGCCTGTTGATGCGCGCCGTGATTTATTTGAATCGATGTTACAGGTTGCGCAAACTGGGCGCGGTCCGGAAGAGCAGATCCCGAGTATGGGCTGTTCTATAAAATGGTGCGATGAATCGGCCTGATTCCAATAAGTTTTTGATAAATGATTAAAAATCAATGGCTTGTAAAGTAATTCGAGAAATATGCGTGCTGGTCATTTGTATATTTCTGGTGACAGGTTTTGCGTAATTGGCTGGTCTGGAGTATAAAGCCACACTCAAAAATGAAATTGCGCCGCTATTGCTGCGCAGCATGCGTTTGTCTACTTTATCGCATCATCATTAATGGAATACGGGATTAAGCAGGTTCGTGTCCTGGTGGGCATTGGGCCAGTCGTAGATATTTAAAGATTTTTAATTGATTGTTTAGGAGATAACCATGGCTTCGCGAAAAGACCTTGCCAATGCTATCCGTGCTTTGAGTATGGACGCAGTTCAAAAAGCTAATTCAGGCCATCCCGGTGCACCGATGGGAATGGCTGATATAGCGGAAGTATTGTGGAATGACTTCATGCAGCACAATCCGAAAAACCCGAAATGGGCAGATCGTGATCGTTTTGTGATGTCTAATGGACATGCTTCGATGATGCCGTATTCAGTCTTGCATCTGAGTGGCTACGATTTATCTATGGATGATCTGAAAGGTTTCCGTAAACTGCATTCAAAAACACCGGGTCATCCTGAGTACGGGTATGCTCCAGGTATTGAAACCACCACTGGCCCACTGGGTCAGGGGATCTCCAATGCTGTCGGTATGGCTATGGCCGAGAAGGTTCTCGCTGCACAGTTCAATAAAGACGGTCATGAAATTGTCGATCACAAGACATTTGTTTTCCTTGGCGATGGCTGTTTGATGGAAGGCATCTCTCACGAATCTTGCTCACTGGCTGGTTCTCTTGGTCTGGGTAAACTGATCTGTGTTTACGATGACAATAATATTTCTATTGATGGCAATGTTGATGGCTGGTTTGCTGACGATACACCCAAACGTTTTGAAGCCTACGGCTGGCAGGTAATTGCGAATGTTGATGGTCATGATGCCGATGCTGTAAAAGCAGCGATTGAAAAAGCCACTGCTGAAACGGGTAAGCCAACACTGATCTGCTGTAAAACAGTGATTGGTAAAGGTGCACCGAATAAGGAAGGTGGCCACCATGTACATGGTGAAGCACTGGGTGATGATGAAGTCGCAGCAACCCGTAAACACATTGGCTGGTCACATCCTCCATTCACCATTCCAGATGACGTTTATGCAGGTTGGGATGCCACGAAATCCGGCGCCGAAGCTGAATCAGCATGGAATGATAAATTTGCTGCTTACAAAAAGGCCTTCCCGGCTGAAGCGGCTGAGTTTGAACGTAGAATGGCGGGTGATTTGCCGGCTAACTGGGAAGCAGAAGCACAGAAATTCATTGCCTCTGTTAATGAAAAAGCGGAATCTCCTGCGACTCGCGTTGCCTCTAAAGGTGCATTAAACGGTTTTGCGCCAATGCTGCCTGAATTCCTCGGTGGTTCTGCTGACCTGACGCCTTCCAATAATACTTTTCATGACACCAGTGTACGTATCAACGATAATAATGGTTCCAGCGATATGAATTTTGCCGGCAACTACTTTTCCTATGGTGTGCGTGAGTTTGGCATGAGTGCCATCATGAATGGTATAACCTTGCATGGCGGCTTCATTCCTTACGGTGCAACCTTCCTGATGTTCTCGGAATATGCGCGTAATGCCCTACGTATGGCGGCACTGATGAAGATTCGCAGCATCTTTGTGTATACGCATGATTCTATCGGTCTGGGTGAGGATGGCCCGACTCATCAGGCCGTCGAACAAATTCCTACACTGCGTATGATTCCTAATATGTCTCTCTGGCGTCCCTGCGATACTGTAGAAACGGCAGTGGCATGGAAACATGCTGTTGAATACAAAGAAGGCCCCTCAACGTTGATTTTCTCGCGTCAGGGCTTGCCGTTCCAGCAACGTGATGCTGCAACCATCGCAAATATCGCCAAAGGCGGGTATGTATTGAAAGATACAGATGGCATTCCGGATGTGATCATTATTGCAACGGGCTCAGAAGTCGGTATTGCTGTTGAAGCAGCGGAAGCGTCCAGCAAGAAAGTGCGGGTTGTTTCCATGCCATCTGTTGATATGTTCGAACAACAGGATGATGCCTACAAGGAATCCGTCTTGCCTGCAGCTGTTACAGCGCGTATCGCCGTTGAAGCCGCTATCATGGATAGCTGGTGGAAATATGTCGGCATGAAGGGTGCGGTGATTGGTATGACTACCTTCGGCGAATCTGCTCCGGCTGACCAGTTGTTTGAACACTTCGGCATCACTGCTGCGAATATTCAGAAAACCATCGACAGCGTTGCCTGATTTAAAAGACTCTCAATTGAGAGGCTTCAGTTTTTGTTTACTAACTAA
Organism: Gammaproteobacteria bacterium; assembly: GCA_036480335.1. GTDB lineage: Bacteria > Pseudomonadota > Gammaproteobacteria > DSM-19610 > DSM-19610 > JAZGER01. The sequence goes on along the minus strand of JAZGGH010000113.1, from coordinate 7,633 downwards.
AAATGTGTAGGAGAAAATTATGACAATTAAAGTCGGTATTAACGGGTTTGGCCGTATCGGCCGTATGGCGTTTCGTGCCATTGCCAAAGACTTCAAGGATATCCAGGTTGTCGGTATCAATGATCTGCTGGATAACGATTACCTGGCCTATATGCTGAAATACGATTCTGTACATGGCAATTTTGATGGTGATGTATCCGTTTCTGGCGATACCATGACAGTTAACGGAAATGCTATTCGTCTGACTGCCGAGCGTGATCCTGCTGACCTGAAATGGGGTGATCTGGATGTTGATATCGTTATTGAATGTACAGGATTCTTCCTGACTGAAGAAACCTGTCAGAAGCATATCGATGCAGGTGCCAAAAAAGTGGTACAAAGTGCGCCTTCAAAAGATGGCACGCCCATGTTTGTTTATGGTGTTAACCATGAAAGCTATAACGGTCAGGCAATTGTTTCTGCAGCGTCCTGTACCACCAACTGCCTGGCACCTGTGGCAAAAGTTGTGAATGACAACTGGGGCCTGAAGCGTGGCCTGATGACTACTGTACATGCAGCTACTGCTACACAGAAAACCGTTGACGGCCCTTCTTTGAAAGACTGGCGCGGTGGTCGTGGTATTCTGGAAAATATCATTCCATCATCTACTGGCGCAGCCAAAGCTGTTGGTGTTGTTCTGCCTGAACTGAATGGCAAGTTGACGGGTATGGCTTTTCGCGTTCCCACATCAGATGTGTCTGTTGTCGATCTGACCGTTGAGCTGGATAAGGAAGCTCAATACGAAGAGATCTGTGCTGCTATCAAAGCTGCCTCGGAAGGTCCGATGAAGGGCACGCTTGGCTATACTGATGAAAAAGTGGTTTCAACGGATTTCCGTGGTTGTGTCCACTCATCCATTTTTGATGCTGAAGCCGGTATCGCACTGGATGGTACTTTCGTCAAGCTCGTATCCTGGTATGACAACGAGTATGGTTATACCTGTAATATGCTACGTTTGGTTGAGCATATTGCTTAACTTCTGAATGAATTATCAGGCTGGGATTCCGGTCTGGGATTCTTTTGCGAATGGTCTCTGTTTCGGCAGAGCTGTTTGTTAAGCCTATGAAGGTTTAACAAACGGTTTTTTGAAATTTGTAAGGAGTATTTATGTCCATCATTAAAATGACTGATCTGGATCTTGCGGGTAAACGTTTATTGATTCGCCAGGATCTGAATGTGCCTGTCAAGGATGGTAAGGTAACATCTGATAAACGTATTCGTGCTTCATTACCAACCATTGAGTTTGCTGTAAAGGCAGGCGCTCAGGTCATGCTGATGTCGCACCTTGGACGCCCAACAGAAGGCGAGCCTGAGGATAAATTTTCCCTGCAACCGGTTGCGGATCATTTGTCCGGCCTGCTTGGCAAGCAAGTGCCTCTGGTTAGTGATTACCTGGATAATGCCCCCGCTATGAAGAATGGCGATGTCGTATTGCTTGAAAATGTTCGCTTCAATCTGGGTGAAAAGAAAGATGATGAAGCCTTGTCAAAAAAATATGCTGCCTTATGTGATATTTATGTCATGGATGCCTTTGGTACAGCGCATCGTGCGCAGGCATCAACGCATGGTGCCGGCAAATTTGCGTCCGGCGCCTGTGCTGGCCCGTTACTGGCAGGTGAGCTGGATGCGCTGGGCAAGGCGTTGGATAATCCAGCGCGTCCAATGGCAGCCATTGTCGGCGGCTCAAAAGTATCTACCAAACTGACAGTGCTTGAAGCGCTCAGTCAGGTTGTTGATCAGCTTATTCCTGGCGGTGGTATCGCTAACACCTTCATTGCAGCCCAGGGTTACAATGTAGGCAAATCGCTGTACGAGGAAGACCTGATTCCAGAAGCAAAAAGACTGATGGAGGCTGCAAAAGCCAAAGGCCGTGAAATTCCTGTGCCGACCGATGTTGTGGTGGGTAAGGAATTTTCAGAAGAGGCAGAAGCCGTGGTGAAAAAGGTAGACGAAGTGGCCGATGACGAAATGATTTTTGATATCGGACCAGAAACGGCGGCTAAATTTGCTGACATGATGAAGTCGGCGGGCACGGTCGTATGGAACGGACCCGTGGGTGTGTTTGAGTTTGACCAGTTTGCTGAAGGCACTAAAACATTAGGCAAAGCAATCGCAGCATCGGATGCGTTTTCCATCGCAGGTGGTGGTGATACCCTGGCAGCCGTTGACAAGTATGGCATTGCTGACCAGATTTCCTATATTTCAACCGGCGGCGGTGCTTTCCTCGAATTTCTGGAAGGCAAAAAACTCCCTGCTGTTACCATGCTGGAATCCAGAGCCTGATATCCTATGCTAAGACGCACGAAAATAGTCGCAACGCTTGGTCCATCTACGGATGACCCCAAGGTGCTGGATGAAATGATTCAGGCCGGAGTTGATGTTGTTCGCGTCAACTTTTCTCACGGTTCGCATGAAGATCATCTGGTGCGCGCGGAAAATGTGCGTAACCGAGCTCGTGCTTCTGGCCGCCAGGTGGGCGTGCTTGCTGATTTGCAGGGGCCAAAAATTCGTATTGAGCGCTTTGCCGATGGGGAAATTTTCCTGTCTGAAGGCGATAATTTCACCCTTGATGCGACTCTAGATAAAGAAGCCGGTAATCAGCATCAGGTGGGTATAACGTATAAGGCATTGCCGCGAGATGTCAGTCGTGGTGATACGCTGCTTCTGGATGATGGCGCAGTTGTTCTGTGGATTGAAGAAGTTAAAGGTTCGCAGATTATCTGTCGTGTTCAGATCGGTGGAAAGCTGTCAAACAGCAAAGGTATTAATCGTCAGGGTGGCGGTCTGTCTGCCGGTGCGCTAACCAATAAGGATCGTGAAGATATTAAATGTGCCGCCGAAATGCAGGCAGACTATCTGGCCGTTTCTTTCCCGCGCAATGCGGCTGATATCAACGAGGCGCGCGAGCTGTTTGAGCAGGCAGGTGGACGCGGTTTCATAGTGGCAAAAATTGAACGCGCTGAAGCGATGAATTCGCTTGAAGAAATCATTGCTGCTACCGATGTAGTCATGATTGCGCGTGGTGATCTGGGTGTTGAAATTGGCGATGCTGAATTGCCTGCAGTGCAGAAACGCATTATCCAGATTTCCCGCACCATGGACAGGGTTGTGATTACCGCAACCCAGATGATGCAGTCCATGATTGAAAACCCTATTCCGACACGTGCAGAAGTCTTCGATGTTGCCAATGCTGTGATTGATGGTACAGATGCGGTCATGCTTTCGGCTGAGACAGCCACCGGCAAGCACGTGGCAAAAGTCATTGAAGCAATGGATAGAATTTGTCGTGGTGCCGAGAGGCAGCGAGTCGAAACCATTTATGACAGGCGCAGTGGTGTCCAGTTCAGGCGGGTGGATGAAGCCATCGCTAAAGCAGCGATGTATACCGCAAACCACACCGGTGTTAAGGCCATTGCGGCACTGACAGAATCTGGCGCCACTGCCCTGTGGATGTCCAGAATCAGCTCTGATATTCCTATCTACGCCTTGACGCGACATGTGGAGACGCGTAGAAAGGTAACCCTTTATCGTGGCGTTTACCCGGTTAGTTTTGATGCGACGACCACAGATCACCCTGAAATGAACCGTGAAGTGATTGATGAATTAATGCGGCGGGGTGCGGTCCGTGATGGTGACCTTGTCATTATTACCAAGGGTGATTTGCACGGTGTTCTGGGTGGCACCAATGCCATGAAGATGATTAAGGTGGGTGAACAAATCCAGAGTGTTGAATAACAGTCACCTTAAGTGCGTATTTAATGTATTTTTATTAAGTTTAACAATCAACGAAACGATCCAGAGGAGTTTCCCCATGGCTTTGATATCCTTACGCCAATTGCTAGATTATGCTGCCGAACACGATTTCGGTATGCCTGCTTTTAATGTAAACAATATGGAGCAGGTTCATGCCATTATGCAGGCGGCAGATGAAACTGATAGCCCAGTCATCATGCAGGGCTCTGCTGGTGCACGTTCCTATGCAGGTGAACCCTTTTTACGTCATCTGATTACAGCTGCTACTGAAATGTATCCGCATATACCGATTGTTATGCATCAGGATCACGGTTCCGAACCGGCTGTCTGCCTGCGTTCTATCCAGTCCGGTTTCTCATCTGTAATGATGGATGGTTCTTTGATGGCTGACATGAAAACCCCCTCCAGTTTTGAATACAATGTTGATGTCACTCGCAAGACTGTTGAGCTGGCTCATGCCGGTGGTGTTTCCGTTGAGGGTGAGCTGGGTTGCCTGGGTTCACTGGAAACTGGCGAGATGGGTGAGGAAGATGGCCACGGTGCCGAAGGCAAGCTGTCTATGGATCAGTTGCTGACGGATCCTGAAGAAGCGGCTACATTCGTCAAAGAAACCGGTGTTGATGCTCTGGCGATTGCCATTGGCACCAGCCATGGTGCTTACAAATTTACCCGTCCACCGACTGGGGATATTCTGGCAATCAACCGTATCAAGGAAATTCATGCGCGTCTGCCAAATACTCACCTGGTCATGCACGGTTCTTCATCAGTGCCGCAGGAATGGCTGAAAATCATCAATGATTTCGGTGGTGACATGGGTGAAACTTATGGTGTACCGGTTGAAGAAATTCAGGAAGGTATCAAAAATGGTGTGCGTAAGGTGAACATTGATACTGATCTGCGTATGGCAAGCACTGGTGCGGTTCGCAGACACCTGGAACAAAACAAGAGCAACTTTGATCCACGCAAATTTCTGAAAGAATCCACCGCAGCCATGAAAGATATTTGTAAAGCACGTTATGAAGCTTTTGGTTGCGCAGGCCATGCAGCAAAGATCAAGCCAGTGAGTCTTGAAGTGATGTTTCAGCGTTACGCTTCAGGTGAGCTGGATCCTCGCATTTCATGATGTAAGGTTATCTGAGTAATAAAAAAGCGGCCGGAAGGCCGCTTTTTTATTTGTTTCTTTTATAAATCAATCCAGCGGTATACGAATTTTCTGGCCAGGATAAATTAGATCAGCATCCTTGATAACCTCACGGTTGGCTTCAAATATTTTCGGGTAATCCATGGCATTACCCAGAAATTTTTTCGCAATACCAGACAGTGTATCGCCTTTCTGAATTTCATAATATTCAACATTGCTAGATGCCGCTGGCGCATTAATTCCGCCAGCATCCACATCAGCAACACCCTGAACATTTCCAGCCATGAGTACGGCTTTTTCCATCGCCTCTGCTGAATCAGCATCACCGCTCAGGACAACCTTGTTGCCATTGAATGCAACACCCAGATTTTTAATGCCCGGATTGTCTTTTTCGATAAAACTTTTTATGTTATCCGCAGCTTCGTCGTCTTTCGAAAACAGCTTCTTGCCAATGTTGGCTGCAAAATCAAATAATCCCATTTTTTATCTCCTCGATTAAGTGTGTGTATTTCAACGGTCCAAAGAATAGCACAGTGTAGTCAGGCGCTATGGTGCAGAATGTCCGCTAACGTTAATATACCCGAATGTTAATAAATGATGGGGATTGAACTGATGGCAGAAACCATATTTCACAAAATTGTATCCGGAGACATTCCCTGCCACAAAGTTTATGAAGACGAACATGTACTGGCATTTCTGGATATTTTTCCACTTTCCGAAGGACATACCCTGATTATTCCCAAAAAACATGCCGAAACGCTTGACCAGATGGATCAGGTTCATGCCGAAGCGATAGGCCGGGCATTACCCCAAGTCTGCAGGGCCGTTATGAAAACAACCGGCTGCCAGGATTACAATATCCTGCAGAATAACGGCGTTGCAGCGCACCAGGCTGTCATATGGGTGCATTTTCATATTATTCCAAAATACACAGATGGCTCAGGTCTGGGCATAGACTGGAATGCAGGTAAACTGAGTGATGAACAGGCTACCGAACTGGCGCAGCGCATTGCAGAACAGATTTGAGTAGCTGGTCCGGCACAGCGATCATGAGCCTTATTTGTTCACATTGTTTGCTGTTATACTGAGCGGCTGATTAAAACTGTTATAGAGGAATTAGAAGAATGAAGGTTGTCATGATTGGGGCCGGCTATGTCGGGCTAGTGTCAGGTGCATGTTTTGCTGATTTTGGCGCGAGTGTTACCTGTGTGGATGTTGACCAGTCAAAAGTGGATAAACTGAATGCAGGCGGCATACCCATTTATGAGCCAGGCCTCGACGATCTAGTGGCCAGAAATCGGACTGCTGGCCGCATTACTTTTACCACGGATCTGGCAACTGAAATCCAGCAGGCCGATCTTGTCTTTATTGCAGTAGGTACGCCAACTCGACGCGGCGATGGCCATGCAGATCTTAAATATGTGTATGCGGCTGCAAAAGAGATTGCACCGCATTTAACGGGATATACTGTCATCGTTGATAAATCAACAGTCCCCGTTGGCACGGCCAGGGAAGTGCAGCGTATTATTGCTACGGAAAACCCGGGAGCCGATTTCGATGTCGCCTCCAATCCAGAATTTTTGCGCGAAGGTGCGGCGATTAGTGATTTCAAACGGCCTGATCGTGTCGTGCTGGGTGTCGAAAGCGAAAGAGCAGAAGCCTTATTGCGCGAGCTGTACCGTCCGATAAATCTCATCGAAGCGCCGATACTGGTCACAAATCTGGAGAGTGCAGAGCTGATCAAATATGCCTCGAATGCTTTTCTGGCAACCAAAATCAGCTTCATCAATGAAATCTCCCATCTCTGCGAAAAAGTGGGTGCCGATGTGCATGCAGTGGCTAAGGGTATGGGGCTGGATGGCCGTATCGGTCGTAAGTTTTTACATGCAGGACCCGGTTATGGCGGCTCCTGTTTCCCCAAAGATACGCTGGCGCTTATCCGTATAGCCCAGGAACATGGTACACAGTCGCGCATTGTTGAGGCAGTGGTTGAAGTCAACGCTGCGCAGAAAGCGCGCATGGTACAAAAAATTCGCAAGGCTTTGGGTGGCAGTGAAGCCGGCAAACGCATTGCAATACTGGGTCTGACATTCAAACCGGAAACGGATGATATGCGCGACTCGCCTTCACTGGCCATTATTCCTGCGCTGATAGATAAAGGTGCGACCGTTATTGCGCATGATCCACAGGGCGTGCATGAGGCAAAAGAGCAATTACCCGATGCTGTGGAATATGTTGATGATATTTACGCCGCCGCAGAAAATGCAGATGCACTGGTGCTGATGACGGAATGGAATGAATACCGCGGCATGAATCTGACAAAACTACTTGAAGTGATGGCTGGCGATGTATTTATAGATTTACGCAATGTATACGAAAAAGAACTGATGCAGACGAAAGGATTCAAGTATTATTGTGTAGGGCGATAGCTGTTTTTTGAGAACAGGCTATTGAATGAATAGTACGTAGAGTGGATCAAGCACAGCGGATCCACGCATGTATCAAAGAGCGGTTGTGTTTGGTGTATGAATAAACTTCAGATAGATCAGCTTATGCTGGATAGTGGTGTCGGATTTGGCACCAGTGGCGCTCGCGGTAGCGTAGAGAAAATGACCGATGAGGTCTGTTATGCATACACCGTGGCTTTTATACAGGCGCTGCGGTCACAGGCGGTTATTCAGGAAAATACCGCAGTTGTAT
>JAZGGH010000112.1:0-3531 GCA_036480335.1 Gammaproteobacteria bacterium | reverse complement strand
CTTGACGCTGAAATCGCCCAGAGGGTGCGTGCTGAACAGGAAGTTACGCGCTGGAAAACTGAAGCCAAAAAATTGGAATTTTCAGCAGAGGCAGAGGAAGAAAATAATTCCGTGACACCGGTTGTCAGTGTGCCTGTACTCAATCACGAACCAGATGATATACGGTTCACTGCGTACACGCCTGAGGCTAAGCCTACGAATGCCACAGTTCCACCATTTGAAAGATTCGTTGAGGATGACGATAGCCTTACTGGCAAAAGTTTCATTGGTAAACTGATGGTGTTTCTGGCCATTGGAGCAGTGGTTGGTGCGGCTGTGCTGTACTGGTTACCCGATTTAAAAAAGCAGGTGGAGCTTCAATTAACGCCGTCTACTGTAGTAATGGAAGAACCAACGGCTGAAAACAGTGGCGCAGATTTAGAGACGGTAGAAAAAGTTACATCAAAGTCACCTGATAATAACGTTCAGGGATTCGAGCCAGTAATACGCGATGACGTACAAGTCTCACAAACGGTTGCTGAAACCGTGGCGGCAATTGAGGCATTGGAAGCCACATCAGGCGCAACAGAGCAAGATCTTGCTGTGCAGGAACCACCCGTGGTGACACCTGAACAACGGGTTGTAAAAATGAAACCGGGCAAATTGTTTAGTGACCGGTTGACCAATGGCAAGTCTGGCCCGCGTATGGTTCAGATACCAGCAGGTATGTTTACTATGGGTAGCGCCATGTCTTCTGCCAATTTTAACGAGCGGCCGCGTCATGAAGTGACGTTATCGACATTTGCTATGGGTAAATATGAAGTCACATTTGAAGAGTATGACCAGTTTGCACGGATGACCGGTCGAGGTTTTCCATCTGATGCCGGTTGGGGTCGAGGCCGCCAACCGGTTATTAATATTAGCTGGAATGACGCATTAGCCTATACCCTGTGGCTCAGTCAACAATCTGGTTTTAACTACAGATTACCCACTGAAGCTGAATGGGAGTATGCCGTACGTGCTGGAACAGTGACGCATTATTGGTGGAGCAATGAGCCTAAAGCCGAGGGTAAGGCCAATTGCTTTGATTGTGGTAGCAAGTGGGATGCGACCAAGCCCGCGGCAGTAGGCAGCTTGCCGGCTAATGCGGTGGGTGTGCATGAAATGACAGGTAATGTGATGGAATGGGTGCAGGATTGTTATCTGCCCGACTATAAGGTCGCTAGCACAGTAGGCGCTGCGGTTAATCTCACGCCCTGTGACGCGCATGTGGTTCGTGGTGGTAGCTACACAGGGCCAGTGAATACTTTGCGCAGCGCGGCACGCTCACGCCGTGTACCGCAATCCCAGATTGATAACTTGGGTTTTCGAGTGGTGCGCGCCAACTAGGAAGCTCTGCGTTATAATTACCCAGAACAACAATTTGGGTGGCTTTAATTAAATACGTACCGCTACGGGTTTGTTTTCAACAAGCCAGCGTAACTATATTCGACTAAGCATTATGTCGTCTGAGTCAACTTACATCCTGCTGTGCCATTTGCATGAGTTGCCCGAAGCGAGCAGCCGCAGCTTTGTGGTTAAAGCCAACGGCGAAACAATTGATCTGTTTCTGGTGCGTAAGGAGCAATCCGTGCATGGCTATAAAAACAGCTGCCCGCATACTGGTGGCCCATTGGATTGGATGCCTGATCAGTTTCTGAATATTGAAGGTGAGCTGATTCAGTGTGCAACACATGATGCACTATTTCAGATAGAAAGTGGCTTGTGTGTGTCTGGACCCTGTATAGGCGATCGATTGACTGCTGTCAGGGTGGCTATTGAGGATGATGCAATCTGGTTTATAACAGACAGTTGAATTTACAACTGTTGTGTTATTTTATAGAGACAGTCTAGTCGTCAAGATTTTCGAGAATTTCTGCAATATCAAGCCCGGCAATATCCGGTGTTGGCTCAGGTTTGATTTCCTGGCTACAAACAGGTTGTAAGGCTGGCAAAACCAGCGGCTCGTTAGCTGCAGGGAAGTTTGTTGCTGAAGCAGTTTGCAACTTATCGCAAGGTTGATCAGTTACAATACGTTCGCCAGTAATCATATCAATAATGAATGTCACAGCCATTCCTCTCTATGTTGCCTGTCTTAGTATTTATCGGCGTGGGGCTATAAACATTGAATCGCAGATTTATTGACTTAAATTGGGAACTTAGCGGGGTCTAAATAAAAGAGTAAGAAAAATCCGAAGACAGGTGCCCCTGCCTCCGGATGAGAAAATGCGGAACTGATGCTCCGCACTGGAGGAGCGGTTATTACGGAAAAGCAGGCATCGTGGGTTCAATACCGTGCATGTCTGCCTCCGGGTGATGGCGTTTAATCATTTCTGTTACTTGATCAACGTGATCTTTCGAGACGTCGACCATCATTAAAATTTCACCGTCTTCAACGGAATGTTCAAATTCCTTGAGGCGACTGTTCGGGATATCAGTACCAATCATTCCCGAGACCCAGGCACCAATAAGTGCACCAGCCAGCGCGCATGCCAAAACTGCCCAGCCACCTATTGCCAGTCCGTCAGGAGGGAAAGACAGTGCAATTAAACCAGCTACTATTCCGGTAGCGCCACCGACGCTTAGGCCTAATTCCACACCGTGGACAAAGTCACTGCGTTGCAGCATATTGGCTTCCGGTAAGTTACTAAGATCGGTGCCTTCTTTAGCCAGCACATGAATATGATGATCATTAATGCGTGCCAGTAATAATTCATCGACGACCTGGCGTGCACGTGCAATGTCAGGCAGCAGAAAATAGAGTCTTCTTCTCATTGCCAACCTCCTTATCCCTATGTAAGCGGATAACTGGTAAAATCATTTGCCATCAATACGGTGGTTTATAGTATTAAGTATAGTCACAATAATAAATTTTGCAGGTTCGGGACTTATTGAATTTATTGCAATATTTAATAGAATGAATAGCAATATCTGGAAACAATAATGAAAATTGTTGTGATCAAATTGTAGAATCAATCGATGATTACATTTTAGTAACGAAAACTGGAGATAAAAAATTGAGTTGGTGGGGAAAAATACTAGGCGGTACCTTTGGTTTTATGCTCGGTGGCCCATTGGGCGCATTGATGGGTGCATCCTTCGGGCATAATTTTGATAGAGGGCTTGGCAGAGTTGCTTCAGGGCAATTTGAGTCTGGTGACCAGGAGCGCGTTCAGGCGGCATTCTTTACGGCTGTTTTTTCGATTATGGGGCATCTGGCCAAAGCCGATGGCCAGGTTACGCGGGATGAGATCCAGATGGCGCGTGACGTCATGACGCGTATGAGCCTGAATGAGCAAATGCGCACAACGGCCATTAATTTGTTTAACGAAGGTAGGCAGGCAGATTTTCCGTTTGATGAAGTGATTAGCCAGTTCCGACAGGAGTGCCATCGCCGCAAACACCTGATGCAGATGTTTATGGAAATTTTACTGCATGCAGCGTATGCAGACGGTCATGTCCATCCTCAGGAGCGCAACTTACTCAATCGAATACGCGAACATCTAGGTTTTA
>JAZGGH010000111.1:0-34611 GCA_036480335.1 Gammaproteobacteria bacterium | reverse complement strand
ATAGACTTTTCGCCCGATTTCTGCGTTGGATAAATTTATGCGATCCTCATGGTTGCCCTATACACTGCGGTTCTCAAAATTCATCCGCCTTGAACTCAGACGAAAATCCTAATTAATAGAGGCTCCCTTCAAGGAACTGTCGTTAACTTATCGACATTAATTTTATAGTCAGGCCCAGGCGCCAACATCTCCCCTGTTTCGAAAACCAGCGCTGCAACTGCTTTCGTTAAACGTGCCTGCTGCTCAATATTATCAATTCTGGCATCGACCCAGTCATCCTGAATATCAATCAAATCAAGTAAATCACCCAGATCAACATCTTCCTGAAAATCAATTCTTAGTTGCTGCAAAGAGTCCTCATAATTCGCAATTGATTTTTCTGTTAAAGCTATTTCCTGTTGTGAGTGTACAATTTCTTTTACAGTAACCATGATGCTGGAAGAAATTTCTCGCAGGCTATCATACACCTGTAATTTCAGCTCCATTAACAAGGCTTTTTGCTGGACAATTTCGCCTTTTGCGGCACGATTCCCAATCGGATAAGAGAATTCACCGCCTATAAGCCAGACCGGTCCGGAGTTTCTTTTTACTGAACGGAAGCTACTGTTAAAACTCGACTCCGGTTCTGTCCCAAAATAACCATACCTGGCTATAAGGTCCAGTTGTGGCTCCTTATTTCTTCGGGCACCTTGCAGTAAAGTAGAAGCGGATTCCTGCAAACGTTTTAATGATAGGATTGAAGCTCTCTGCTTGTCCGGTTTTCGCAGGTATACGGGCAATAAATTATTGAGGGTTGCCATATCAGTAGCATTAAAATGTGCAAATTTCTCATCAGGTACAGGCATTGCTTCAATGTCCTGGGGCGATGCCAGTCCCATTGCCAGACCGAGTGTATATTTCGCTACAACATATTCCTGATTTGCCTCGATTATTTCTGATTTACGAGAATTCAACTCTGCCTCAAATTCAGCATTATCTTCAGAATCAATTTCTTCTTCATCAATATCCTCAAGATTCGGTAATAGCCCGTCTAATACACGAGTAGCATCCTGCCTGACTTTAAGAATTTCTTTCGCAGCCAGATAATCCCAATAAGCCTCCACAGTATCCAGGAGACTTAACGATATACCATCCCTGAGATCATATTCTTTTGCTTCAATAACAATTTCAGCCGCTCTTTCAAATGCAGCCGATGCATCAACACCCCGGTTTTTAAGTAATGGTTGTATTAACTCGATAAATATTTCAGCTTCACTCGATGCACCCGTGCCGGAATCCTCTACATCCTCATAATCAACCGCATAACCCAGAGTCGCTGTTTGTCCACTACGGAATCGTTTCTGAATGTCCAACCTGAAATCCATAAATGATCGCTCGATTGTGCTGGTTATTAGAGCATCATCGTCATCTGTATCAAAAATATTTTCCGAATTCTCTCCTCGGTTAATGGTTGACTCAATTTGTGAATCGAATTCACCACTTTCTACCAATAATTCGCCTTTTGAAAATTCAATATCGTAGACTTTACTTTGAATAGCTGGCTGATTTATCAGGGTAAATTGAAGCGCCTCACCAAGACTAAGATAATTATTTGTAAACACATGATTGGATGAATATATCTTGTCAATACTGTGAGTCTCTAACGCAGTAACATTGCCTGTTAGACTAAAATATAATGCTATCGGAAATATAAAATTTTGCGCCAGTAATTTTTGATTATTATTCATTCAGGATGACCCTTTTGCATAGATTATGGTTTCAGATTGCTTCCCAGACAACTAATAACTTTTCATGATTATTATACAATAAACTGTACGGTGCCTCTATAATTAGGTTCTTTTGTCTGGATTTTAAGGCGAAGAATTTGAGAGTTCAGCAATGCTATAGAACATACATGAGAATCGCATAGCCGCTAAAATATGGAAAAGTCGGGTAATCTTTAGTTTACTCGGATCAAGTACTTACACCCAACTGATTGATTCTATCAATAATATTCATGTTACATGGATAACTTCTTGCCTAAAGTATGACAAACAATGCCCGATATATAGTCCTGAAAACCAGTGATTATGAAGGTAGCCAGGTATGACAAGCAATCAGGATGAACAGCAGAACATCAACCCCTATTCGGAAGATTTCAATATCTCCGGAGATTATCTGCGTTTGACTCTGGCTGCGCTGACACAGAAACAGATTCCACCAACGCCAGTCAATTATCGGATCGGATATGACGCAATGTCTGGAAATGCCAAACTTAAATCAGCATTTGATCAAATAATCAATAATCCAGAAGACAACAAGAATAAATCTCTCTGGAATCTCTATCAGCAAACATACACTCAGGATGAAGCAGCCATAGAAATCATGCGTCAGGATTTCATGAGAGTCCTGACTTCAGTACAGGGTGAATTTGAGAAATCAGATGGTGACATCAGTACCTATTCTGAATCGCTGGTACAATTTGCCAACATTCTTGATAGCGCCACATCACCAGAAGATATCACTGTTGGACTGAATAAAATTGTGAAAGAAACACAGGATGCCGAACAGTCACAAATCCTGTTAAAAGACAAACTATCTTCTGCAATGGATGAAATCAATACTTTGCGCAAGGAATTGAACGTTGCAAGAGAAGAATCATTGGTCGATACACTAACCGAGATCGCAAACCGCAAGGCCTTCGACCAGGAAATGGATGAATTAATCAGCAAATCTGCCAGTACCGACTCAAGCTTTTGTCTGATACTCGGTGATATTGATCATTTCAAGCATTTTAATGACACTCATGGTCATCTGGTTGGCGACAAGGTTTTACGTTTTGTTGCGACAACATTAAAACGGTGCGTAAAAGGCAGTGATACCGCTGCCCGCTATGGTGGTGAAGAATTTGCTGTTCTGTTACCGCAAACAGATATCAACGGTGCGCATATTGTGGCCGAACAAATCCGCACCGCCATCTCTGCAGGCATTCTTAAAAACAAGGCTGGCGACAAGAATTATGGCACCATAACCATTTCGATGGGTATTGCAGAATATAGCAATAATGATGATCCATCCAGTATCATAAAACGTGCTGATACTGCTTTATACCTGGCAAAGGAACGCGGCAGAAACCGGGTTGAAAAAGCTGCCTGATAAGCGTCCAGTTCCGATTTATAAAGCCGGAGTAATGATCATGTGCTCCGGTGGCTCTTTCTCAAAATGAATACGTGCCTGCATAGCTGGGTTCATATACACAGTCCCTTGCGCATCAACGACCATGACATATTCAAGTCCCATCTGTTTCGCTACCTGATACCAGTCATCCACACCTGCAACTGTTAATGCTGTTGCAGCGGCATCTGCCAGACCACCATCGCGACTGATCACTGTAGCCGAAGCAATGTGCATCACCGGCATTCCAGTGCGCGGATCCAGAATATGTGGATAACGTTTACCGTCATATTCCCGGTATCTTTCATAGTTTCCAGATGTCAGAACACATTCTCCATCGAACGCATCAACTGATGCAAGCACACCCTTTCCCTGTGGGTGTCGAATGCCGATTTTCCACGCCCGGTTGTTTTTTTGTCCAGACACACATAGATCTCCACCAGCATTTACAATGGCATTGTTAATGCCCTGTTGGCGCAATTCTTTTATGGCAACATTGAGTGCATACCCTTTGGCAAATCCGCCAAAATCCAGTTGGATATGTGGATTCCGGCCAACCACCTGATCACCGGTTATTTCAACATCAGACATGGATGGATGATAAGCCAGGACTGTAACCACTTCACTTTCAGTCGGCGGTGGACCTGCAGGCAGTTCATCGCTGTGAAACCCCCACAGCGAAATCAACTCGCCAATGGCTGGATTAAACAGGCCTTTGCTGGCAATGGATAATTGTTTTGACTGAGTCAGTAAGGGTAATAAAGAATCGCTGACGTGAATCATTTCCCCTTGTCTGATGGCCCTATTTAAAATCCCCAGTTCGCCACCAGGTTTCCAAGCGTGCCAGTCCCTGTGCATCTGTTGAAATACCTGATCAATATGCCGGATCGCCTCTTCATTTGTCTTGTTATTGCCTCCCAGTAGCGTGATATCAACAAGCGTCCCGAATACATACAAAACACGGGAAAACTCAACAGGAGGCTGCTGGCAAGCTAACAAAGCCATACTCAGGGATAAAATCAGAATTAGTAAATTGTTTCTCACTGCTTTCTTCCAGTTTTTAATCTGCATCAGAAATCCAGATGACAACAATAGCCTTCCTGATTAAATAAGACTATCCTAACAGAATGAAATCTCGTTTAATTGACCCTTTTCAGCGCCCAATCGAGTACATACGCCTGTCTGTTACGGATCGATGCGACCTGCGTTGCTCCTATTGCATCCCGGAAGGATTCAAGGATTTCAGCGAACCGGAACACTGGCTCACTTTTGCCGAGATTGAACGTGTTATTGGTGCCTTTGGACGACTTGGCACTCACCGGGTTCGCATAACTGGTGGCGAACCACTGGTACGTAAAAATATTCCTGAGCTTGCTCAACGGCTCCAAAAACTGCCCGGCATAGACGACCTTTCTCTCAGTACCAATGCAACCCGCATGGAAAAGCTGGCAGAGCCATTATTTCAGGCGGGCATCCACCGAATCAATGTCAGCCTTGATAGTCTGAAACCGGATCGCTTTAAGTCAATTACTCAAGGCAAACTGGATAAAGTACTGCGCGGTTTGATGGCAGCCAGAAAAGCAGGGTTTTCGCCGATTAAAATCAATATGGTTGTCATGAAGAACATCAATGATGATGAAGTGGAAGACATGGTCAATTTCTGTCTGGAACATGATTTCACACTGCGTTTCATAGAAACAATGCCCATGGGCGATACTGGACGCAAAGCAACCGACCAATACGTGAACTTACAACTTGTACGTAAACAACTGGAACAACGCTTTGATCTCATTCCAGGCCTCATGGCGGGCGGAGGACCTGCTCGTTACATGCAGGTAAAAGGCACAGAACTACGGATTGGATTCATCACTCCGATCTCCCAGCATTTCTGCGAAACCTGCAACCGGGTAAGATTAACCGTTGATGGTGAACTTTATCTCTGCCTGGGTCAGGATGATAAAGTCTCGCTAAGACCATTATTACGTAATGGTCTTAGCGATGCAGACCTCGAACAGGTCATCAGGGATGCTATCGCAAGAAAACCGGAACGGCACGATTTTTCAACAGCTCCAGAACAAATTGTTCGCTTTATGTCCACCACGGGTGGTTAACTAACTAAGATCCTAATTAATTCAAAAGAGAAACAGATATGAAAGACAACATGCGAGTGCTTCATGAATTAATCAAAGACTCTTCTAGTACTCCTAAATGTCATATAACGTCGGGGTACTTTAAAGAGCCTGGGCGTTAACCCTGTTATTCACCAATTCTACAACCTGATCTCTGACAGGTAACAACCAATGCCACAAGTATTGCAATAACCGCCACAATTCCACCCAATGTAAGATAGTCAATAAACATCATAATTTCACCTCTGTTTTATTTACCGAAAAGCCGGTAAAACTAATCTCTAGCTACTTCTTCGACATTAGTAACAACTAATTTACTTATATTTTGGTGAAAATAATAGACTTGAATGGCAGATTTAGACATTTGGACATAAGTTATCATTGTAAACTATTGAAATATTTAACGATTACCCTTGCCATGGATTTGTTTTTTCTCTAATAAAATCATAAATATGGCGTCAATTTCTCGCATTTATCCTTTCATATTATATGGTTTATTCTCAATTATCTTCAAACCAGTCAAGCCTGACTGTCAACTGCCCATGGTCTGAGCGAGTATGAAAAAATTTTCCAACATCACTGGAACGCAAGTCGTCAACGTCGGCATCCAGCAAATGATCATTATAGACTCGTAACGCTCCTACCTTACCCAGATTATGCCGCCCCTTACCCTCTCTGATCCAGCGCGGCACAAAATGACTGGAAACAAGTACATGATCCAGCGTATCGTGATGCCCATTAAAAATATGCGTGTAATACACATCGCGATGACTACGTAGAGTTTGTAAATGATAACTGCTGTAAAGTGACAAATCCGCTGCCATATCAAACATGGCTTCCCGCTTGTCATAATCCGGCTCAAGGTGATGGTTGAAAATAGGCTGCGTCAATCCACCAGATACTTCGGTTGTCACACTGCGCGGTCCATCGTTAAGATCTCCGACAATAAAAACGGGGCGATCCGGGTCTTCAACCAGCTCATTAACAACACAGGTACGTAAAGCAGCAGCTTCAACGGCTCTTAACAACAACGAGCGAGCACGCCCAATAGCCGCTTCGCGCAGATACGCAGCAGTTCTTTCTCGCGTATCTCCCTCATATTCAGCCACCTGAATAGGTCTTTTGGATTTCAGATGGGCACTAAAAACCGTGATAACTGGCGCACCAGTATGCCCTCCTTTTGACTGCTTAAATCTCCCTGGCAGACGGATCCTGGCTTTCAGTACCGGGCGGTTAAAGCGATTAAAAGCCTCACCACTTTCATTCAACTCTAGCTGCCAGATACGCCCTGATTCCTCAACCACAGTCTTACTGATATCGCATTCAGAAGGCATATCTGTAATCGCCTCAAAATCCTGCACATCAAAACCATCCCTGACCATCAGAGCAACCAGCGGAACTTTATACACATGTGCGAGTGTTCCACGAAAATCAGACACCTCATATTTCGCCTCACCAGCGAGATACAAACTTGATTTCCCAGCATAACTACTCAGGTTGACAGCATCCTGCAATGGCTGAAGATCAAAGATTTCCTGGAAACAGACAATATCCGCATCCATTTGATCAAGTTGATTGGCAATCCATTCAATTTTTTGCTGATAAGCGCTGTCACTGCCCGACGATTTTTTTTCGTTAGAATAATAATTATGCTTACCTACACTGTAAAAATAGTGATACATCTGATGAGTAGACGCAGGCACCAGGTTACGCACATTAAAATTGGCTACTGTAAACTGCTGTGTCATTCATCTTTCCTTTTGTTGAGAAGTGGTTTCTTGCCAGACCAGGGATTTATAATCAAAATCAGTTCCCAGGGTTGGCTTGATAATTTTAAAATAGGGCGATACATCAAAGTCTCTCGGGGTGAACAAACTGTGATGCCTGAAATACCAGACTTTTGCCTTATTTTTGTGTCGGCTAACGGATGCTCTGCTATTATCACGCCGTTCAATAGTTGGCAATATAGGGTATTTTATCGACTGAAATGCCTGGGCAATAATCGTAGAACAAATAGCCCTTGTCGGATCACCACTTCCGAGGGATAGCATCTTTCTGCGCCAGCGTATCGGTACCGGCGGCGTCGGAAACAGGTAGCGCAACAAATCGACGACATTTTTCATATCATATTGCTGTCCGATTCGTTCAATAACAAACATTCGTAAACGCTCAATATCCACATCACTAATACCCACCGGCCGACAGATTCGGGTATGCATTCTGGCATATTTACTCGCTGGCACTGCAAGAACGCCATTCTCCAGATCTGCTTCTATCAGCATCTTCTGCTCGGCATATTCCGGTAAATTACCGACACACAGTGCAGAATGCGACCAGGTAGACTGCGTCAGGTACTTGATTGCTGAACTGATTCTGCGGTTACCTTCAACCAACAATACATCCCCAACTCTCAGGCGCTGCTCCAGCATGCCATCCTGAGAAAGTATGACAGAATCATAAGCAAAAACAGGTTTATTCAAATAGGTGGCCAGGGATTTACCCATTTTTGCAAAAACAGAACCCATAACTCCACCCCATGGAAAATATATTCCATTATACTACATGGATTTAGCAGAATATAACGGCTTAAGCCTCGCCACCATTGGATTCATATACTCTGATAGGCTAAACTATTAGTCGTGTGTGGAACCAATTCATAACAATAATATTTTTTACAGTGGTTAAAAATAATGATAGCGCCAGCGTTATATGTGTTCGCAGGATGCGCACTCTGTGGGGGAATACAACAGATTCATCTCAGTATTATGCTGACGGGCGGTCGTTCCGTTAGCAGACTCCTGCTTGCCGGTATGTGGTTCACCGTGGCCATCCTTGCCATTGCTGGAAGTATGGCTTTTTCTGGGCAATACCCACAAATTACCACACGCATTATTGCCTCTACCCAGTTTCTCCTCTGGCCCATGCTAATCTGGTTAATGATCGTTCTAACAAACAGCCGTATTTCAGTCATTCCTATCGTACTTACCGGCATCTGGCTATTCCTGCTACTGGTAAGCTTTCAGGCGCCTATCGAAAACTTGTATATCGCCTTACCCAAGTCACCGTTAAATACAAACTCGGGCATCAACGAATGGTGGTACGCGGCATATTTTGCCATCATGTTAACCATCTTTTTCTGTTTACTTATCTGTTACCGGTTTTACTATCATGGAGACAAGCAGGCCTCGCGGGTACTAACAGGACTGCTGGTATTATTGCTGGAAACATCTATTTTTGATTTGCTCGTTATGTTGCGACTGATTGAATCTCCGACTGTTACCGTTTTTGGGTTTTTTATTTTTCTGGCAATACTGAGCTATTACCTGTCACCGCGCCTGCAATCAGAAAATGAACGTGCAGGTGATCCAGGCACACATGAGCAGGCTTTGAATACAGATCCAGATGATCGCCTGATTGACATCTATAAAACGTTTAAGGAAATACAGATTTATTCCGGTATGGGTATTCGTCGGCTGTCTCGTAATGCGACAAATCCTGAAAAACTGAATGCACTGTTTGAACGGGTTAATTCAGATGCGTCAACCGAACTAAAAAGACTGGAAGAAGAAAACTACATAGACCCCCAAAGAACCTTGAAATCACATAACCGGCCAGACATCCATCCAGATACCCAGCCAGAAATGCCGAAGTAGACCCCAGAGTCCAACATTGCCTCAGGACATCAATGGTTATTTTGTATTTCCATTTCCTGCTAAACTAGCTCGTCATGAAGACAGCTCTATCCATACAAAACCTGACCAAAATTTATAATAAAAATTTTCATGCGCTGAAAGAGATTGATCTGGAAGTCAAGGAAGGGGATTTTTTTGCTCTGCTTGGCGCTAACGGTGCCGGAAAATCTACAATGATCGGTATCATTACTTCACTGATCAACAAAACAGCCGGCAAGGTTTCTATTTTTGGTGTTGATATCGATAGCAATTTTCCAACTGCGAAAACATTCATTGGCCTGGTCCCACAGGAATTTAATTTCAATGTCTTTGAGCCTGTACAGGAAATTCTTATTAATCAGGCCGGCTACTTCGGCATCGACAGGACTACGGCAAAAGAAAAAAGTGAATTCTATCTGAAAAAGCTGAATCTCTGGGACAAACGCGATTCCCAGGCACGCGAGCTGTCAGGCGGCATGAAACGACGATTAATGATTGCCAGAGCTCTGGTTCACCAACCCCGCTTGCTGATTCTGGATGAACCCACTGCAGGTGTCGACATAGAAATTCGCCGCACCATGTGGTCATTTCTGCGAGAAATTAACCGTAATGGCACAACGATTATACTGACAACCCACTATCTCGAAGAAGCGGAGAACCTGTGCAAGAACATAGCCATCATCGATCAGGGTGAAATCATTGAAAACCGTAGCATGAAATCACTGCTTAACACCTTACAAACGGAGACCTTTGTACTGGACCTGGCTCAGGAAATCGATCATAGGCCAGATATTACACCCCAATGCTTAAGGCTAATTGACCCAATCACACTGGAAGCAGATATAAGCAAGGATTGCAGCATCAATTTTATTTTTGATGCTCTGTCAAAACAGGGCGTACAGGTGCTCAGCATGCGCAACAAAAGCAATCGGCTGGAACAATTATTTGTGAATCTCATCCAGAAAAACAGCGCAGGCAATCCATGACGCCTCAGCAAAAATATATTGCTTTCAAAACTATAGTCATCAAGGAAATTTTACGCTTTTCCAGGATATGGCTGCAGACAATTGTACCGCCCATCATCACAACATCCCTGTATTTTGTAATTTTTGGCAACTTGATTGGCCCACGCATCGGATCCATGGATGGCGTCCCCTACATGGATTATATTGTGCCGGGATTGATCATGATGACAGTAATCACCAATTCCTATGCCAATGTTGTCTCTTCATTCTATGGCAGCAAGTTCCAGCACAATATCGAAGAATTACTGGTATCGCCTGTACCCAACTATCTCATCATCCTGGGCTTTATTGCAGGAGGAATGGCCAGAGGTCTGGTTGTGGGACTTGCCGTCACGCTTGTTTCCCTGTTCTTCAGTGATCTGCAAATACACAATATTGTTGTACTGGTATCGGTCGTTTTTCTGACAGCCATTCTATTTTCACTGGCTGGACTCATTAACGGTGTTTTTGCCAAAAGTTTTGATGATATTTCCATTATTCCGACTTTTGTACTTACCCCACTCACCTATCTTGGAGGTGTTTTTTACTCTATTCATATGTTGTCCGACTTCTGGCAAACTGTTTCTCTCGCCAACCCGATCCTGTATATGGTAAACACCTTCCGCTATGGATTTCTCGGTATCACAGATATCCGTTTACTCACGTCATACAGTATTATTATCGGCTTCATCATCGGACTGTTTCTATTTGCACTGTACCTGTTGAATAAAGGGCATGGTATTCGCAACTGACTGTGTTTGAAAACAATGCACCACCACAGTTATAGTAGAGCATGGATTCAGTAAAACACGACATCAGGCTTTTCCAGACATTCCCACAAAATTGTTCATATATCGAAGGACAACAATCGGTATCTATTATTCCTGACCCTTCGATTGCGATGACCCATAGCCTCTATCAACAACTTGCCTCCATCGGCTTTCGTCGCAGTGGCAATGAAGTCTATACCCCCCATTGCCCGGAATGTTCAGCCTGTCTGCCGCTGCGAGTGCCTGTACCCTATTCACCAAACCGTAATCAACGCCGAACTCTGCAAAACAATCAGGATCTTGTTATGTCTATCGTACCGGCCAGCTTTATTGAAGAACACTTTGATCTATATTCTCGCTATCTGAAAACGCGTCATGCAAATAGCCAAATGGCTGAAACAAATGAAGAAAACTATAAAGACTTTCTAATAAGTGCCTGGTGTGAAACAGTTTTCCTTGAATTTAGAAGAAAAGATAAACTGGTTGCCGTAGCTGTTACGGATGTTTTTTCAAATGCCTTATCAGCTGTTTACACTTTTTTTGAACCAACAATGGAAAAAAATAGTCTTGGTACATACTGCATCCTGAAACAGTTGGCACTCGTTGAACAGATGTCATTAAACTGCTTGTATCTCGGCTACTGGATTAACCAGTGCCGGGAGATGAGTTACAAAGCGAATTTCAAGCCTCATGAGATCTACCAAAAAGGCCGATGGACCACTGTTTTAGGCGGCCACCAGGATAAATCTTCGTAACAGGTTCGATTTGGGGCAGTAAACAGGCTATAATGGGCTGTTTTACACTAATTAAATTTGAGGAAACATGGCTAAAGAAGAATCGATAGAAATGGAAGGTACGGTTATTGATACCTTACCCAATACAATGTTTAAAGTTGAGCTGGAAAATGGTCACGTTGTCACGGCACACATCTCTGGAAAAATGCGCAAACATTATATCCGGATTTTGACCGGGGATAATGTGACTGTACAGCTTACTCCCTATGACCTGACGAAAGGCCGCATCACGTATCGCGCACGCTAGAATCATCCAGCGTGCGCATACTGTACCTTTTATTCCTTAATGGCTTCCGACTCTTCTTGAATATCGTAAACCAGCTCGTCATTTTCAGCATGGATAATGATCCGACCGCCGTTTGACAGCCGCCCAAACAACAGCTCTTCTGCCAGTGGCTTCTTGATGTGTTCCTGAATCACTCGAGCCATTGGTCGTGCGCCCATGGCCGGATCAAAACCGCGCTCAGCAAGCCAGGCCTTTGCCGACTCTTCAAGCTCCAGCGTGACATGTTTATCCTGAAGTTGTGCTTCAAGTTCATAAATAAACTTGTCGACAACTTTATGGATGTTCTTTTCATCAAGCTGCTTGAATTGAATAGTCGCATCCAGCCGGTTGCGGAATTCAGGGGTAAACATTTTGTTTATCGCTTCCAGGCCATCACTGCTGTGATCCTGGTTTGAGAAACCAATAGAACGTCTGCTAATGCGTTCGGCACCTGCATTTGTGGTCATTACGATAATGACATTCCTAAAATCTGCCTTACGCCCATTATTATCTGTCAACGTCCCATGGTCCATAACCTGCAACAGGAGATTGAAGACATCCGGGTGTGCCTTTTCAATTTCATCCAGCAATAAAACAGCATGCGGATTTTTGTTGACTGCTTCAGTCAACAATCCACCCTGATCATAACCAACATAACCTGGGGGTGCACCAATCAATCTTGATACCGTATGTCTTTCCATGTATTCAGACATGTCAAAACGTATCAGCTCTATCCCCATGACCATAGCCAGTTGTCGGGTGACCTCAGTTTTACCAACCCCTGTTGGCCCGGCAAACAGGAAACTGCCAATTGGCTTCTGTTCATTACCCAGACCAGAACGTGACATTTTTATAGCGCTTGACAAGGTATCAATCGCATCATCCTGGCCATAAACAACCATTTTTAAATCACGCTCCAGAGTTTGCAGAGAATCCATATCAGTAGCCGATATAGTTTTCGATGGAATTCGAGCAATCATAGACACTATTGCTTCAACCTCAGTAACGCTAATCGTTTTTTTCCGTTGATCCACAGGCAACAATTGTTGACTGGCTCCCGCCTCATCAATCACATCAATGGCTTTGTCAGGCAGAAAGCGATCATTAATATATCGGGCCGATAATTCAACCGCAGCGCGTAATGCCTCATTAGAATATTTAATATCATGATGCTCTTCGAAACAGGTTTTCAAACCCTTCAAAATTTTAACGGTTTCTTCTATAGTCGGCTCAGGCACATCAATTTTCTGAAAACGTCGAGCCAATGCCTTGTCTTTTTCAAAGATACCACGATATTCCTGATAGGTTGTGGAACCAATACATTTAAGCTCACCATTGGATAATGCCGGCTTAATTAAGTTAGATGCATCCATTACACCACCAGATGCAGCGCCTGCACCTATTATTGTGTGAATTTCATCAATGAAAAGGATCGCTTCAGGCTCTTTCTTTAAATCGTTCAGCACACTCTTGAGACGCTTTTCAAAATCACCACGATATTTAGTGCCCGCTACAAGAGCCCCCATATCAAGAGAATAAATAGTGCTGCTCAATAAGACTTCAGGCACGTCACCATCAACAATCAGTCGCGCCAGTCCTTCTGCAATGGCGGTTTTACCCACACCCGCTTCACCCACATACAGTGGATTATTTTTTCTGCGTCTGCACAATACCTGAATGGTACGATTGACTTCATCCTTACGCCCAATAAGGGGATCAATTTTCCCCTGCATGGCTCTTTCGTTCAAATTAGTTGTGTAATTTTCCAGCGGTCGTTTACTGGTATTTGTATTATCAGTTGGCGCTGATTCTGTTGCTTCTTCAGCACTGCCTGTTTCAGCTGCTGCTGAACCATCAGCAACCTTAGAGACACCGTGAGATATAAAGTTAACAACATCCAGGCGCGTAACATCCTGCTTATTGAGAAAATAGGTTGCCTGAGATTCTTGCTCGCTAAAGATAGCAACCAGCACATTTGCGCCAGAAACTTCTTTCTTACCAGAAGACTGGACATGAAAGACTGCACGCTGTAGCACACGCTGAAATCCCAGTGTCGGTTGTGTTTCACGTGTATCATCAGCAGGAAGTAAAGGGGTTGTTTCTTCAAGAAAACTGGACAACTCAAACTTAAGATTATCCAGATTTGCTCCGCAGGATCTGAGGACATCTGCCGCAGTTGGATTATCTACCAGAGCGAGTAGAAGGTGCTCGACGGTAACAAACTCATGCCGTTTTTCTCTAGCTTCCTTGAAAGCAAGATTAAGGGTAAACTCAAGTTCTTTACTTAACATAATACAAATAGCCTCTTATAATTTATTATTATTATTATTTTTCTGTCTCCATTGAACACATCAATGGATGCTCATTTTCCCGCGAAAACTCATTAACCTGATACACTTTGGTTTCTGCTATTTCGCGAGTAAATACACCACACACACCCTTCCCCTTTGTGTGTACGTGCAACATGACCTGTGTCGCCTGTTCTCTGTTCAGGGAAAAAAACGTTTCCAACAACAAAACAACAAATTCCATTGGCGTGTAGTCGTCATTAAGCAATACAACTTTGTACAGTGGAGGCTGTTTTAGTTCAGGTTTTTCCTCCAGTACTGCCAGACCGTTATCATTGTCCTGCTCTTCTTCCCTGATCATGATAAAAATTATACCTCAATATGAAACTGAAAATGTAATCAAAATATCTAAAATGCTGAATGGCTTAATAATAAACAATCAAGATATCGGCCGCAAGCCTTTGTTATTTAACATAATCGATTTTATTACCTTGCTACATAGCTGGTAATATACAGTCATTAATCAGACATTCCTGCGATCACCATTTCACCAAATCCTGTACAACTGACCTTAACCGCATCTTCCATCAGATCAGCAAGATCAAAAGTCACCGTCTTTTCAGCAATAGCACCAGAGATACCTTTGACAACAAGATCTGCTGCCTCGTTCCAGCCAAGATGCCTGAGCATCATCTCAGCAGACAGAATCAATGAACTGGGATTAACCGTATTTTTACCGGCAAACTTAGGCGCTGTACCATGAGTTGCTTCAAATAATGCAACATGATCAGATAAATTTGCGCCCGGGGCTATGCCTATCCCTCCTACCTGAGCTGCCAGGGCATCAGATATATAATCGCCATTCAAATTTAACGTAGCGATGACATCATATTCTGCCGGGCGTAACAGGATTTCCTGCAGAAACGCATCTGCAATGACATCCTTGATAATGATGGGCTTGCCTGTTACAGGGTTTTTGAGTGTGCACCATGGACCACCATCGATAACAGTTGCAAAAAACTCTTCCGTGGCAACCTCATAAGCCCAGTTTTTGAAGGCACCCTCGGTAAATTTCATAATGTTGCCTTTATGAACAATCGTCAACGAATCCCTGTCCTGATCAATAGTATATTGCAGGGCGCGACGAATGAGTCGTTTTGTACCGTCCTCTGAAACAGGTTTGACGCCGATTCCGGAAGAATCAGGAAAACGAATTTTTGTAACCCCCATCTCTTGCTGCAAGAATCTAATCACTTTTTCTGCATCTTCTGAACCAGCCGGCCATTCTATTCCCGCATAAATATCTTCGGAATTCTCCCTGAAAATAACCATATCAATATTTTCAGGTTGCCTGACTGGACTCGGCGTACCAGCATAATATCTAACCGGTCGCTGGCATACATATAAATCAAGCTCCTGGCGCATAGCAACATTCAGCGAACGAATGCCTTCACCGACAGGTGTGGTCAATGGCCCTTTAATAGCCACTGAATAATCTCTCATTGCCTGCAGTGTTTCTTCTGGCAACCAGACATCATTTCCGTAGACCTGATTGGCTTTTTCACCCGCATAGATTTCCATCCAGGCAATACGCCGTTTGTCTCCATAAGCTTTAGAGATCGCTGCATCAATCACTGTCTGCATTACAGGGGTAATATCAGCGCCGATGCCATCACCTTCAATAAAGGGGATAACGGGCAAATCTGGAACGCTCAATGACAAATCGTCGTTAACACAAATTTTTGTGCCTGTAACAGGTACTTCTATTTTTTGATAAGCCATTTGTTCCTACAATGCAGTTAATATAATCAACGGATTATATCATTAAGATTCAATTTGATCAGACGCGTAGCTAATTATTACAATAAAAAACCCCCGGCAGCTATTGCTAACGGGGGTTTTTTCAGGTTCTGCTGGTTAAATCAGTTTTTAAACTTCTCCACCCGCAGCCTGAATCAATGCCTCTTCAATTGCATTCGGTGCACACATGATATTAAAGAAGGTAGCGCCTGTGTCACTCTGAATCATCGGCAAATGCGGATAACTGATAGCGATACGGAAACGTGCATATAGTGCATAAGCGGTATCTTCTGAGACCAAAATTTCGTATGGAAGATGCGCTGTAGACCGTAGTGGCATCTTATCAACACGGCTCATGATGTATTCATCACCACTGCAACCTTCGGTCATGGCAACACCGAATACGGTTTCTTTCTTACCTGGAATATCGATACGATAAACCTTGCTTGCACCACCGGCGCCAGCAGCCAGACCTTTTTCTACCGCTGCGACAGCTTCATCGTAACTGTCATAGGAAGCCAGCTCGCTTGGGTCATCAAAATATTCCATGCCAAACATATAATGGAATTTTTTCAGATCTTTTGCGCTAAGTTTTTTATCTCCTGAACCAAAAGCTTCCATATCTCCCAGTGTTGAAGATAATTTGCTCAGGGCAGCTTCAGCACCAGAAAGGTCATCATTCCGATAGGCATTTGAATAATAAACAGGGTTTGTATATGCAACCTGTACCTCATCGCCCACCTTAGTGACAGATACACGCTGTGCAGCTGTATAACCACCCATTTCAGAACTGGCGGCTGATTTTTTCAAATCATCGTTAGTGATGATAATAATCATGGCGCCATCATAAGGCGAGTATTCGCCAACAACTTCAAAACCGGCGCCCGTTAATTTACCTTTTGTATCATTCGCTATCGACTGAATATCTCCAGCCGCTTTAGATCCAAGTGTAAAGGGTTTTAGTGTTTCGGCAAAAACATTGCCGATAGAAAATGCCAGCAGTGAAGCTGACATAATAAGGGGTTTAACAAACTTCATTCCAATCTCCTCATGATGAATTCAGACGTATTGAGTCCAGTACAGCAAAAATAGTTCCAATTTTTTCCGCCCAGATCTTTGTGTAGTCTACAGATTACATAGCACGAATATTTGATGTATATCATCGGCCAGTAATGAGAATGTGGCGTGAGTTGTATGAAATGTCAAGTTTTTTGATCATTTATAGACAGAAAAAATATCAAAATAATCCGTGCCAGGTGGTAAAATTGTCTATTTAATAAACTGAAAAATCCCTGGAACCTCTAATTAATTCTGAATGAAGTAATTGTGGTCAGATTCAAGGCGACGCAGAAGCTGACTATTCTGATGCAAGATACGATTTCATAAATTAATCAAAGGCTCCCTAAGCATTGTCTGGAGTCAACATGCATGACAAAACAGTCATCTGGAAACCTCATGTTACCGTCGCTGCGATCGTTGAATCCAGTCATTGTTTCCTGATGGTGGAAGAACAAGTGACTGAAGGCATTCGCTTTAATCAACCAGCTGGTCATCTTGAAGAGAATGAGTCTTTGATAGATGCCATTATCCGCGAATGTCAGGAAGAAACCGCCTGGAGATTCGAACCAGAATATCTTTTAGGCATTTATCGAACAAAAGTTGGCCCCATCACCTACCTGCGCTTTGCATTTACCGGCCGATGCCTTTTGCACAACCCTGCAGCACCCCTTGATGATGGCATTATTGCCGCACACTGGATGACTTTGGATGAAATCCGGCAAAAAAAAGCTGAGTTGCGCAGCCCCACAGTTTTACAATCCATTCAGGATTATCTGCAGGGAGTTCGCTACCCACTTTCTTTACTTTCTGATATTCAACAGGAGTGACACTTGTCCGGACAAAAAATCATTGTTGGGCTGTCTGGAGGCGTGGATTCTGCCGTTGCAGCATTACTGCTTCAACAACAGGGGTATGCTGTAGAAGCACTGTTCATGAAAAACTGGGACGACGATGATGATACTGATTACTGCCCGGCTGAAGAAGACCTGAAAGATGCACGTTCTGTTGCCAGCCAACTTGATATTCCTTTACATACTGTCAGCTTTTCTGCCGAATACTGGGACCGCGTGTTTGCACATTTCCTTGCCGAATACAAAGCAGGGCGGACTCCAAACCCGGATATCCTGTGTAATCAGGAAATAAAATTCAAAGCGTTTCTGAACTATGCGCTTTCATTAGGGGCCGATAGAATTGCAACTGGGCATTACGCCAGAATTAAACAAAAGAATAATGAATACAATCTTTTAACTGGCATTGATGAGAATAAGGATCAAAGTTATTTCCTCTACCGTCTGAACCAGAACGCCCTGCGTCACAGCCTTTTCCCGCTCGGTGAAATCACCAAAGGGAAAGTACGAAGTATCGCTGAAAAAGCAGGTTTTGTTAATTATGCCAAGAAAGACAGCACTGGCATCTGTTTTATTGGTGAACGCAAATTCAATGATTTTCTTTCACGTTTTTTAACCGTCAACCCGGGCAATATCCAGTCACTGGATGGTGAAATCATCGGCAGACACCAGGGTCTTATGTTTCATACCATCGGTCAGCGACAGGGGCTCGGCATCGGTGGCATACAATCGTCTTCAGGCGAAGCCTGGTATGTGGCGGATAAAAATCTGCAAACCAATACCCTGATGGTCGTGCAGGGTGGACAACATCCCGCTCTGTATAAACAATCACTGCAAGCGAATGATGTTCACTGGATTGGTACTCCAGCCACGCTACCGTTGCATTGCTCTGCACGTGTTCGATATCGACAATCCAGGCAAGACTGTTTCGTTGAAGCTGGCGACAACTATCATCTGAAGGTAGCATTTACGCAGCCTCAGCGCGCCATAACCCCTGGGCAGGCAATCGTTTTTTACGAGGATGAAATATGTCTTGGTGGGGGTACAATACTCTAATGTCTTCTAAAGTTAATTTTGATGAAAAAAATGCCGCTCTGGCATTCTCAGGTATCCTTCTAGCATTAAAATTGGTCCAACAAACAGCTTATGGTAAGTCCGTTGACCAACAGGCCATGGAAGCCTCTATTGAAAGTCTTTTCTCTCTGGAGTCCTCTAACCTGAATGACGTTTATGGCGATTTTTCCAGGCTTTCAAGCGGATTATCACTCATCGCACCACAACTTAACGCCAAAGGCAGTCAACCAGACATGGAGCTGAGCCGTTACCTGATAACTTTATTGCATCTGGAACGCAAACTCATGAAAAACCCGAAAATGCTGACAGCATTAAGGCAGGGGATACAGAATACTCAGGAAAAAACAGCACATTTTCCAGCCATGCATGAAAATATTCTGGCCAGCCTGGCTGAAACCTATGCGACAACAATCAGCACTCTGCAACCCAGAATCATGGTTGCAGGCAATGAAAACCGTCTCTCAGACCAGCGCGTCGGCAACCAGATTCGTGCCCTGTTACTAGCTGGCATGCGCTCTACGGTGCTTTGGCGTCAATTGGGTGGCACACGTTTGCGCCTTTTGTTTTTTCGAGGCAGGTATGTAGATTATGCTCAGGCCTGGTTAGCCAAACTGTCATGACAAAACCATATACATTACATGATAAATCTTAAGTACTTATTGTAAAATGCTGATATTATTAACTATTATTTAAAATAAACTATCCAATCTATGATGGTTTTTCCTGAGTAATATGATCAGGCATAATAACCGCCAACAACAGCAACCAGATAAAGCGAAAATCATGCAACTGACTTCACTCACGGCAATCTCCCCCGTAGACGGGCGTTACGGAAACAAAACAGGCTCACTGCGCCCTTTCTTTAGTGAATTTGGCCTGATTCACTATCGTGTTATGGTTGAAATCCGCTGGTTACAGATGCTGGCAGCCCATCCCGGTATCCCGGAAGTTCCCGCTTTTAGTCAGGCGGCCACTCAACAACTGGACAATATTGTTTCCAATTTCGCAGAATCAGATGCCCAGATAGTCAAAGATATAGAACGAACAACCAATCATGATGTAAAAGCCGTGGAATATTTTCTCAAGGAAAAGATCTCCGGCAATGCTGAACTGGAAGCTGTGAGCGAATTCATTCATTTTGCCTGCACTTCTGAAGACATTAATAATCTGGCCTATGCCCTGATGCTGAAACAGGGCTGCGAACGTGTCATCTTTCCGTTACAGGAACGACTGACCGAAGATATTAAAACACTGGCCATCGATAATGCAGATACCCCGATTCTGTGCCGCACTCATGGACAGCCAGCTTCTCCCAGCACACTGGGAAAAGAAATGGCAAACGTGGTAAGCCGCTTACGCCGACAAATTGAACAAATAACATCTGTTCCCATGCTTGGCAAAATTAATGGTGCTGTGGGTAACTACAATGCGCATCTGACCAGCTATCCTGATCTTGACTGGACATCCATCGCCAAACAGTTTGTGACCGATCTGGGGCTGAGCTGGAATCCCTACACAACCCAGATTGAACCACATGACTATATGGCCGAACTGTTCGATGCTGCGGCCCGATTTAACACCATTCTCATTGATTTTAGCCGCGATATCTGGTCTTATATTTCGATTGGTTATTTCAAACAGAAAACCATTGCCGGTGAAGTGGGTTCATCAACCATGCCTCATAAGGTAAACCCAATTGATTTTGAAAATGCAGAGGGTAATTTTGGTATTGCTAACGCTCTTTTTAGCCATTTTTCAGGCAAATTACCGGTTTCGCGCTGGCAACGTGATTTAAGTGATTCCACTGTTTTGCGCAATCTTGGCGTGGCTTTTGCCCACGCCTGTATCGGCTATGAATCACTTATCAAGGGCATCAATAAACTGCAGGTAAATGAAGCAGCCATCGCACAAGACCTCGATAAAACCTGGGAAGTCCTGGCAGAAGCCATCCAGACTGTTATGCGTCGCCATGGTATTGAAGAACCCTACGAAAAACTCAAGGCGCTGACTCGCGGACAATCGATCAATGCACAAACCCTGGCCGATTTTGTTGCCACACTGGAATTACCCGAGGATGTCAAAAAAAGCCTCGCTGCTCTAACTCCGGCAACCTATATCGGCAACGCTGCAGAACAGGCAAAAGGGGTACAATAATCATGTCCGGATACTCACCTGTTGATCACTGGCTGACCCTCAGGCTTGGCGAGTCTGAAACCGAACTGGAACTGCAAACGTCTGATGATGTGCGCCATGCCACAGACCTGATGGTACAACAGGCTACACATTCACTGGATATTTTCAGCCGCGATCTGGATGAAGCTATTTACGATCGTGAAGCTTTCCTGGATGCCATCCGCCAGTTGTGTATTCGCAACCGAAAAACTGAAATTCGAGTACTAATCCAGGAACCGAAAATAGCAACAAAAAGTGGCCATCGTTTCATAGATCTTGCCCGTAAATTGAGCAGCTCCATTGAAATGCGGCATGTCTATTCTGACTATCAACAATACAACAAGGCTTTTTTGATCGCTGATCGAATCGGTATGATAAAGCGCCCTTTTGCTGACCTTTTTGAAGGCAGTGCGAATTTTAATTGCCAGGTCATCGCAACCAGACAACGAGAGTTTTTTACTGAGGTCTGGGAACGCAGCAGTCCCCATCCAGATTTGAGGCAATTATACATTTAATGAACCTCAAAGCTGTCCTAGTGTTCATATACCACAACAATTGTTACTAAGGTCCTGAGTATGGTGAAACTTTACTGCTTGTTGATTTGTCTCTTCCTTTTCTCCACTGTACAGGCAAATAGCATCGAGACGATACAGCTCAAATACCGTTCAGCGGAATCATTGCTACCCGTACTCGAACCACTACTTGATCAAAATAGTCACTTATCCGGCACCGGCTACCTGCTTTTCTTAAAAGCATCTGAGCAGGAAACAAATAATATTCTACAATTGGTTCGTCAGCTTGACACGCCTTTAAAGCAGCTCATGATATCGGTTTTCCAGGGTACGGAAAGGGAGTTAACGGAATCTTCGAACCAGTTTTCGGTCATATTCCAGAAGCAACATCATCGGAGACCGCATCTGGATTTCAAATTTTCAACCCGCAATAATCACTCTATTTCCCGCAATAACCCAATACATCAGTTAAAAATACTTGAAGGATATTCGGGCTATATTGAAACAGGGAAATCGATTCCTTTCTTTTCCACTCAAGTCTGGCAAGACAATTATGGCCGCAGGGTTTACCAATCCAGCACACAATACCGGGATTTGCTCACCGGGTTTTATGTCCTTCCTCGCCTGGCAGAAGACAAAGTGTCGCTTGAAATTAGCCCATATAACAACACCCTCAGCAACAATCATCCTGACAGGATAAACACTCAATCCATGTCAACAACGCTCACAGGTGCTCTCGGCCAGTGGCTTGAAATTGGTGGCCAGAATACTCAATCATCATCACAGGGCAATCAGACTGGCGGACACTATAAAACGCGAGAACAACAATCGAGCCATGTCTGGGTTCGAGCTGATATAATCCATTAAGTTTTTACAAAAGGAGATTTTATGTTTAGTCAATTTGCTATTTTTTTCGTGGTACTTGCCGTGGCACTGGTGGCCATGGGTGTCAAATCTGTCCCACAAGGCATGGAATATACGGTGGAGCGGTTCGGCCGCTACACCAAAACATTACGTCCCGGTCTCAATCTGATCATTCCATTCATTGACCGGATTGGTGCCAAAATGAACATGATGGAACGGGTACTGGAAGTACCTTCGCAGGAAGCCATTACCAAAGATAACGCCATGGTGCGGGTTGATGGTGTCGTCTTCTTTCAGGTACTGGATGCCGCCAAGGCGGCCTATGAAGTCAATCAGCTTGAACATGCCACCCTGAATCTGACAATGACCAATATTCGTACCGTCATGGGTTCAATGGATCTGGATGAATTACTCTCGAAGCGTGACGTTATCAATGCGCGACTGCTCAGTGTTGTTGATGACGCAACCACCCCCTGGGGAATCAAAGTAACGAGAATCGAAATCAAGGATATCTCCCCGCCCAGTGATCTGGTAGAAGCCATGGGCAGACAGATGAAAGCTGAACGTATCAAACGTTCAAATATTCTTGATGCTGAAGGCGTTCGGGCTTCAGAAATCCTACGCGCAGAAGGCGCTAAACAGGCTGCAATTCTGGATGCTGAAGGTGCACGACAAGCCGCTTTTCTGGAAGCAGAAGCGCGTGAAAGACAGGCCGAAGCTGAAGCAAAAGCAACAACTATGGTATCCGAGGCTATTGCCAAAGGCGATCTAAATGCGATTAACTACTTTGTCGCAACTAAATATGTCGATGCATTGCAGGCCATTGCCAGTGCACCCAATGAGAAGCTGGTTCTGATGCCACTTGAAGCTGGTAATGTTATCGGTTCTCTGGCCGGCATTGGTGAACTCGCCAAAGCTGTCACCAATAAACAACCAGGCGCATAATTATGTATTCCATGGATATCACCCATTGGCAATGGTGGATACTTGCCATCGTGTTACTCACACTTGAAATATTCGCTCCAGGTGCATTTTTTCTCTGGCTAAGTATTTCGGCAGCAGTTGTGGGATTAGGTCTATTTCTTGCGCCAGATATTAGCTGGCAAATACAACTGCTCACCTTTGCCATTCTATCCATTGTGAGTATTTTTATCTGGCGAAAATATTTCCGTGAAACATTATCTGACACAGATCAGCCGACATTGAACCGTCGAGGAGAACAATATATCGGGCGTGTTTTTACCCTTGATACCCCCATCGAAAACGGTGAAGGTAAAATCAAGGTAGATGACTCAACCTGGAAGATTCATGGAGATGATTGCAGTGCCGGAACAAAAGTTGTTATTAACGGAGTAAACGGAACAGTGTTGCATGTCAGTATAAAAAGCTGAGATGCATACTAAGAAAGAGTTCATTGCTGAACACCCTGCAGCGTAGGCATTTCTTTGCGCTGATATTTAAGGTGTCCGGTAAAATATTCTGGTGAATAAGCATGCCTTGCAACGGATTTTACTGCGTATTGCGTGCCATTCTGCAAATCAACAAACTTCACTGGCCAGCCTTCAAGCTGTGTTTTCGACAACAGTTTTGGAGCTTCCAGTGAAGCCATCAAGCCAGCCGTTTTCGATGCCATCTCCTTAAAGAATTTCATCATGGCCAATAATGTCACCTGGTCTTCCTTAGTCAGGCCGCCACTGGCCTTTATCGACATACAGACATCGGCGATGTGTTGTTTATTGTCATACAAGGATTGCATGCTGCAGGAAATGCCCGCAATGACTTCATTCCCTTTCGAGACTGTTTTAAGTTGCAGCGCCCCCTGCGTATCTGCAGGCAGATATTGCCGCATTGCATCGTCGAAAACCTGACGTTGTTCAGTGGGCAATGTCTTAAGCTGTGCCTGCATTTTCAATAGCATTGAATCCCTGAAAGATGAAATGGTTGCGACACTTTCTTCTATTTTTTGCATACTGACAGGTGTATAGCTTCCTTCGCTATGGTCAACAATATTCATCACCCGGGTCTGACTATTGAAAACCATCGACTGGGTCTCGCCAACACGACTCATAACACTGATACCGTTACTGATGTCTATACGCGTACCATCATCAAGCAGTATCTGCGTATCGGCTAAAACCTGATGACTCAATAAACCAACCAGACCTGAAACCAGGATATATTTTCTAAACCTAGGCATTAATTACTTCCTCATGAGCCTTGCGAGCGACTCTAATCGTAGCAAACAGGTAAAACTAAAGCGCCCTGATTGATGGATTTTGCTAGAATACCTGAATTTCGTAGCAGCCGTGAAGAAAATGAGCAGATTAAATCAACTCCTGAAAGAACGTATTCTAATACTTGACGGTGCCATGGGCACGATGATTCAGCGTTACAAACTGGATGAGGAGGGTTATCGTGGTGAGCGATTCAAAGACTGGCCCTGTGATCTAAAAGGTAATAATGACCTGCTCTCTCTCAGCCAACCCCAAATCATCCGGGATATCCACAAAGCCTACCTGGAAGCTGGCGCAGATATTATAGAAACCAATACCTTTAACTCAACATCCATTTCACTGGCTGATTACCAACAGGAAGCACTGGTTTACGAACTCAATATAGCTTCCGCCAAACTGGCACGTGAAGCAGCTGAAGAATTTTCCACCGATGACCGCCCTCGCTTTGTTGCCGGTGTTCTCGGTCCAACCAGCCGTACCGCTTCACTTTCTCCAGATGTGAATAACCCCGGTTACCGCAATGTTACCTTTGATGAACTCAGAGACACCTACTACGAAGCTACCAAAGCTCTGGTCGACGGTGGCTCTGACATTATCCTTATCGAAACCATATTCGATACTCTCAATGCCAAAGCGGCTGCATTTGCTGTAGAGAGCTATTTTGAAGACAGTGGCAATCGACTGCCAGTCATTATTTCTGGCACCATCACTGATGCATCTGGACGAACATTATCAGGTCAGACGGCCGAGGCATTTTTCAATTCCCTGCGGCATATCAATCCAGTATCACTGGGTTTCAACTGTGCCCTGGGTGCAAAAGAACTGCGCCAGTATATTGATGAGCTCGCCGGTATTGCTGACTGTGCAATCAACACCCATCCAAACGCTGGATTGCCCAATGAATTCGGTGAATATGATGAAACCCCTGAGGCCATGGCAAAAGAAATCGGCGAATGGGCCGCTGCCGGATTTTTAAATATTATCGGCGGATGTTGTGGAACCACCCCCGCACATATCAAAGCCATCGCTGACATTGTTAGCCAATACGCTCCGCGCAAAATTCCTGCCCATGACACCACCTGCCGCCTGGCTGGCCTGGAACCCTGCAACATCCGCTCTGACTCTCTGTTTGTCAATATCGGCGAGCGCACCAACGTAACAGGATCAGCCCGTTTTAAACGACTGGTTCTTGAAGGAGAGTATGACAAGGCGCTCGATGTCGCCCGTGATCAGGTCGAAAATGGCGCCCAGGTTATCGATATTAATATGGACGAAGGCATGCTTGATGGCAAAGAAGCCATGGTCACCTTCCTTAACCTGATCGCCTCTGAGCCTGATATTTCACGTGTACCCATTATGATCGACTCATCCAAATGGGAGATTATCGAGGCTGGCCTGAAATGCATTCAGGGCAAGGGTATTGTCAATTCAATTTCCATGAAAGAAGGTGAAGATAAGTTCATTGAGCATGCCAGACTCTGTCGACAGTATGGCGCAGCTATTATTGTCATGGCCTTTGATGAAACGGGGCAGGCAGATACGAAAGAAAGAAAAATAGAAATCTGTACGCGCGCCTACAAAATCCTTACCGAACAACTCGATTTTCCACCAGAAGATATTATTTTTGACCCAAATATTTTTGCAATTGCTACAGGTATAGAGGAACACAATACTTACGGGGTCGATTTCATAGAAGCCACCCGAGAAATAAAAAATACCCTGCCCTACGCTATGATATCCGGAGGGGTTAGCAATGTGTCTTTTTCTTTTCGTGGAAACAATCCAGTACGTGAAGCTATTCATGCGGTATTTTTATATCACGCCATCAAGGCAGGTATGGACATGGGCATTGTCAATGCTGGCCAGCTTGCGATTTACAATGACCTGCCGCAAGAACTGCGTGAAGGTGTAGAAGATGTGGTACTGAATCGGCGTGATGATGCCACCGAGCGCCTGCTGGATCTAGCAACTAAATACAGAGGGGACGGCCAGACAGTTCAGAAGAAAGAAGACCTGGAATGGCGAAAATGGCCTGTTGAAAAGCGTCTGGAACATGCCCTTGTCAAAGGTATTGACACATTTGTTGAAGAAGACACTGAAGCTGCACGACAGAATTTTGAACGCCCTATCGAGGTCATCGAACAACCTCTGATGAACGGCATGAATGTGGTTGGTGATTTATTTGGCGATGGCAAGATGTTCCTGCCTCAGGTAGTCAAAAGCGCCCGTGTCATGAAAAAAGCTGTCGCCTACCTCTTGCCTTTCATCGAGGCTGAAAAAGGCGAAAAAACCCGCGCTAAGGGTAAAATCCTGATGGCTACGGTCAAAGGTGATGTGCATGACATCGGTAAAAATATTGTTGGCGTAGTTCTGCAATGCAACAATTTTGAAGTCATTGATCTTGGCGTTATGGTGCCAGCTCAAAAAATACTGCAGGCTGCCAGAGACGAGAATGTAGATATTATTGGGCTATCTGGACTGATCACACCCTCATTAGACGAAATGGCTCACCTGGCAAAAGAAATGGAGCGGGAAGGTTTTGACATTCCATTATTGATTGGTGGTGCAACAACATCGCGTGTTCACACAGCAGTAAAAATAGAACCTCATTATCATGGCATCACTATCTATGTGAAAGATGCTTCTCGTGCCGTAGGTGTTGCACAAAACCTTGTCAGCGAGGCACTGAAAGCCCCCTATGTACAACAAATAAGAGAAGAGTATGAGAAGGTGCGTGCCCAACATGCTGGCAAACGCTTAAAAACTGAATGGCTAAGCCTGGAACAGGCTCGGGCCAATAAAACACCTGTCAACTGGGATAGCTACACTCCACTTAACCCCGCATTTACCGGCATTAAGATAATTGATGATGTCACACTGGATCAACTGATTGACTATATCGACTGGACGCCTTTCTTTAAA
The DNA here is from genome assembly GCA_036480335.1 of Gammaproteobacteria bacterium. Classification (GTDB taxonomy): domain Bacteria; phylum Pseudomonadota; class Gammaproteobacteria; order DSM-19610; family DSM-19610; genus JAZGER01. The sequence goes on along the minus strand of JAZGGH010000111.1, from coordinate 7,052 downwards.
ACCTGGGAACTGGCTGGCAGCTACCCAAAGATTTTGGATGATAAAGTAGTTGGTGAACATGCCCGCAATCTATTTAGCGATGCGCAAACCATGCTAAAGCAGATCATTGACGAAAAATGGCTGCAGGCAAGAGCTGTGATTGGCATTTTCCCCGCTAATCAGATAAACGATGATGATGTGGAAATCTACACTGACAACAATCGAAGTACCGTACTAACTACACTGCATCACCTGCGTCAGCAAAACCAGAAGCCCCCGGGGCGAGCTAACCAGTGTCTCAGCGATTTTGTTGCCCCCAAAGATTCCGGGCTAGCAGATTATATCGGTGCTTTCGCCGTCACCGCAGGGATTGGCATTGATGAACACATACAACGATTTGAAGCAGATCATGATGACTATCAGTCGATTCTGCTCAAGGCTCTTGCTGATCGCCTCGCAGAAGCCTTTGCAGAATACCTGCATGAACGAGTACGTAAAAAATATTGGGGTTATGACCGCGATGAATCGCTCAGCAATACAGAACTGATCAGGGAACAGTACAAGGGTATTCGCCCTGCTCCTGGCTACCCTGCCTGCCCGGACCATACAGAAAAATCGATCATGTGGGAGCTGATTGATCCTGAATCCAATGCTGGCATTACCATTACCGAAGCTTTTGCCATGTTACCTACAGCCGCCGTTTCTGGCTGGTATTTCAGCCATCCTGATTCAACTTATTTCGGCCTGGGGAAAATCAACCGCGATCAGGTTGCTGACTATGCAAAAAGAAAAGGCATGTCACTGGAGGAAGCAGAACGCTGGTTATCACCCAATATTGGTTATGATATCTGACCCTGTAACTCCATGGAGTAGATCGATTATTGCTTTAATCGATAACCGGTTTTAAACATCCACCAGACAATCAACAGGCAGATACCAAGAAAGACCAGCACCATCGCCAGACTCAGCCCGACACTGACGTCCGAGACTTCAAAAAAACTCCAGCGAAACCCGCTAATCAGATAGACAACAGGATTAAATAAAGTCACGGTCTGCCAAACCGGTGGTAACATGTCTACTGAATAAAAACTGCCTCCAAGAAAAACCATCGGAGTTATCACAAGCATGGGGATGAGTTGCAACTTCTCAAAATTATCAGCCCACAGACCAATGATGAATCCCAACAAACTGAACGAAATACAGGTCAACACCAGGAACATTGTCATCCACACTGGATGTGCAATTTGCAGTGGCACAAAAAAACCTGCTGTCACCAGGATGATTAAACCAATAATCAATGATTTTGTTGCCGCAGCGCCCACATAACCCAGCAGTATTTCGAAAAAAGACAACGGTGCAGACATAATCTCGTAAATCGTACCGGTGAATTTTGGAAAGAAGATACCAAACGAGGCGTTAGAAACGCTCTGTGTCAGAAGCACCAGCATCATCAAGCCAGGTACGATAAACGCGCCATACGGTACCCCTTCGACCTGCTGTATTCGCGATCCTATCGCAGAGCCGAATACGACAAAATAAAGCGATGTGGAGATAACAGGCGATATAAAACTCTGCAACAATGTCTCCCAGGCACGCAGCATTTCATACTTATAAATAACTTTAATGGCTCTGAAATTCATGGCTGGGCATGTACCAGATTGATGAATATATCCTCCAGGGAGCTTTGCGTGGTACGGATATCGTCAAGCTGTAGGCCTGCCTCATTTGCAGCGTTGAGCAAATCCCGAATACCTGTCGGCTTGTTGTGAGGGTCATAAGTATAGACAAGCTGCCTGCCATTGCCTGCAAGGTCGAGCTCCCAGGTTTTGAGGGATGCGGGGATTTTCTGAATTGCACTATTCAACTCAATAATCAGGCGTTTGGCACCTAATTCATGCATCAAAACTTCTTTATTTTCGACGAGTAAAAGCTCGCCATTACTGATCACTCCAACTCGATCAGCGATGGCTTCTGCTTCTTCAATATAGTGAGTTGTGAGGATGATGGTCACGCCAGACTCACGCAGGCGTTCAATCAGAGTCCACATATCCTTGCGCAGTTTCACATCGACCCCCGCAGTGGGTTCATCCAGAAATAACACTGAAGGCTCGTGTGACAATGCTTTAGCAATCAATACCCGACGTTTCATGCCCCCTGAAAGCCTCATTAACATGCTGTCTTTTTTATCCCACAGGGAAAGGTCTTTAAGCAAGGTTTCCAGATAAGTATTATCCGGTTTTTTTCCGAAAAGGCCGCGACTGAAACGTAGCGTATTCGAGACCTTTTCAAAGGCTCCCAGGGTAAGCTCCTGAGGCACCAGACCAATTAGCCTTCGCGTCTGGCGATAATCTGAAACTGTATCAAAACCACTTACCGTTATACTTCCCTGGCTTGCCGCCACAATACCGCAAATTATCGAAATCAGTGTTGTTTTTCCTGCTCCGTTTGGCCCTAGCAGAGCAAGAATTTCTCCCTCAACAATCTCAAGATTAATATTCTTTAGCGCCTCATATCCATTGCTATAGGTTTTTGAAAGATTGTTTATGGAAATTATGGGCTGCATCAGGAAAGCTAATTATATTAAATCCATCAATGTAATACGATTTAGTAACAAGAAACGTTATTATACATTGATTATCAGAATAGTTAGCAATTCCTGATTAGCTGTTGAATGACTTTACCTCACCTGAACATCAAACTTTCCAGTCGCAATTTTGTCATTTTCATTCCAGGTATTTTTATACAGCGTGACTACCACTTTATAATCCCTGTTTTTAATTGCCCCTTTATGGTCTGTATTCAATCCAATAATCTGTCGTCCATCTCTTAATTGCACATTTTTAGTGCCGGTAACTTTACTGACAAGCTTATTATTTAGTGAATAGAACTTTGCAATAAAATTAAGTGTCCTGATTGATGATGCCTTACTCAGAGTCATCGATAGATTCATACCCAACGTGACAACCGATTTGTTCACAGATAACGAATGGATATCTACGTTTGTTGCACCCTGCGCCTGATTGTCAATAGATACTTCAAAGAATTGTCGGGCTAAAAGATCACTCCATGTGTTATTTTTGTATAACATCACCAGTAATCTATAATCGCCCGAAGGCAAATGCTGGGCATCATCAGAATTAATTTTCACTAATTGTTTGCCATTGGTGGTTTGTGCACCTGACTGCGGTTTTCTGTATGTACCACTGAATTTTCTTACCAGAGCCCCACTCGATTTCGAATACAGTTTAATAATATAGTTCAGAGGCCGAACGGGAAGTTTGTTCTGATTTACGATAAGGTATGTCGATACTGTACTACTGGTTTTGGAAACGACAGCAGCACTGATAACAGGATCAGTTGATTTTTTCGGTATAGCCTGAGCCGTTACAAATCGGGGTGCTGCCTGTGTCTGCTTTTGTATCGCGACTGTAAACGGGGACAGTTTTATTCGCCCACTGGAATCGGAAACATCAATTGTCAATTTATAGGAACGAGAAGATTGTAATGATGCATCTATCAACCCATTCAAGGTGATTTTTCCTGGTCCATTATGATAATGCTTGAAGTCCTTTCTTGCTACCGTTGCTCCAGTCTGAGCATCAATAATGCTATAGCGAATATTCAAATAAGGCGCCAGTATTGATTGCTGCAACATTAGATCAAATGATGAGTTGATCTTAGCATTGAAATAGCTTGCAGATCCATTTTTGACAAACCCATCCATAACTTTAGTCGTTTCAGGATGAGCATTATCTACATACTGAACCAGACGATAGCCATTCAGATTATTCTTATTCTGCGATGCTGTGTCTTTAATGACGATATCAATAATATAGACGCCTGGAGAGTTAATATGACGGTCAAATTTATACGCGAGCCGAAGTGATTCATTCCTGTTTCGAAAATTCACCGTTCTGGTAATTTGCTGTAGCGGTGAAGACTTGATGAAGTTACCTGTTCTATTGTCAATGCTATTAACCTTGAACAGCGCGAGATTCACAGTCGCTGAAACCGCAGCATGAGCTGTTAATTTGACACTCCCTGAAATCTTTCCAGGGCTTCTCATAACATCAGGCTGGGATTCCATAGGCTCAATACTGATAGGCGTATTATCGTATTTTGCGTCACTGCGTTTATCCGCTATTTGCGTCGTATAACCCGGGATTTGCGCATATGTTCCATTCGGTATTTCCTTGAAAACACGAACATAATCAATCGCATATTCCTGATTAATATTCGTACTGGAATCAACTTTTTTTATCCAGCCAATGTGCTGTGATGCCAATGCAAGATTCAGAATAATATACATTGGGGAGTCTGCTTTTGACAGTTTTTGAGCTCCATTGATGGTATGCATCAACCTGCCATTAAAAAAGTATTCCAGCTTGTTCGGTGACCACTTCAAACCATAATTATTGAAACCCTGAGTAAGATTTGAGCCAATACTTGCTAATTTACTGTGCTGATTCTGCAATTTATGGTCGTAATGAAACGCATAATGGATGCTGTCAGGCTTATTGCCGATAAACTCGACAATATCAATTTCACTTGACCATTTTCCGCTGGTAGGTATCAACCAGAAAGCTGGCCAGAACCCAGCTCCTGCCGGGAATTTTGCCCTGATTTCAAAATACCCGTATTTCTGAGCAAATAGACCCTGCGTGGTTACTGCGCCGGTTGTATAAGATCTGTCAGATTGAGCTCTCTCAAGCAGTTTGAGGTGCAATTTTCCATCCCGCACAGCCACTGCATCCTTATGGTAATAATTTAGGCGACTCTGCAGGTTTTCCCGCCCCGTCAACCATGATCCAGAATCAAGAATCGCCCCATTAAAATTATCGACAAAAGTCGGCTCCCAGGCCGCGAATATGTTTGTAGAAATAAGCATCAGGGAAAAAACAAAAATCTTACATACGTACTGCAGTTTCTTCATTATTACTGTCCATATCCATTAGAGTTTTTATAACTTGCCGGAGTGTTTAAAGCAATAAGCTTGCCACCGGATAAGGAATGGCTACCACAAGCCGTATAAGTGTGATTTAGCCTGCTAGATTGGGCAGTAGAGGTAAATAACGTCACTGTCTTGCGACAGAACACAAAACTAAAGAAAATTTCTACAGGTGTCCGGCCTGAAGATACCAAATACATAACGACATACATCAAAAATTTCCCAATTTCTGATATTTAGCGGTATTAACCGCTTGAAACGAAACAAAACAGCCATGGAGGTTATAGTATGCGTTGTTAAAACAACTACAATGCGTTGCCAATTGGCAACAGTCGCCTATCTGGATGATCCGTTTGTAAAATCCGTAATTATTTCCGCGACTGGTTTAACTCTGTGTATCCCTTCGACGCTCTTCCCGGCTTGAAAAAAATCCCTGTAATTAGCACCCTGCATGGACGCTTTTTTTAACAGCCAGATTGACTGCAGGGAATAAATCATTCGCATCCAGTGTTTGGTTTTTCTACCTTTCAGCAGCCTTTTTGCAATCCAGCCAGCCTTCGTTCCCATACGTTTAATATAGGGTGTTTCGATAATACTGACAGGAACACCCGATATTTTTTCAGTGAGAACGATATTCTCAGCAGTAGCATTGATAATAGCCTGTTTGTAATCCAGGTGCGCGCTGCACTCAATTGAGGCAATAAAACGAGTTCCAAGCTGTACTCCGGCATACCCTGCCTGTAAAACCTGTTTAAAATGTACAGAATCCCCAATACCACCCGCGCATATCAGCGGTTTTCCAAAGTCAGTCAAATCGTTCATTAGCTGTTCGGAAGAAAGCATACCAGCATGTCCTCCCGCATTCTGGTTCACGCAAATAAAACCATCAACACCACAATCCAGTGCTTTTTCGGCCCATTGTCGACTGGTAACATCATGAAAAACAATAGCACCTGACTGACTGGCCTGTTTAACAACCCAGTCAGGCTTACCCAATGCGGTCACAAAAAACCGGATATCTTCTTCCAGTGCAACATCCAGCCAATGTCGGACACGATCAAGGTAACGCCGAGAACTCTGTTCAATGATCAGGTTCAACCCCACCGGTTTTTTTGTCAGACGACGAATGTATCTCAAACCCTCACGAAAATCATAACCATTCACATAAGTCAGGCTTAGTGGCTGCACGATACCAATACCGCCAGCTTCTGATACCGCTGCAACCAGTTCCGGATTTGAACAGGGATACATTGCGCCACCGATAATCGGCACATCAATACCCAGCAAGTCAGTAAACGGTGTGGAATAACGCTGAATACTAGCCATGTGACTTCTCCGGACCGATTAACCAGTGCGCCCTGACCTCAGAAACAAGATCGCCCTTTTGGTCACGAATTTCTCCTACCAGCAGACATGATTGCTCCGAGTTATCTTTCGGCACTTCACAATGACAATCCGCAGTCAGTTTTCCACGCGCTTTTTTAGTATAATTAATTGACAATTCTGTGAGAATACCACGAGTGGCATTTGGCAAACTATTCATTAGCGCTAGCCCTGTCACCATCTCGCCGAGATTGCATAATGCAATCGCATGTACGGAGCGTAGATGGTTCCTGATCCTGCGGTGCTCAATTAATCTAATTCTGCAATACCCTGGTTCCAGTATTTCAACAAGCGCGTGAATACTGCCTGTATAGGGCACCATTTTTCCCAGTAATTTACTGAATAGCCATTTACCACCAGGTTTAGATGCTGCCAGTTTCCAGAGCTTGCGTATACGTGGACCGATTGATTGGCTCATGACACCTGACTCACTTATTTACATGTGACCTGAGTATATTCCTCTGCAGAAAAAATAACAGCTACTCGAAAACAAAACATCAGGGTTTGAACACCATCAACACAATCACCAGACTCATCGCAAAAAATGCTGGGACACCAAGCCAGAACCAGATTTTCGCATAGTCGTGATACTGTTGTGGCAGATCTGTTTTATTTTTTAGGCTCTTCCCCTGATCGAGTGGGTAGTTTACTGTATAGAGGATGAGAGACAAAGACTTATACGCCCAGATACTGGGTATCAAGAGTCCCTGGCATGTATCGGGTGTTGACCTGAGTGTGTCAG
>JAZGGH010000110.1:0-14868 GCA_036480335.1 Gammaproteobacteria bacterium | reverse complement strand
GTTCCTGCCTGGGTGACATAATCAACTGACACCGTATTACCGCTGGCGACTGCCAGGCTAACCGTAAAACTGGCGGTTGCATCGGCTTCGCTGACCGTCACATCGTTGATCGATACATCTACCGGATTACTCGTACAAGCTCCCAGTGTTGCCAGGTCAAACGGTGTAGACACAGCCAGTTTCGTTGGTCCTACCAGTACAGGCACTCCCGCTGGCCCAGTCAACTCCAGACAGGTGCCCGCATCGGATGTCGGCGTAAACTGAAAACCTTCTACACCCTGGTTCCATATCTTCAAATAGAAATCTATGACAGTCGGATCGGTCGTATTATCCAGCGTATCACTCGCTTCAAGATCAATTGCGGTGACATTAATAAAGCTCTGATCGGTGATTACTTCGCCATCGTAGAAAACACCAGCACTGTCGCCACCACCGGTGTTACGCACAAACCATTCGCCACTCTGGCAATCCTTCCAGACAAACAACGCTTTTTCTATCGCTGAATCAAAGACCGGCACACCGCAAGCACCTAATTCATCATCCGTAATAGTCGCTTGTCCTGAAGCATCTACAATCATTGCATTCACAGGTTGCGTCAGATTAACCGTAAAGACTTCATTTCCTTCCATCAGGCTATCCTGAAGAATAGCAATATCCACTATCTTGCTAGTTTCACCTGGTGCAAAAGTTACCGTCGTGGGTGCAGTCACATCGGTATAATCAGCATCTGCTATTGCTGTACCCGCCTGGGTAACATAATCGACGCTAACTGTACTGCTGCTAGCCGCAGACAAAGTCACCGTAAAGCTGGCCATTGCATCCGCTTCACTGACCATCACATCATCAATAGCAATATCCAGACAGGGTCCTAGTGTTGCCAGATCAAATGCACCTGTTACTGCCGACTTTCCCTGTCCAATAAGGACAGGCACACCCGCAGGCCCTGTTGGTCTAAAGCAGGAAGATGAACCACTTTCAGGCGTAAACTGGAAACCATCTTCACCGGTACCAAACATTTTCATCAAGTAGTCAATACGGGCAGGATCAGTCGTATTATCCAGCAGATCACTGCCTTCAATACTGAAACCGGAAACCGAGGCAAAAGCTGCTGAAGACTCTACCGAACCCGTATGAATCGCTCCGTTACTATCACCACCTGACGTTGCACGGACAGTCCATTCACCCGTTGCACAGTCCTGCCAGACAAACAGCGCCTTCTCGGTTGCACGGTCATAAACCGGCACACCACAAGGATTAATCTGATTATCAATGATGGTGAGTATCGCCTCATTATCAAAAACAAACGCGCCAGCCGCGCCGCTGAGTATTAACGATAGCGTTTCCGGGCCTTCGGCCAACATATCCGGTAATAGTGTGATATCCACTGTTTTACTTAATTCACCCGGATTGAACGTCAGACTTCCTGTGCTGGTGGCCAGAGAATAATCCGCATTCTCTATCGCTGTACCGGCGAGAACTGAATAATCAACAGTAACAGTGGTTGCTACAGCCTCGCTCAGGCTAACAGTAAATGTTGCAACGCCATCAGCTTCATTAGCGGATATATCGACTGCCGATATATCAACACAGGTTTTCAATGTGTTCAGATCCAGAGGCAGACTGACAGGCAAATGACTCTTACCGAGTAACACCTGACCATTGACAGGGAGTGAACTGGCAGTCAGACAGAGACCTGCACTGGCATTGGCCGTAAAATCAAAACCATCGACACCCGCACCGGAACCGCGCAGGAAGAAATCAATCTGCGCAGTATCGGTAGTATTGTCGACAATGTCATTGCCAACTTCTACATCAAACGGCGTTACCAGAGCAAAGGCTTCACTTGACAGTAGTAAGCCATCATATTCAATACCCGTACCATTCCCCGCAGTAGCGCGCACAAACCAGTCACCAGTGGTCGCACAATCCTTCCAGACAAATAAACTCTGATCCTGCTCCGGATCAAAATGGTAGGGAAAATCAACCGGCTGATTCAGCGGATTCACTCCACATTCATTACCCGCCTGTGGCGCTGGGAATGATGGTGCCGTACCTGCTGAAACGGTAGCTATACTGCCTGTGCTACTGCCTGTCAGACCCTGGGTAGCTTCATATAGCTGGTCTGCTGCCAGTCCAACAAAAGTGTCCACATCACCATTCGGCCAGCGCACTTCAATGTCCACGGTGGTGTTTTGTGCCAGACCAAAATGGGTACGCTTGAAATTTTGTGACCAGCGATGGTAGTTACCATTGTTTTCACTCACCTGTGTCTGACCACCCGCTGAAGCCAGAACTTTCGCACCAATCGCATCCCGATTGGACACCGTACCAACCAGATCCAGTTGAATCCAGTGATTGGTGCTTGTATTACCCGTAGTATTTCTAAACAACTGGTCTGGACCACCGACTCGAATCGGATTCATCAGCAAGCCATTCATAACATAGAGATCAAGCCAGCCGTCCAGGTCATAATCGGCGATAACCACATTTTCACCAACACCTGCACCACTCACCAGGCCTACGCCAGTAATACCCTCTGCACCAAAGGAAGCCGCTTCTATAAAGCTGCCATCGCCATTATTCAGGTACAGGCGATTAACGATATTTTCGATACCATTGCGACATACCAGATACAAATCGAGATCCATATCGTTGTCAAAATCACCCGCTACAGCCGAAATACAAGAGACGGCCTGACTCAGACCAACGCCCGATATATTAGTAAAACCAGCACCGGAATTTTTAAAGAACTTCGGTGTGACAGGCATATCACCCAAACCCATGTTGGTCACGATCGGAGTGCTCAGATCCACACCATCAACCTGAAAATAAGCACGCGTACTCTTCTGCCCAGGTGAATTGAGAATAACCCACTCGTTGGTTGCTGTGTCATAACCAATAAAGAAGCCCTGATCAACATTATCGGTAGGATCATGAGGTTCAATTCCCTGGTCACTCAGCAGTGTCGGATCCAGCTGGAATGTTTTGTCTGTAGGGTGACTGTTGGTATCTATCGGTATATAACCTGTCGAACCAAGATGAATTCGGGGTAATCCCAACTGTGATGAAATAGTGACTGTGATGGGGCCATTGGCCTGAAAGCGAATACCTTTCTCACCGCTACCCACACCAGCAGCGATAAAGGTCTCGATTTTATCCATCTCTCCAGCTGCACCATCAATGACTTTGAGAGCCTGAACTGGACGCAGGTTGCCTCGCACCAGAAAAATATCCGGTAACAAATCATTATCAAGATCAGCAATGACACTATCAAGAACCAGACCTGTTGTTGGAACTGTCGATGTCAGATCAGTAAAAGGTGTGCCTGCTAAATAGGGAATATCATATACTTTGGCTGGAAAATCCCCATCAGTAACCGCTAACAGTTCAAACTGATCATCATTGTCAAGATCAGTCAACACACTAAAATTGGTACGGAAGGTTTTTAATCCTGTAGCCGTGGTCTGATCAGTAAAATTACCCGGATTTTGAGAATCCTGATTAACCACTATATTGGGTGCACGGTTATTAATGACAAAGTCCAACAAGCCATCGGCATCATAATCCATCCAGGTTGCAAGCCGTCCTTCGAGGTCCATGGGGATGCCTCGTAAAACTGACTCATCTGTTGTGATGCCCACACCATCATTCACAAACAGTGCTGCAGGATCACCATTACCGTTACCGGTCAGTGACAGCAGATCCTGGTCTCCATCATTATCAAAATCTGCCCAGGCACCACCATGGGTATCGATAATCGGAAAATCTATCCAGGTATAAGAAGTATCAAACTGAAGTACGATGTCTGTAAAGGTTCCATCACCATTATTACGCCAAATACTGGGACGAGCACGATGATTACTGGCAAAGATATCCGGGTAGCGGTCACCGTTCACATCGCCCCAGGAAGCCCCCCAGCTCTCTCCTACATAGTTCAATCCTGAAGTTGCAGAAGGCATCTCGGTAAATTCTACTGCCTGAACCGTTGCAATAGATAGAAATAACGAAACCCCAATAAGAAAATGACCCAATTTTTGCACAAACATTCGTTGACCCTTAATACAACAAAAAAAGACGTAAACGCCCACCCTTAATATTATATTATAACATTATTATATAATAATAGTTTAACTTGAATTATCTAACTGCAACTTATTGTTAATCCCGGCACAGTAATATCTGGATTACTTTCAAGCTACGAACCTGTTCACAATCTCGGCCTCACAGACAAATACTGAAGGCAGATATACGCTCATATCTGCAAAAAACGCCGGGTTAGTACAAAATCTACAATTCGCCTTATTGTCCCTGATAAAATGTCAGATCTGAAAGCTGGTTATCCTTCGCATTTATCCATATCAGGCGCTTATTGATGCCCTCAGTCGCCGCTTCCTGTAATTGACAGAATCGGATCTCGCCTGCGGGAATCTGATCAATCAGGCATAGAATCCCCCAATCGCCAACTATTGGCAGTTTCTGCCGGCCATGCACTTCAATATTTTCCAGCAAGGTGTTGCCCTGATTAGTCACGCTATAAATCCAGTCGACAGTCTCACCGACCTGAAAAACAGGCCCTGGTTTGGAAGTGACTTGTCCGTTTGCAGACACTGCCAACATCAACAATGACGGATCGACAGGCGGTGGCTGTGATTCTCTGGCCTGATAAAACACCCTGGATAATGCTTCGACCGAAGCCGACGCACGCGCAACAACAAGGGAGATATATCTTCCATCAATGGCAGGTGATGAATAGATACAACTGGCAGATTCACCAACAGGAATACTGGCTAGCGAACAAAGCACCTCCCAATTACCCAGGACAGGTGCCTTTTGTCGGCTTTTTACCTCTATATTTGTCAAAATAGTATCGCCCGTATTGGTCAATACATACACCCAGTTGATCAGCTCATCAGCTTGAAATATCGGTCCTGGTTTGAGCACCGACTGATTATTGGCAAGAATTGCCATTGCCAGCCCCGGTGAGCCTGTAGTTATCTGCTGTCCCTGATAAAAGGCTTTTTCCAGCACACTAAAGTCACCAGTCACTGTGGCAGCCTTATTCAGAGACAAATAATGACCTTCAACAGCAACCGACGCAGCCTCGCTCTGGCAACTGGCGCTCTCACCAACAGCTACAGCACTGATCGTACACAGCTCTTCCCAGCTTCCGAACACAGGTAACTTTTCTCTGCCTGAGACAATAATATCCTGTAGAGGCGTATTTCCTGTATTGGTAACGGTATAGGTCCACTCTAAAGCCTCCCCTGCAACAAGCACCGGCCCGGGCTTTGCAGCCGTGAGCGAATTGACTGAAACATGCAGGCTAAACCCGGTGATTTCTAGCATCGGCTTCTGCTCAACACAGGGCGCATAATTCTCAAAATCAAATGTAGCCGGTAGCGGTATTGCCTTACCACCCAGCAACACCTGGGCCCCTGGCGGCAATATTGCCTCGAAGCAGGTAGCCGCATCTACAGGAAATGAAAAATCAAAACCATCTTCGCCATTCTCTTCGGCAGACATCAGGAAACTGATCTTCGCCGAATGCGTATTCACAACACTGTCAGATGCGTCTATTTGCACTGGCGACAGCTCGTTGAAATTCTGAGTAGCAGTAATCTGGCCTGAATACCCCGCCGCACTGTTATCTCCGGTGACTGCCCGCACACTCCAGATACCCGTTTCACAGTCTTTCCAGATAAACAGGGCTCGATCGACTGCGACATCATACGCAGGAGCGGTACATTCATCGCTGGGTTGTGGTGCCGCAAATGCCGGAACCGGATCAAGAACCACAGGTGTCCCGGTACCTCCTTCTACAACACGATACAACTGATCTGCCTGCAGGTCGGCAAAAAACTCCGTCGCCCCATTTGGCCAACGGACGATGATATCAACCTGGGTATTTATTCCAAGACCGAAATGAATGCGTCTGTCATTCTGGGACCAGCGATGGTATCCGCCATTCTGTTCGCGCATCTGAGTAACATCACCCGCGACTGCAATCACTTTTGCGCCAGTCGCGTCACGGTTTGAAATAGTACCAACCAGATCCAGCTCAACCCAGTGGTTACTGTTCTCTGTAGTATTTTGAAACAACTGTACCGGCCCACCCGTTCTAACACTTTTCATCAGGCGTAAACCATTAGTCACCAGTAAATCCAGTTTGCCATCGAGATCATAATCGGCACTGACAACACTTTCACCGGTACCCGCACCACTGCTCACACCCAGGCCAATAGCCCCTTCTGCCCCATGTGATTGCTGTATTTTGAACGTACCATCACCCTGATTTTCATAAAACAGGTTGGCAATGTTTTCAACACTGCCACGACAAACTAGATACAGGTCAATATCCATATCGTTATCAAAATCACCCGTCGTCACACTGTTGCAGGATACTGGCATACCTAAACCTATCTGCTGAGCATCCTGAAAACCATCGCCCGTATTTAACAACAGTTTAGGATTCATTGGCTCATCATTGGGCGTAAGACCAATACCGGACACATTCGAAATCGAAGCAGCGCCTGCAGTAAAATACACACTGATACTCTCTCGACCTTTGCCTCCAGCAGCAAGCATAACTGTCCATGTCTGAGTACTCGTATCATAGCCAATATTGATATCGTTGTTGGTCGCCATACCAGACACAGCAGCCGGATCCAGAATGAACGGGAGTTCGGCAGGCTGCATATTGTCATGACCAATGGACACGTCTTCGGCAATAAATTCAGGTTGTTCAGAATCCATCGTAATAACAACCGGACCCTCTGCCTGAAAACTGAATCCTTTCGAACCTGTAATCACTGATGAGACAACCCAGGCTTCTGTCAGATTAGCTGCCACCTTCCTGGCCTGCGTCGGTCTCAGGCGCCCACGTGTAAAGAAGAAGTCTGGCCGTAAATCATTATTGAAATCGGCTATGACCGTATCATTGATATTGCCGATTTCAGGAACAATAGAGGTAACATCCTCGAAAGGTAAGGTATGGGTACTGTAGATATTTTGCGGGAAAGTGCCTTCCTTGCCACAAATAAATTCCAGATAACCGTCGCTATCCAGATCTGAAATCTGGGCATAGTTGTTATTCTGACAGCTGACGTCCAGTTCCTCCCTGATATCAGAAAAAGCGGTTACGCCAGGATTCTGTTGGCGCATTTTGGCGGGCACCTTAGTCACCTGAGCAACATCAAGTAAACCATCACGGGTGAAATCAAACCAGACAGGCAGGCGACCAGCATGGTCATCCTGAATCTCATAAATCCAGGCCTGATCCAGCAACCAGGCATTACTCATATTTTCCATAAAGCGAAAACCAGCACCTGTGGTTGTAACACCCAGATCCTGATCTCCATCATTATCAAAATCAGCCCAGGCGGCACCGTGGGTATCTGTCCTCGGACTATTCAGAAAAGTTCTGGATCGATCGATTTGCAAAGTTACATTGCTGAATGTCCCATCGCCATTATTTTGAAAAATATCGGGTCTGTTGCGATGATTTCCGACCCAGAAATCAGGGCGTAAATCACCATTCCAGTCACCCCAGGCAGCACCCCAGCTTTCCGAATGCCGGATAATTCCGGAACTTTGTGTGACATCCTTAAAGCCTACCTGTGCAGCAACGGGCAACGAAGCAGACACAAAAAAGGAACAAGACAGAATAAAAATTAGCTTGCGAAAAATATGCTGTTTAAACAAAAAAAACACAGAATCACCCCAAAAGCTAAAAATCATTATTACAATAATAAATTATATAAATATCGAGCCATTTGCGTTTCAACTCTGTATATAAACAGGCAAAAACTGACTTCTTGACACTGATTTTAACAAAATTAGGACATTCTGCCAACAGACTAGCTAGCAAAAATTGATCATCTATACAACTATTTGATGAATATCAATTATTTCCGCTAAACAGGAATCTGCATTTGCATGGAATTATTTATCTGGATAAGTCAGGGTAGACTTTTTCCCTGTCAATCAGGATTTTTGTTACTCAAGCATGTCGCCATACCCCATTTCCCGCATCGTTGACTCAAACAGAGCGGCAACAGGCGCATGCAAATCGGGCATGGGTTTTTTCCTCAGGGTATAGAGGGATTTTTCAGCATAGTCGAGTACCGTATCGGAAACAGAAAGCTCGCAGGCCTGCATCAATTGCGTCAGCTGTTCTCTGGGTTTCTCAACCAACTCTTCATAATTAATCCGGTATACCAAATCCGGATTGTTTTCCACTGCCTGCAAGCCCTGCCGCATTGTCACGATCCATTCCAGCGCAGCGCGATTCGCATGATCGATTTTATTCAGGCCAAGATTGACCACATCCGAATAATCCGGATTAACCGTGAGTATCTGTTCACAGAGATACGTCCATTTTATATCACCGCGTCCCCACCAGTCATCAACCTGCCCATCTTTCTGTACACCCTTTACCTGCGACCAGTTAGCAACGGATGCCACGGCATCAATACCATTGCGAGCAATAAAGATAATCTTTGCATCAGGTAGTGTGGCCTTCAGATAATCTATTCTGAAAATAAACTCTGGGTATTTATCCACGGCTCGGCTAACCCCGACCAGGCGGGTATAACGACTGAGGATACGGTTAACCATTCTTGCTGTATCCGGCTGTGCATCAACGGCTTCAAGACAGAAGCGGCCACCCGCACTCACATAATCAGCACACACATCAGTTTTCGCATCCGCCATCGCCCACATTAACTTGGGTTCATTGAGAAAGCCGACATCCTTATGCAGGGAAAGCAGCTTGCCAAGAATCGTTGTTCCGGAACGCCCGAGACCGGTAATATAGATAGGCCGGTCAGCATGGGAATTTCCGGGTATCGCAGCCAGTATATTCAGAAAACCCCGTACAAACGGGTTTATCCATTGACCCTTTGTCGTATGTGGGCGACCTTCAAACAATAGATAACTCGCCACTCGGCGTATAGCAAAACGCTTACTGAACTGCATGTATTCTTTATCAAGTTGTGCAATCATGACTATTCCCTTCCTGTCACTATTTTGATTTCCCTAAAACAGCCTGAAACTGAATCCAGGCACGCCGAGGATTTGACAATAAAACCCCTGCGGCATGCAGTGGGTATTTCAGAACCTGCATAATGACTGATGAATCGAGCGCACCACCCTTCGCGCTAAGCGGATAAGAAAACTGATCCATCAAAGGTTTTGCCAGTTTTTCACAAACAATCACTTCACCACTGCTCAAGACTGTTTTCCAGCGATTCAGCGTGCTCTTTCTGACGCCGGTTTGCTGTTCCGTGTTATCACTGTGAGAAGAACCCACCTGAGGAATATCCAGCATGATTTTTTCGTAGGACAACCCTAGAAAGCCGGATATTTTTTCAACCTGTGTCTGCGGGTCTTCAATCAGATCTTCAAAACGCAGCATATAAAATCTATCGTGATCCTGTAACTGCAAAGCCAGCCGGTTTGCCTTGAGCCACATTTTTGTAATGGTATACGGGTGGTAATTAAACCAGACACGAATAATTTCCGACCAGGGAATATTACTCCCGCCCAGACGTTTTCGTTGCCAGCGATTCTTCTGTGATGCCAGCACATCGCGTGGATCACGCACGATATGGACTATCTTAAGCTCGGGAAAGGCTTCCAGCAGACGTTGTGCATAGAAGATATTGCGCGGTGTCTGTTCGCAGGGAATTTCTTTGCCCGCGTTTTCTGCAATCTGGCTCAACGTGGATGAAATAATACTGTCGGCGGTTAAATCACCATCAGTAAGATGTTCTAGAAACCCGGTCGCTTCAACCCTGTCTTCTTCTTCTACACTGCCCCACACATCCCGTTTGCTTCTGGCGATCAGGCGGGTCGATAAATCGATTGCTTCCACCCGGGATAACGCACTCTGCAACCGGTTTGGATCAATAAGATCACCAAAGCAATGCAATTCCTTCAGCCCGGCAACCCGGCTATGCTGGCCAAGAATCCGACTCAGCATCGTCGTGCCCGAACGGGAAGCGCCGGTAACAAAAATCATATCATTCATAATTCAATGCAACTTTATCTGGCCCAGTTCTCCTGAGCGTGGGTACTTCCTTCAACTAATACTATTAGGGGTACCTCGATTAATCAGGATCTTTCGTCTGAGTTCAAGGCGGATGATTTTGAGAACCGCAGTGTATAAGGCATACATGAGGATCGCAAAAATTCATCCAACGCCGAAATCGGGCGAAAAGACGATTAATAGAGGTGCCCTATAGCTAGATCAGTATTTTAATGAGGCTGCCTGCTAATCGGCAGAACATAGCTTCTCTTTACTACATCTGAACCAGATCATCGCCTTCAGTTATTGACAAAGAGAATGGTAAATCACTTTCCAATGAAAAACTATCCATATATAATAGACACTTATATAACTCTCTTCATCCTCAATCCACATATATAATCATTATTTCTCATTGATTGTGCATTTCGACCGATAGAACATCACATGAAAGCATCAGACCTCAAATATTTATTCCTGCTCAGAGAGCCTTTTCCACCCTTTCGGCCGGATACTGTGGTTCTGTTTGCCAAAGAGCTCAAACAACGTCAACATGTCATTGACTGGATTTTCCAGTCAAAAGATCCTGTAGATAAAGCCTATAAAACGGAATGGGACGGTGGCTCAGCCTGGGTGGGCGCTACTGACAGGGGGGCGGGTATAGTCTCCAAACTGAAAAAACAATTACTGGGTTTTCGGGTAGATCTGAGCATTATTCCACAGGCACGCAAAAAACAGTACGACTTCATTCAGGTACGCGACAAGTTTTTTGCTGCCATTACCGGGCTGATTGCCGCCAAACTGACCCGAACCCGCTTCATTTTCTGGCTCTCATTTCCCTTCCCTGAAATGTATCTATATCGAGTCAATGACGGCGAATCCCCATTTCCATTACTCGACAGACTGCGCGGATATTTTCTAAAATTCGTTCTTTATAAAATCATCATGCCAGCAGCGGATTATGTGTTTGTGCAAAGCGACCAGATGAAAGCCGATGTGGTCGCAAACGGCGTTAACCCCGAACGAATCACTCCGGTTCCAATGGGCGTATCATTGCAGAGCCTGGCAGACTGGTCTGCAGATGAAACGAAGAAAACTGATGAAACGATAGTTCTGTATCTGGGTACACTGGTGAAAGACAGAAAACTCGAATTCCTGGTACGCACACATAAACAGGTAGTCGACAAAATTCCGCATGCAAAATTATATTTTGTCGGTGGCGGCCAGGATGAAGAAGATGAAAAACGGCTGCTGGATGAAGCAGAAAAACTGGGCATCAGCGACTCAATTGTAATGACCGGCTTTCTGCCGCTGGATGAAGCCTGGCAATATGTCAACAATGCCACGGTTTGTGTTTCTCCGTTTTACCCAACCCCCATATTGAATTCCACTTCGCCAACCAAGCTGGTTGAATACATGGCGTTTTCAAAGCCGGTCGTCGCTAATAACCACCCCGATCAACGCAAGGTAATAGAAGAAAGTAACGCCGGGTATTGTGTTGACTGGGATGAAACCGAATTTGCCGAAGCCATTGTCAAGGTTATCAATAATCCGCAAGCCGCGCAGGAAATGGGCAAGCGCGGACGACAATATGTAGAACAATATCGTTCATACAGTGCCATCGCCGACACACTGGATGGCCTGTACCGGGATATCTGCGCGGGGAAATTTGATCGGAAAGCCTGATCTATTGATCCTGTTAAACAGACCGGTCGTTCCCTCTGTTACAACGCAGCCTGAAAAGCCCTGCGATAATTATTCAACTGTTGTGCCTCAAGCAAAAACACGCCATGGCCGCCATTCTCAAAATCCAGCCACACAAATGGCACATCAGGAAAACGCTCTTCCAGCGTTTCCTGACTGTTACCCACTTCCACCACAAGAATACCATCGTCGTCCAGATAATCTGCAGCATTCGCCAGAATGCGGATGACAATCTGTAAACCCTCATCCTCGGCCTGCAGACCTAAACCGGGTTCCTGATGATACTCTTGCGGCAAGGCAAGCATTTCTTGCTGTGAAACATAGGGCGGATTGGAAATAATCAACTGGTAGCGATAGCCATTCAGCTTATCAAAAAGATCAGACTGTATCGGTGTCACCCAGTCTTCCAGACCATGCTGATCGATGTTATGTCTGGCAACTGCAAGCGCATCTTCCGATATATCTGTCGCATGTACACTGGCATTATCGAAAGCAATCGCGCAGGCAACCGCGATACAACCACTGCCCGTACAAAGATCCAGAATCCGCTCTACGGATGTTGGCTCCAGCCAGGGGGAAAATCCCTGCAGAACAGGTTCAGCCAGTGGTGAACGAGGCACCAACACACGCTCATCCACCAGAAAAGGCAGTCCGGCAAACCAGGCTGTTCCGGTTAAATAAGCTGCAGGTTTACGTGTCTGGATGCGCAGTTCAAAAATTTCGGCAATGGCAATACGCTCATCGCATGTAAGCCGACTTTCGAGATAACCCTGCGGCAATACGGGTGGCAACGAAAGCACATGACAGGCCAGCATCAAAGCCTCATCAAAGGCATTGTCTGTACCATGACCATAAAACAGCTCAGACCGATTAAACAGACTGGCTCCCCAGCGCACTAAATCGCGCAGCGTCTGTAAATCACTCATCACTGCCTGTTTGTCTACTTTGACTGACATGTTTGTTGATATCCTGTACTGCAACACTTTGTGCTGAAATATGAAATAATATTGAAATGAATAACTCAAATCACTCAATCGCGCGCGAAGCCATCTGGATTATACCCGGCATTCTGATAGCTGCGATCATCTGGCTAGTCTTTTTTCGCCCGACCCCGGTCATACCTCCTGAGCTGACACAGGCAACACTGCTACCCGAGGGTCGTGCAATCCAGCCTTTCCAGCTCTCCACGGGAAGCGGAGAAGCTTTTACGCTGGAAAATCTCAAAGGACACTGGAGTTTTCTCTTTTTTGGTTACACCCATTGCCCTGATATTTGCCCTACGACACTGCAGGATCTGGCTGCATCCATAAAGATAATGGCCTCTACGCCCTCTTCAACCATGATACCTCAGGTGGTCTTTATCAGCGTCGACCCTGAGCGCGACAATGGCCAGCAACTTTCAGATTACGTCCAGTATTTCAATAACGACTTCATTGGCGTTACCGGCAGTGAAAATGAATTACTCGCACTCTCTCGTCAACTTGGCATCATATACGCCCGGGTCGAAGAAAAATCATCTGAGGACTACCTTGTCGATCACAGTGCCGCTCTTTTATTGTTCGACCCAGAGGGACATTTTCGAGCCGTTTTCGGCGCTCCCCATAAAGCTGATAATATTGCCCATGATCTACCTTTGATTCAAGCATGGTATGGGCTAGTCAATGATTAAATACCTGTTACCCCTGCTCGCCCTTCATCTCGGCTTTCAATCAATCGTACTGGCAGATGCTCTACCAGATACAGACAATGGCCTCATCATTAGCAATGTCTGGGTCCGCGAAGCACCACCAGGCGCTGCCATGCTGGCGGCCTATCTGACAATTGAAAACCAGAGCGATAAAGGCCGTGAGCTGGAATTCGTCGTCAGTAAATATTTTAGCCATGTCATGATGCATAAAAGCGAGGTAATTGATGGTGTGGCAAAAATGCTGCATCAGGACAAGCTTTCTATTCCGGCCCATGGAAAACTGGAACTGAAACCTGGCGGCTTTCATTTAATGATGCCCGCCCCTGAAAAAGCATTAGAGGCTGGCGATACCGTCTATTTTCGTCTCTACTTTGCTAATGGTGAAAGCCTGCCGGTAAAAGCCATTGTCAAACGTGCCGGAATACCCTGAAAGTCTGATATGAATAACTCATCTTTCGCTGACAAAGCCAAATCACTACCGCTTTACCTGCTCCCGCATCATGCCTTATCAAGAGCCATGCTGGCGATCACCCGTATTCGTGCACCCTGGTTCAAGAATCACTTCATCCAGATTTTTAGCCAGATCTTTGCCATCAACTGGGATGAACCTCTGCGTAACCGCCCTGAAGATTTTGAGCATTTCAATGCCTTTTTCACGCGTGCTTTGAAACCGGAAGTCAGACCGCTAGATTCAAATTCAGATAGCATCATCAGTCCAGCAGATGGCAGAATCAGCCAGATGGGTTCCATCCAACTGGATGCAATGGTCCAGGCTAAGGGTTTTGATTTCACCACAAACGCTCTGCTCGGTGGTAACAAACAGCTTGCAAATGAGTTTGAAGACGGTCGTTTCACCACCATTTACCTGTCACCACGGGATTATCACCGTCTGCACATGCCCATTTCCGGACGCTTACTGGAAACCATTTACGTCCCGGGGCGTTTATTCAGTGTTGCCCCACATACTACCCGCACCATACCCGGACTGTTTGCTCGTAATGAACGGCTGGTCGCCATTTTTGAAACAGAGCACGGAAAAATGGCACTGGTTCTTGTCGGTGCTATTTTTGTAGCCGCCATTGAAACGGTCTGGGCAGGGCTGGTCACGCCACCCCATGGTTCAGATATCATCCGTACAGATTACCGACATCAGAATATTCATCTGGATCGCGGAGAAGAAATGGGGCGCTTCAATATGGGCTCGACCATCATTGTCCTGTTCCAGAACGACAGGATTGACTGGCTGGATAACCTGGAAGCTGATGCAGCAGTTAAAATGGGTGAAAAGATTGCAATGCCAGCAAAATAACATATAACCCCCTATTTAGGCTCTTCCCCTGATCGAGTGGGTAGTTTACTGTATAGAGGATGAGAGACAAAGACTTATACGCCCAGATACTGGGTATCAAGAGTCCCTGGCATGTATCGGGTGTTGACCTGAGTGTGTCAG
>JAZGGH010000109.1:0-5288 GCA_036480335.1 Gammaproteobacteria bacterium | reverse complement strand
GCGCCACCATCAACGGCAACGACACACTGCCCAAACCTGGCCCTGCTCTACCTAACAGCGGCAGCCCGGCTAACTGGCAGTACAGTATCACCAACACGGGTGATGAAACGGCCAGCCGGGTTCGCCTATATGCCAAACAGATTCAGCCTGTGCGTGACAGTAAATGGACGCTGCTGTGTGCGCTGGGCAATATCACCGGCAGCAACACTGCCAGTTGTTCCAGCAGCAGCCTGATTGCAGCGGGGCCCGCCAAAATCCTGCTCTCTGCCCAGGGACTTGATAAGAATGGCGACCGACTGATCGTTGGCACTGCTGCCTGGTATGTCGGCGGTGCCGATACCAGCGCACCGGCGCTTTCTTTGCAGGTGTTACTCAATGGCACTGATGACGACAACGCATCACCGGGTGTGACTCTGACAGCAAACGATAACCTGGCCTACACCTACACCGTCACCAACACCGGACCCTTTGTGCTAAACAAGGTACGCGTTTTTGATCGTGATCGTTCACCCGTAAAGGGAAAATGGAGTCGTGCCTGTATTTTTGACACCCTCGTTCCAGCGGAAACCGTGAGCTGTACCCGCACCCTCACTGCTGGCACTGGCGCTATCCGGCGTGATGTCTCGGTACAGAGCTTTTATCAGTCTCAGCGTATCAAGGATGATGAAGCGAGTTTTTATACCGGGCAGTAACGGCAGCCTCGGCGCAGCTTCCCACGGTTTTCGTGGGAAGGTTGTACCGGTTTTATCCATTCAGGCCTGTATCAGGACTTTTTTGCCAATAAACTTCGCTTCGCACCAATAGTATCTTACCTATAAAACAACGGTTTTTCCTTCCTGTTAACAGGTTATCATTACCCTGCTTATACGCTTTTAACAAATACGGAGATCTGCCCTATGTTTGAACCAATTAATATTCCTTTCGGTTGTGTCATGATGTTCAATGTTGTTGACCTGAAAGATGGTGTGACTGTCGAAGATGTTGAACTGGCACTGGGTGAAATGTGCAACGTCGTGAAAAATAATTACGGCGATGACAAAGGCGGATTCATTGCCGGCCAGGTGTATAAATACTCCGGTTTTGTTTCTGAAGAAGGTAGCGTTGGTGCAACCCCGGATAAAAAAAGCGCAGCCGCAAAAATCAAGCAGGGTGAACTGGCCATTGTTACTTTCTGGAAGTCTTTCGAACAACATGAAAAATCCCATGCTGATAAACTGTTCAAGGAAAAATTTGACGGGCTGGCTAATTTCTGTGACGACACCTACGAGCTAGGGTATGAAATGCTCTGGCAGGGCGTTCCTGAGTAGTCATCAGGGAACCTCTATCATCAGCCTTTTCGTTGGAGTTAGTTGGCTGATACATTCTAATAAGGGTGCGGTAACGGTGATGACAAGCAGATGTTACTGCACCCTTAAAACCTCTGCTTTGCTCTGAATCCTGGCTTGCATTTTACGCGACAAGACACTTACCGTTGCATCTCCCGGTGAAGAATACCTGCATCCATAAATAGCTCCCCTCGCTCTACAAATCCAGATTTTTTATAAAAATCGACTACCTGTACTTGTGCATGCAAAAACATATGTTCGATATTCTTTCGGGCTGCAGTTTCAAGCACTTTGCGCAACAATGCTGACCCAATACCCTGGCGTCGATATTTTTCTAATACAGCCATGCGCCCTATTTGCCCTGTACTGGTTAATCGGGCTGTAGCGACTGCAGTATTTTCGATTTTGGCGAGGAAATGGATGGCCGTTGCATCCTGTTCATCCCACTCAAGCTCTTCTGGAACTGATTGCTCTTCAATAAAAACAATACGGCGTAATTGCTTTAATATGGCATTATCTGTTTGCCAGTCAGCAATGATAATTTGTGGCTCAGTCATTCTTGCTCTCGGGAATCACCAGGGCCCCCTGATGATATAAATCAAGCATCACTTGTTGCATACAGACATCAGTATTATTGATCAGTTTCGCTATGTCGATGGAGTGCTGGCAGAGAGTTTCAGCAAGATCTACACTCATTGGGTAACTTTTTCCATCAACAAATAACAAAGCGCCCTGCCGGGTTCTGCTAAACAGGAAACTGGACTCACTGGATTGTTGCAGGCAATTGTTTTGTATAGCTTTGCAAAACACCTCAAAGCTGGATAACTGCTTTCCTGCGAATTCCGGTGCAGAAACTTTTGGCTCGCTGCTAAATTCACCTATCCAGCGTTGCACATTTTCCGTATTGATAAGGTACTGTTCCTGTAACAGCTGCTTTATTTTATCAATGGCACCGGACGTTATTTCTGCCGAGTGTATCTGCGACTTAAGTTCCGGATCTGCATACATCAAAGTATCATCGATATGGTTCGCAAGCCTGTCAGAAAAACCCTGGATCATCGCATTGACCGTAGGAGCTCGAAAGCCAATTGATGCAGTCATACAGCCTTCCGCATTACCAGATCTGGCAATTCCATGATGTGCAACATTCGGAGGCAGGTACAGCATATCGCCTGCATCAAGTATCCATTGTTGTTCAGCGGTGAATGTTTTTAATATCGATAACTCGGTATTTTCCAGTTGTGCCTGATCAAAATCACAATTGATCGACCATTGCCGCTGGCCCTGCAACTGTAACAGAAACACATCATAGGCATCGGTATGTGGTCCGACGGAGCCACCCAGCGGTGCATAACTGATCATTAAATCATCCAGCCGCCAATCGGGAATAAAACGGAAACGCTGTAATAATGCCGCCGCTTCTTCAACATGCCTTTCAACATCGCTAACCAGCAAAGACCAGTGTGATTCTGGCAGGCTGGCAAAACGGCTTTCATCGAATGGGCCGTATTCTACCGACCAGGGCTTCTCATCGGCAGCATGATCGACATGCTCAATCACCAGCCGGGCATTGACATCCTCTTCACAGGCAAGCCCCGCCAGTTCATCTGCTGTTAATGGCGAGGTAATATCTGGCAGGGCCTGACGAATCAATAGTGGTTTTTTCTGCCAGTACTGCGCCAGAAATTCATCAACAGCTTCTGCAGATAACGGATTAATCGAAGATAATGTCATAAAAGCTCAGAAATAGTTAATTGTTAGCAACCTGTAACACCCCCTTTGTACCCGAGTCTACTTTTTGGCGCCTGTGCGAGTTATTTTCGCACCCGAAGCCAAAAAGTAGACTCGGGTACAAAGGGCTTTAATCCTCGGACTAAATTTCTCGTGTCGCCAGGAAACGCACATCAGGCCAACGTTCCATCGCCAGATCGAGATTGACACGTGTCGGCGCTATATATACAAGCTCGCCCGCCTGATCCAGTGCAAGATTATCATTTGCCTTTTGCCGAAACTGCTCCAGCATTTTCTCATCATCGCAGTCTATCCAGCGCGCAGTCGCCACCGAAATATTTTCAAACGAACATTCCACCTTGTATTCATCACGCAAGCGTTGTTCAACCACATCAAACTGCAGAATACCCACAGCGCCAAGAATTAAATCGTTATTCCTGAAGGGACGAAACAATTGTGTAGCGCCCTCTTCACTGAGCTGTTCGAGACCTTTCTGCAGGGCTTTCATGCGCAGCGGATCTTTTAATACGGCGCGCCGAAATAGTTCTGGGGCGAAGTTAGGAATACCCGTATATTTCAGCTCTTCACCCTGAGTAAAGGTATCACCAATGCGAATCGTGCCGTGATTGTGCAGACCAATAATATCGCCCGGCCAGGCTGCTTCAACCTGACCACGATCAGATGCCAGAAAGGTCATGGCGTTGGCAACCTGCACATCACGGCCAATACGTACATGGCGCATTTTCATACCTTTGGTGTAACTGCCAGAGCAGACACGAAAGAAGGCAATACGATCACGGTGTTGCGGATCCATATTGGCCTGAATTTTAAAAACAAAACCGCTGAGTTTTTCCTCGTGGGGATCTACCTTCCGAGTGTTGGTTTCACGAGCCTGCGGGGGCGGTGCATGCTCCACAAAATAGTCGAGCAATTCCTGCACACCAAAGTTACTGATAGCCGAACCAAAAAACACGGGTGACAGCTTGCCCTGCAGATACGCCTCTTTGTCGAAAGAATGGCTGGCACCTTTCACCAGCTCAATCTCTTCACGCAGTTCCTGCGCCTGCATCCCGAGCGCGTTATCCAGCTCAGGATTATCCAGTCCGTCGAGTGTCTCGACTTCGCGGATCTTACTGTTATCGCCGGAGGTATGCAGATATATCCGATCCTGCTCTATATGATAGATACCCCGAAAACGCTTGCCGGTACCAATGGGCCAGGTCACCGGAGCACAAGCAATATCCAGCACCTCTTCGACTTCATCCAGCAGATCAATCGGCTCTTTGCCTTCACGATCAAGCTTGTTGATAAAGGTCATAATCGGCGTGGTACGCAGGCGACAGACTTCCATCAGTTTGATGGTACGTTGCTCGACCCCTTTGGCTACATCAATCACCATCAACGCAGAATCCACAGCCGTCAGCGTACGATAGGTATCCTCGGAAAAGTCCTCATGTCCTGGTGTATCCAGCAGATTCACCATGGACTCTTTATAGGGAAACTGCATGACTGAGGAAGTCACGGAAATACCGCGTTCCTTTTCCATCTGCATCCAGTCCGAAGTCGCATGGCGAGAAGCTTTGCGGCCTTTTACCGTCCCCGCCAACTGAATCGCACCACCGAACAGGAGGAGTTTTTCAGTCAACGTGGTTTTACCCGCATCCGGGTGCGAGATGATAGCAAACGTGCGTCGCCTCTTGATTTCATTGATAAAATTGCTATCCGCCATACCCGTTAAACCTAAATTTACACCCATTTTAAAATACAGAATTTTCTGCTCATGCGGAAAATTCGCGCGATTTACCTAAACGGTAACTTTATGCTCCGACAATACACCAGTTTAGCCCGAATATTTCACCAAAAAGAAGGTAATCTCTTGGTTTATTTATATAGTTCAATTACTTAAGCGGAATTAAATAAGAGACTGCCTATACAAACTGTACCCAAACATCGTTCTCATTTCCACCCCTGAAACACCGTAAAATTGAGGCCACTTTGCTGGTGGTGGCATCGCCAGTGATGGCGTGTGTTACAAGCTTCAGCAAATGGATAACGCATCACCGCAAGCAAAGGGGCGCGTTGAGCACGTGAATAAAATGTTGCAGGTGTAGTGGTCAAGTAATATTGGCCACGGATTAGTATTTTTCCCAGTATATTTTTTCAGCGATATTGGGTGCTAAACCCTCATTATGTTGATGGGGCCTCACTTGACTATAATAGCCAATGATATAA
>JAZGGH010000108.1:0-6947 GCA_036480335.1 Gammaproteobacteria bacterium | reverse complement strand
GACACAGTCTGCCTTCTATCGTGCGCTATCTTGAAGAAGGTTCAGTAGAAACAGGTTACGCTGCGCAACAGCATATTGTCACTGACCCACAGAATACGATTGTTTCGATTAAACGCCTGATGGGGCGAGGTATTGGTGATATACAATCGCTGGCGGGTTTGATGCCGTACGATTTTGTGACAGATAAATCCGATGGTATGCCCGCCATAAAAACAGTTGCGGCAGAGGTTAGTCCGGTACAGGTGTCTGCAGAAATTCTTGCAACACTGAAACAACGTGCTGAAAAAACCCTCGGCGGTGAGCTGGTGGGTGCCGTGATCACTGTACCCGCCTACTTCGATGATGCTCAGCGTCAGGCAACTAAAGATGCTGCTAAAATAGCTGGCCTGAATGTGTTGCGTTTGTTGAATGAGCCCACCGCCGCTGCGTTGGCTTACGGTCTTGATCAGCGTGATGAAGGCATTGTTGCGATATATGATCTGGGTGGCGGTACTTTTGATATTTCTATTCTGCGTCTGAATAAAGGCGTTTTTGAAGTGCTGTCGACAGCGGGTGATTCTGCTCTGGGCGGTGATGACATGGATCAGATTATTGCTGCCTGGTTCATGGAGCAGGCGGGTATGGATGATGCTATTGATCATGCGCGTCAACGTGACTTGTTGTTAACTGCCTGCGCTGCGAAAGAGGGGCTGACAGAGGCAGATCGTGTAGCGGTAAACGTCACCCGAATGGATGGCAGTCAATGGCAGGGTGAATTATCTCGGCAACAGATGAATGCTTTGCTGGAACCTCTGATACGCAAAACCCTGGCACCCTGTCGCCGAGCTTTACGCGATGCAGGTATTCGCGCTGACATCATTGACGATGTTGTTATGGTCGGCGGCTCAACACGTGTAAAACAGGTGCGCGATAGTGTTGCCGAATTTTTTGGTAAACCGGTACATGTGGATATTGATCCTGACCGGGTAGTTGCCATGGGTGCAGCGATACAGGCGAATGTACTCGCGGGCAATGCCACTGAAGATGATTTACTCTTGCTGGATGTAATTCCATTATCTCTAGGTGTAGAAACCATGGGTGGTCTGGTTGAAAAAATCATCCCCAGAAATACCACCATCCCGGTTGCACGGGCGCAGGAATTTACCACCTTCAAGGATGGTCAAACGGCGATGTCGTTGCATGTGGTGCAGGGAGAACGCGAACTGGTGAATGACTGTCGTTCTCTGGCGCGATTTACCCTGAGTGGTATTCCACCCATGACAGCAGGCGCTGCAAGAATTCGAGTCAGCTATCAGGTGGATGCCGATGGCTTGCTCAGCGTTACTGCGCTTGAGCAGACCAGCGGTGCTGAAAGCCGCATCGAAATTAAGCCTTCCTATGGTTTGACGGACAACGAAGTCGAAACCATGTTAAGGGCATCCATGGACAATGCACAGGAAGATATGCAGGCTCGCCGTCTGCGTGAACAGCAGGTTGAAGCGGACAGGGTGCTTGAAGCGATCACTGCGGCATTGAATAAAGATGGGGCTGAATTTCTCTCTAATAGAGAACTTGCCGAGATTGAACAAGCAAAAGACGTCTTGCAGTCAACCCGTCATGGTGATGATCATCGTGCCATTAAACGGGCAATCAGCCAGCTGGAAAAAACCAGTGAAAGTTATGTCGATAAACGGATGAATGCCAACATACGCAAAGCGATGGCAGGCCATGCCGTCGATGATTTTAAATAAGGTTAAACATGCCAAAATTAATTATTTTACCGAATGAAGATATGTGTCCTGACGGTCTTGAAATCACTGTTGAGCCTGGTGTCACTATTTGCGATGCAGCACTGCAACACGGCATCGAAATCGAACATGCCTGTGAAAAATCCTGTGCCTGTACAACCTGTCATGTCTATGTGCGCGAAGGCTTTGATTCGCTGGAAGAATCCGACGAACTTGAAGATGACATGCTGGATAAAGCCTGGGGGCTGGACCCGGATTCACGCCTGAGTTGTCAGGCCGTGGTCGCGGATGAAGACCTGGTCATCGAAATCCCCAAATACACCATCAACATGGTCAGTGAAAATCATTAGGAGTCAATCATGAGTCTTAAATGGACCGATACCCTGGATATTGCCATTGAACTGGATGAAGCCCATCCTGATGCTGATCCGCTCAAGGTGCGTTTCACTGACCTGATGGAATGGGTGATGGCGCTTGATGAGTTTAATGATGACCCGGAGCATTGCGGCGAAAGAATTCTCGAGGCGATTCAGATGGCGTGGATAGAAGAAAGAGAATAAGTAACATCGGCTGGTTGCACGAATCGCATCAATCTCCCTGAGCAATTTCTGAACACTTGAATGTTGGCATTTTCCGGCAGCCCAGATTAAAACATATCAACAAATACAGAGATGGGCATGACTGTCACCGCTTCTGCTACCGGGTAATCACTCTCCACAGGGGCGATAATATAGGTTGCATCAGGTTGAATGGTTTCTTTTGCCGACCAGAAACCCTTGATTCAGGATCAGTCAGTTTGTTGATGTCTGCTGGTCGTTCCAGATCCAGATAAATCGCATCTGGGTACGCGGTTAGCAGGACTTCAGCGATGGTTGACTTACCGACCTAATGCATATTTGCATTCATAATGCAAATATGCATGGATACATAAACCGTAATCGCTTCCTGGCCACTATTAAACAGAGACTTACCAGTACCCCGCCGTAGCACTACTTGGTCCCAGGCATGTAAATAGATAAGATATTTACAAAAACTGAAGATGGATGCTTTTTCTTTTTTAGTTACCTAGGTCGCATTCATTACCACCCACTGTCGCCAAATGGAAACAGATCGTTGACATCTCTGTATCCTCGTTGCTAGAATATTTCTCATAATAAATATACCCAGGGGGGGTAATAAGATAAAACATGAGACTGTCGGAAAATATTCCGATGCTGTTTGCTGTATATCTTTACTAACACTAATTTGAGGTTTAAATACTAATGCGTATCACTAATCTGCAGATACCGGATTCACGATCAGGGATAAAAACATAGGTCGACGTAAATTGCCAACGCTGGGAGAGTGGGAAGCGTTGTGTAATATCGGTCTTATCCAGGCGGGTAAAACATGCAGTTGTGTAACTGTATGTACAGCGATTGAAGGTAGTTATAAAAAGCTGATAGTCGCTAAAGGGGACGCAGGAAATGAGTAGATTGAAGAACTGTATAATGCATTTTATATCGGTAAACCCTGATGGCTGATTTCACTAATTTTTAGTTTGTTTTATCGATGCTTCATTGCCAATAAAAATCAATCTGCTTCATCATAAAGAATAATTAAGAGCCTGACAATAAAGGGAAGATTCAGACTGCTGAATCTCCCCGAAATATCAATAAAAACAAGTCTCTGCAAACCACAAATAATTCACCATTCAATGTTTGCTAAAGTCTATTCATAGATATATACTGAATGTATAAATATAACTAAATAACGATAATAATTACTTCTTCTGGTTTACTGATTTTCTGTGCAAACGCATCTTTATGAGCATGCGAACAAGCAAGTAATGCCAGAGGCAAGCAACGAACAATAACGGAGTTCATAATGCGAGTTGTTAAACAAGGGTTAAAGGGTCTACTAAGTATTTTCACCGCAGTCGTGATCACGACGTTATCCATACAAGGTGTTGCTAATGCGAATCCGGAGCTGGTAGCGGATTTAGTGCCGGGACTGGAATCGTCAAACCCACAGTTCTTACAAGTTATCGATGAGCAGTTACATTTTACGGCAAGAAATGAACGATACTATTTGAATTCTAATGGCGATCTTGGTCATCTTCCACCAATAACACCTACACCACTAGAAGTATTTAAAGTCGGTGATCTTGAATTGTACGAAAAAAATGGAAGTGTTTACTCTAGAGATGCTAATGACCTTGAAACACTTATGTATTTACCGCCAGAGGATGAAGATTATGGTTCATGGGGTAATGTTACTTATCATATTAGTGACTTGTTTGAAAAAAATAGTGATGTCTATTTTATTTTGATTAACTGGGATATTGGTAGGTCATGGACTTATAAAATTGAAACCTTATATAAATATGATATTTCACTCGGCTATTTTGATAATTTAGGTTCGTATAAATATCCAACGCCATCTGAAAAATACAGATATGTGATGTTTAAAGGCCAGCCATATTTTTCAAACTCGGATGACGATGCAGGTACAGAATTATGGACTATCGATAATTTTGGATTCCAGCAGTATGAGTGGAGGCGAGTAGCTGATATCAGGTCTGGCGCGAACGGGAGTTACCCAGAAAGTTTCGTTGTTCTAAATGATGAATTATTTTTCATTGCTCGAGGTCAAGAAGGCCGAGAATTATGGAAAATGAATGCCAATGAGGAGGTTGATCAGGTAGTAGATATTTATAAAAAGGGTGCCGCATTTGATCCGCGTACTAATAACATACATGTATTTAATGAAGAATTATATTTCATCGCTAATCACAAAGAGTATGGCTACGAGCTATGGAAGAGCGATGGTACAAGTGCCGGAACAGTACTAGTTTCAGAAACTATACCTGGCCCTGAAAGTTTGTTTTCTAACGGATCTATGAGTGTATTTCGTGAGACAGGAGATTATTTTTATTTTCATGCAAGTAATTCTACAAGTTGGGTAAGTGATGGTAGTGACGCAGGAACACGGGTTTTGTTCGAAGGAGAAGATTATTCTGTTTTAGATGTTGTCGGTAATAAAATATTTGCACGCATTGAAGATAATGATCATGGTGACGAGCTTTGGGTAATTGATACTGCGTTACATCGTGCAAATCTTGTAAAAGATATTTATCCAGGAAGTAATAGTTCATTTCCAATTTATTTGGGAATAATAAACGGAAAAATCCTGTTTAAGGCTAGAGATGATGTTCATGGCAGAGAGCTTTGGGTTTCGGATGGTACTGAAATAGGTACGCACCTGATTAAAGATATTCGAGAGGGGTTTTGGGAGAGCGATATAAGATTAACGAATCAAATTAATAGTTATCTTTATTTTTTAGCGAATGATGGCATCAATGGAGAGGAATTATGGGTGAGTAATGGAACCGCGAGCGGAACTGTGATGCTTGGTCCAATTCATCCTGAAACAGATACGTATGATTACAAAACGCCTCACCCGCTTAATCCACTAAGATTTGTGGAATTCAATGGTGCCCTTTATTTTGCGGCATATGACGGTATACACGGCACTGAACTCTGGAAATACACCCCACCTAAGCCAGCAACTGGCACCGGCATCATGGGTGACTATGTTTGGCGGGATGACAATGGTGATGGTATTCAAAGCCCCGGCGAACCCGGTCTGGCGAATATCACCGTGGAACTGCAAAGCTGTACTGGTGATCTGGTAACGACTACAACCACCGATGCCAGTGGTCACTTCAGTTTCACCGAAGTCGCACCGGCATTTTTCCAGATGCAGTTCAAGCTGCCTGCGGGTCATACCTTCAGCCCTGAGAAATCCACTGACCTATTCAAGCTGGACAGCAACGCCAATGTGAATACCGGTGTTACCCCGTGCTTAGATATGACCCAGGGCTGGAAGCGTCTGGCAATTGATGCGGGCATGGTACCGGATGCACCTACAGGTGGTAATCCTGCCATGACACTGGCGATCAGTGCCAATGGTGATTCCACGCTCAAACCTGGGCCTGTACTGGCCACAGGCGGTGCGGTTAGCTGGACATACAGCG
The DNA here is from genome assembly GCA_036480335.1 of Gammaproteobacteria bacterium. Lineage (GTDB taxonomy): Bacteria > Pseudomonadota > Gammaproteobacteria > DSM-19610 > DSM-19610 > JAZGER01. The sequence goes on along the minus strand of JAZGGH010000108.1, from coordinate 1,202 downwards.
TGGCAAATACAGGTGGAACGGTATTGAGCAATGTCGCCATTCGTGGTCGTCAGAAACTGCCAGTCTTCGGTAGCTGGACGACACTGTGTAGCATCGGTACCGTCCATCCGGGTACGACAGGCAGTTGCAGTACGACAGATGCTGCTGCCGTATCCGGAGTCTACAAGGCGTTGATTGTTGCCAGAGCGGATTCAAGTGATGGTACGAAACTGGAGAGTGTTGTCCCAGCCTTCTATAAAGGCGAGTCAGGTACACCGCCACCGGCCGAAAATGATGTTGTTACCCTGAAAAATGCGATCTACTTCACTGGCTCAAAGAAACTGTGGATACGCGCCACGTCTGATGCCAGCCCGGCAGGTTCGGCGACCATCACAGCAACAATCACTGTTGATGGTGTTGAGCGAGAATTAGGGAACATTGGCTGGAAAGCGGGCAAGAGTTTTTATCAGCAGGTGTTCTTTGATATTGCCAGCGCTCCGAGTTCAGTCACGTTGAGCAGTGATCTGGGTGGAGTGGTTAGTGGGGATGTTCAGGTAAGGAACTGACCGGTCATGGATACCTCAAATCAAAATCCCCGCTAATATCTTTTTTGAAAATAGAAATAACAAGGAAAAATTATGCTAATCAGTCAAGGGTTGAAAGGGTTGTTTACTTTATGCATCTCAGTGGTCATTGCAGTGTTATCAATTCAAGGTAATGCGAACGCAAATCCGGAAATCGTGAGCGTTATAGCAGATGCCCCACCAGCACGACCTTATTATCCGGGAGAAATTACTGAGTTTAATGGGCAAGCCTATTTTTCTGCGCGGTCTAAAACGGGGTCTTATTATGAATATTGGCTCTGGACAAGTAATGGTTTTGATGCCTGGAAAATCAAAGGATTTTCCAGGGCAGCACCTGCTGCTTTGACAGTTTTCGATAATAATTTGTACTTTTTTGCGGATGATGGCATTCATGGTGGCGAGTTATGGAAATCAGATGGTACGGAAAGTGGAACAATCCTGGTGAAAGATATTACTCCAGGTTCATATGGCTCATATTATTTTAGTAGCAATCATCCTGGTTCTATCATCGTTATAAGGGCATCTCTATTAATTCACCAAAACCCAGTATAATAGCTATCTTCCACAACGCACAGAACAAACCACATGACTCGAGATATATTTAACCCGCTTTTCGAATTACAGGACAACCGACTTGAT
>JAZGGH010000107.1:0-3919 GCA_036480335.1 Gammaproteobacteria bacterium | reverse complement strand
GCCTTTGTTGGCATGATGGATGAGATGAAGGATTTGTTGCGCTATGCCTTTCAGACTGACAATGAGCTGACTATGCCGGTTTCTGCGCCGGGGTCTGCTGGCATGGAAACTTGCTTTGTTAATCTGGTTGAGCCGGGCGACAAGGTGTTGGTTTGTCAGAACGGAGTGTTTGGTGGCCGTATGAAAGAGAATGTGGAGCGCTGCGGCGCTACCGCTGTCATGATCGAGGACGAGTGGGGCAGTGCAGTCGATTGTAATAAGGTCGAAGCAGCGCTTAAAGCTAATGCAGATACGCGCGTGTTGGCTTTTGTGCATGCGGAAACTTCAACCGGTGCGATCTCTGATGCTAAAACTCTAGCGGAGCTGGCGCATAAGCATGACTGCCTGATCATTGCTGATACGGTGACTTCGCTGGGCGGCGCGCCATTAAAAGTTAGTGAATGGGAGCTGGATGCGGTCTATTCCGGTACTCAAAAATGTTTGTCCTGTGTGCCTGGTTTATCACCAGTTACCTTTAGTGAGCGTGCTGTCGAATTTGTAAAGCAACGTAAATCAACCGTACAAAGCTGGTTTATGGATTTGAATCTGGTGCTCGGTTATTGGGGTGGCGGTGCTAAGCGTGCTTATCATCATACTGCGCCGATCAATAGTTTGTACGCTTTGCACGAAGCGTTAGTCATCTTGCAGGAAGAAGGCATAGAAAACGCCTGGAAACGTCATCAGGATAATCATCTGGCATTGCGTGCCGGTATTGAGGCAATGGGATTGTCCTTTGTTGTTAATGAAAGTGACCGCCTGCCGCAGCTCAATGCTGTGAGTATTCCTGACGGTGTAGATGATGCAGCAGTGCGCAGTCAGTTACTCAATGACTATAGTCTTGAAATTGGTGCCGGGTTGGGGCCTATGGCCGGAAAGATCTGGCGTATTGGTTTGATGGGGTTTGCCAGCAATAAACCCAACGTGTTGTTTTGTCTCGGTGCGCTTGATGCGGTGCTAAGTGGTATGGGGGCGAAAATTAAATCGGGTGTTGCGGTAAAATCGGCTACAAAGTACTTTGGGGCTTCAGATTGATTTGATAATCTACAAATACTGTAGGAGTGGTTTTAACTGCGATGAGGTTGTGGGGTTCATCGCGGCTGAAGCCGCTCCTACAGGGTTCACTAAATAATCAGCAGTTCCCTGAGCATAAAAAAACGCCGCGATATACGCGGCGTTTTTCATGGTGTTACTACAGATTTATTTTATTCAGACTGCGTTGCAGTTTCTTCCTCAGCAGGTGCTTCCTCGGAAGATGCTGATTCAGTGGTTTCTTCTTGATCGGAAGTTTCAGATTCAGCAGTCTCTTCCTGTGTTTGATCTTCTGCAGTTTCTATAGCCGGTGCCGGGCTAGCCTCTTTTGTGAATGTGTCAGCAATATCGATGGTTGCATTATCACGTAATGACTGCACATAGTTTTGAATCCGCTCGTTTTGTGCGAACGACTGTAATTGAGGTTTCAGCTGTTCAAACGGTGGCGGTGAGGATTCGCGTGAATCATCAAGCAAAATAACGTGCCAGCCAAATTGAGTTTTAACCGGTTCTTTACTGTATTTGCCCTTTTCCATTGCAGCAGCGGCTTCAGAGAATGGTTTGACCATTTGTTGTGAGGAGAACCAACCCAGATCACCGCCAGATTTGCCTGAAGGCCCGGTCGAATGCTCTTTTGCCAGGTCTGAAAAGTCTGCACCACCATCCAGTTTAGTGATCAATTCTTTTGCTTTGGTCTCATCTTCAACCAGTATATGTCTTGCTTTGTACTCCGTACCGGCACCCGATGTTTTTTCATCGTAAATCTTTTTTAGTTCTTCATCCGTAATTGGGTTGTCAATGAGTTGTTGTTTAATAGCAGCGCTGGCAATGACCGCACGGCGTTGCTGGGTGACTTGTGCAACGATTTCAGGTTGCTTGTCGACACCGTTCTTGATGCCATCCTGTAAGGCCAGTTCAAGATTAACAATTTCATCCAGTACGGCTTGTGGATCCTGATCGCCCGGGCGGCGCTGTTGGCGTTGCTGGCTGTAGGTGTCAAACAGGTTGCGGGTAATTGTGGCACCGTTAACCGTTGCGACAACTTCACTGGTATCTGCCATTGTTTCAGCAGATTCCACAGCTTTGGCGATTACCTGGTTTGCATCTTCATTGAGCGGAACCTGATCACAGGCACTGACTGCCAGGACGGTGGTTGCAATTAATGTGAGACGTGAAATATTCATAGTAAGATTTCCATATTGTGATTTAAGAATGATTGGTAACTTCTGTCGGTGTATTGGCTTTAATGCTTAAGGCATGAATTTCTGATTGCATGGCGTCACCCAGTGCGTCATATATTAAACGGTGTCGCTGAATCAGGCTCTTGTCCTGGAATGCATCAGACACGATATTCACCAGAAAATGTCCGCCGCCACTGCGTGCACCTGCATGTCCTGCATGTTTAGCGCTCTCGTCAATTATTTCCAATGTGACGGGCGAGAACATTTCGGTCAATCGGTTATTTATAAGTTCGACGCGCTCTGCTGTCATGATCAGGGTAATACCTTTTTGAAGGGTTTAACGGTGACTTGTTGATAGACGCCTGCTTTGATATACGGATCCAGGTCGGCCCATTGTTGCGCCGCATTCAGAGAATCAAACTCGGCGACAATCAAACTGCCAGTGAAGCCAGCATCACCCGGATCTTCGCTGTCAATCGCGGGCAGGGGGCCAGCCAGTATTAATTTACCTTCGTTACGCAAGGTCTGTAACCGTTGCACATGATCGGGCCGGGCTGCCAGACGTTTGGATAAGCTGTTCTCGATGTCTTCGGCGACTATGGCATACAACATCAAGACTCGCCTTCGGGTTTTTCTTCCGGCATGTAGCGGCTGAGATAGAGCGCTTGCCCGATAACGAAAACAAACGTCAGCCCCATCATGCCGAACAGTTTGAAATTAACCCAGGTGTCTTCATCATAATTAAAGGCAACATAAAGATTGATTACGCCCATGCTGATAAAGAATACAACCCAGGCCCAGTTCAGGCGGTTCCATATTGGCTGATCAACCTGTATCGCATGGCTCATCATGCGTTCTATCATGGGTTTTTTGCCTATCCATATACTGCCGGTGAAAACAACTGCAAATAGCCAGTTGATGACGGTCGGCTTCCATTTGATAAACACCGGATCTTTTAAGATCAATGTCAGTCCACCAAAAAATGCCAGCAAACCAAAGGTCACCAGGTGCATTTTTTCAAAGCGGCGATGCTTTAACCAGTAACCGACTGTCTGTACAAAAGCGGCGGCAATGGCGACTGCTGTTGCAACGTAAATGTCGTACATTTTGTACGCAATAAAAAACAGCAGTATCGGGAAAAAGTCGTAGAGAAATTTCATAATGTATAAAAACCGGGGTTGTTAGTGCAGCGCACGTTCTGCGCCCCATTGTTGATAATATTTGTCCATGACCGTACGTACATGCGGCGGGTAGTTTAGCAAGTCCATTTGTGTCATGCCTTCAGTAAAAAATCGCGGTGCTTCTTCAGGCAGGGTTTCGACAAACTCTTTGAAGGCTTGTTCCATCAGTGCAGGCTGGTGGGTGCGCGTCGCGACAATAGCGCGATTCAAGTTGAGAATGCGCCAGGGCCGTCCGGGGTTGGTTTTCTCCAGATCATTGCGAATTGCAGGTGTGACTGCGTTGAGGATTTCGTTCATTACGGTATACAGGTTTTCCAATTCCTCTGGATTCGCGGTTGCATTTGCATACTTTGCGAGGCCGTCGACAACTGGCTCCAGCGTATGTAATTCCCCGCCACGGCGCGCCAGCCACAGGGCAAACACAATCGTCATTTCCTGCAGCCCGTCAATTATCTCGTTTTGCCCCAATTGCTGAGCCCAGCTCAAAGC
>JAZGGH010000106.1:0-105334 GCA_036480335.1 Gammaproteobacteria bacterium | reverse complement strand
CCCATCACGGCTCAAGACCTTGAAGAAGGTGTCAGTAATGTCGTGAACTTCCCAACACTCACGCGGGTTAAAGAGAAATATAATTTAATTTTTAATTAACTGTCCATATGAGGTTGACACATTCCGGGTGATGGACACCAAAAGAGGCATGTTACAGTCAAAAATTTCGACACCTCTATCAAAACGGGTAACTCTCACTTTTGCAAGCGATGTGTCAGATCAAGTCGGAACTAATACAGCATAAATTATAATCTCACTGCTTCTCTAACCAGGACTGAAACATTAAAACATCCCATAGTTGACGGTGCCATCCATGTGAACCTGAGAGATGCTCCTGTAATTTGTTCTGGATGGTTGTGGCATCGAAATATCCTTCCTGCCGTAGCCTGCTCTCATTTAGCAAATCCCCAGCCCATTCTCTTAATGGCCCTCTTAACCATTTATCGATCGGGATTCCAAAACCCATTTTCGGCCTATCCATGATTTCTTCAGGCACATATTTATGCAGTATATGTTTTAATATCCACTTACTTTTGTCATCCCTGATCTTCAGATCCAATGGTAAGCGCCAGGCCAATTCCACCAATCTGTGATCCAGCAAGGGTTCACGCGCTTCCAAACCAACTGCCATACTTGCTCTATCAACTTTGGTAAGATTATGATCCGGCAAATAACTGATCGAATCCGTAAACATTTCTTTTTCAGGAGAGGTAGAAAAACTTGCTTTTCTCGAAGGGTCTGTGAACGCCGTTAATAGTTCATTCGCCCCAATGACAAGATCCGTTGGGTTTTTCCAATTTGACATGAGGCGGTGATAGAGGTCATCCTCATCAACTGATTCAACAATACCCGCCAGTTTGTGTATTTTCTCGCCAGGTAAATGTACATCAAAACGAGCAGGCAATACCCTGCAAAGCGTATTGAGTGTATTATCCCATCGGTCAGGTGATACAGATGATAACAATCTGGCAGCAATAGTTCGAACACCGACAGGCAACCATTTTATTCGATTCCAGATAGAATGCCCCCATGTATACCGGTAATAGCCGGCAAAGACTTCGTCTCCGCCATCTCCAGAAAGACTAACTGTGACATGCTCCCTGGCAAGTTTCGAAACAAGATATGTTGGCACCTGAGATGGATCCGAAAATGGTTCGTCATAGATCGTAGGGATTTCGGGTATCACACTCATTACATCATCACCCGTCACGTATAATTCTGTGTGATCTGTTCCTAAATGTTGAGCAATTTTTAAGGCATCATGCGCTTCATTATACGCTTCTTCGTGAAAACCAATCGTAAAAGTTTTTACACGAGCACTACTTTGTGCCTGCATCAATGCCACGACAAGTGATGAATCATACCCACCAGACAAAAAGGCACCGAGCGGGACATCGGCTACCATGCGTAGTCGAATAGAATCTTCGAGTAATTTTTCAGTAGAGTCGATCGCCTCTTCCCTACTATCAATACGGTTAGCCACGCCGTTCTCGGCAACGGTTTTCATTGACCACCAAGTAGTAACCTCCCAGGAATCTATATTCCTTTCATTGAGTGTCAATATAGTCCCTGGGAGTAATTTATGAATATCTTCGTATATTGAATAGGGTGCTGGTACTGTGCTGTGACGCATCATTAATGCCAATGCGCTACGGTTAATTCTTTTCTCAAATCCAGGAAATGCTTTTAATGCCCTTAACTCAGACCCGAATACAAAACAATTCTTTACACGTCCATAGTAAACAGGCTTTATCCCCATCCTGTCTCGCACCAGCCTAAGAGTACGTGTTTTCTTGTCCCACAGTGCAAATGCAAACATTCCTACAAATCGATTTAATGCCGCCTCAAGCCCCCATTCTTCTATCGCAACAAGCATAGTTTCGGTATCTGATTGCCCACGAAAGGAAGCATCTTCTCTTTCGAGTTCACTTCTTATTTCTTTAAAATTATATATCTCTCCATTATATGCTATGACATAGCGACCACTGGCAGATACCATAGGCTGATGGCCTTCAGGCGAAAGGTCCAGAATAGATAATCTACGATGGGATAACACAACCCCCGCGTCAGCATCGGACCACTCACCACTATCATCTGGCCCTCGATGTTGAATCGCCATCGACATTTTTTTTGCAGTCGATATCAGTTTATCGGTATCCATCGATGCCCGGACATCAATAAAGCCAGCAATTCCGCACATTACAATTTATCCTTTACAGTTAACTCACAGTCATCTAACGATGACTCTCTGCTTAAGCGAATCGCTTCGATGAGTTTTATAACATCGTTATCTACCACAATAAAATCATTTACTGGCCGTTCGAGTAACGTAACTCTCTTATCGACTATATCAGTAACACTTAATTGTTGAATATACTTAAGGATCGTATTTATTTCAGAATCCGGTATTACATATCCAAGGCTATTTTCTGACACATAATCACCTGTTTGAGTGCCTGCAATTGCCAGAGATAAAACACCAAAATAGCTAGCTTCATAGACTCTGTTTGGAATAAGCCAGTTTGCATTATTTGTCCACATAAAAACCTGTGACCAGGCTAAATCTGCTTCTTGATAGACTGCCGACAAGCCTTCTGGCCACGCATACTGACCAAAATAGGTGATATTATTATACTTCGCAATCTGTTCTTCGAAATCTGGAATTTGAATAAAATCCATTTCACCCCACAAATGAATTTCTATATTATCGCCCATCGCAGATGCTAGAGATTTCAGAATCTCTAGCGCTTTTTGGCATCTAAGAATGCCAGCCCAGACAAGCCTTAATGGCCTTTTTTCGAGCCGATTTATCGACGATACCACCGGCCGCTTTACAACGTCACTTTCAAAATAGAGCTTATTTTCAACCAAAAAACAATTACCAGCATACTTTTGTATTGGCTTAAAATAATGTTTCATAAACCCAGGTGAACTTATAACTAACAAATCACAGCGAGCTAAGACACGCCTCTCTACCCAGCGTAAAATCTTTGAAAACACATTGTCTCTTGTCAGAGCCTCATGTATATCGAGACTTTCATAAACCATAATTGCATTTGAAAAAGGCGTAAATAACTTCGCAGTCCATGCGAGTAAAAACATATCCAGATTACGCGCATACAGAATATCAGCCTGACGAATCATTCTTCGATTCCGGAAAATGCTCATAACTGCGCGCATTAATACTAATAGCCGGTTTAATAACTTAGCATCTTTTACATAGCCAAGATCCAGATTCTTCCACTTCTGGTTTGATTTGTGCTTTTGATCACCGCGATTAAAACTAATCCCCTGTACGTTTATCCCCGCATTCTGAAAAGATACGATTCGTCTGCCAACGGCAACGTCATCGCGATCATGGCCAAAATACACCATACTTTGTAGTTCTTTGTTGCTCATCTCGCATAGTACCTATATCGTGTATTTTCAATGCATACTCTTTCTATCGAGTATTCGCTGTTTCCCAGGTGCGGTATTTTCTACCACGAATCGATTCTGCCACACCAAGCCCTGTAGCAAATATTGCTAACAACACTTCGTAGATTGATGACACGCCTGAAACCCCCATTCTGCCCAGGAAAACAACAAACAAAGCTCCAACAAACAGTGCTGAAAAAATGGGCAATGCCATACCGATAGTTCCACCCCATAACACTAAACTAAAAGCGCCCACCAGAATGAACAGCCCACCCCACCAGCGAATCAACTTATGTGAAATAAACTTAAAACGATTTAAAAAAGACATTTTTTTCAAATCATCACGTAAATAGAGATAGGTACTAAAAGCTCTACAGGAAATACGTTTCTTTCGATTAAATTCTTCTTTACTGCTAGATATCGCATTCTCGTAAGCAATAACATCTTTTGCAGAAATGCATCGCAGAGAGTCAAAAATAACTGAAATGGATGTCGTCATATCATCAAGCAGATCAGGGGGCACATCAGGATATTTTTGTTTTCTTCTGGCAAATATTGAACCATCTGCTCCCATTGTTGAACCCGTGATAGTTTCAAGATACTTGATTTTTTCTTCAAGCCTCCAATACCAGCCACCAACTTTCGCCGTTGTAGAGTCCATAGCCCCATAAACTAACGTCCCGGCTACACAGCCAATTTCAGGATCAGAGAAATAATTGATGAGCCCTGGCAAACTATCGGGTTGCAGCAATACATTGGCATCTGTAAATATCAAAATTTCAGCATCCGTCATTGCAACAATCTTTCGCATCCCAGTAGCCTTACCTAAACGCTCCTGATTTATCACAGGCTCTAACAAATGTGATGCATTTTCCAATATTGAAGCTGTCGCATCCGTACTGGCATCAGAATATGCAAAAACTTCCATTTCGGGACAAATTTCTTTTAACGCCTGAATGTTTTTGATTTTTTCAGGAAGTGATTTCTCTTCATTATAAGCACAGAAGAAGAGCGCAACCCCTTTTCCAGTTGGCAACCTGCCTATATTCAAATCAGGCACCGATGCCTCTTTCCGAGGAAGAAAATATAGAATTATCGGATATACAATATACGGGTAAACCACCAGAAAAAAACTGGCCACTGCCAACGATAATAAAATAAATGACAAAATACTCAACTCTACTTACCTATTGATTCTATTAATGTTTTTCTATTATACATCTAAGCACGGCGTATTTCAGCCAATAGTCGCTAAATAATCTGGTTGTCAATCACGCCCGACACAAGCATAAACAAAACCTTTTGATTGCATCAATGCCTTCTCATACACATTTCTCAGATCAACAAATACATTGCCCTTCATAACCTCAAGCAATTTACCAAGATCCATGCCCCGATATTCATTCCACTCAGTCATTAGCACGACTATGTCTGCATCAGCTGCAGCCTCATAAATATCATCAACATACTCTACAGCACCTGGCAGATATTCCTTTGCCTCTTCCACTCCCTGAGGGTCATGTGCGACGACAATTGCGCCTTTATCTACAAGTGCAGGAATAATGGCCAAAGAGGGTGCATCACGCATATCATCTGTTTCTGGCTTGAACGTAAGACCGAGGACCGCAATGCGTTTCCCCGCTTCACTACCACCTAATGCTTCTCGTATTTTTTGTACCATTCGTGCTTTTTGCGAGGCATTAACTTCAACAACAGCCTCCACGATACGTGACTGTACACCATGCTCCTGTGCAATTCTTATTAAAGCCAGAGTATCTTTTGGAAAACAGGAGCCCCCATAACCAGGACCAGCATGGAGAAATTTTCGTCCAATACGCCCATCTAGCCCCATACCTTTTGCCACAGCATGTACATCAGCACCCACTTTTTCACAAAGTTGTGATATTTCGTTAATGAAACTAATCTTGGTAGCTAAAAAAGCATTGGAGGCGTATTTGATAATTTCAGCACTTTCCAGGTTTGTAACCAGAATGGGTGCTTCAATCAGATTAATAGGCCGATACAATTCTCGCAGCAAAGCTTCTGCGCTTTCGCTCTCAACCCCAAGCACAACACGATCAGGGCGTTTGAAATCATTGATTGCAGCACCTTCGCGCAAAAATTCTGGATTTGAAGCAACGTCAAAATCTGCTTCAGGATTTTCCTCTGCTATAATCCGCTGCACCTGTCTTGCTGTGCCCACAGGAACTGTCGATTTATCAACAATTACTGTGTAGCCAGTCAGATGGGGTGCTATTTGTTTTGCAGCCGCATACACATATTTTAAATCTGCATGCCCGTCTCCGCGCCTTGTCGGCGTACCCACCGCAATGAATACAAGGTCCGCCTGTTTAACAGAAGCGACCAGATCCGTCGTAAATTTTAGCCTACCGGTAGACCGATTTCTTGCGACAAGATCATCAAGACCGGGTTCATAGATCGGAATACCACCCTGGTTTAACTGGTCAATTTTCGTTTGATCCACGTCAACACAGGTAACACTTGCTCCAAAATCGGCGAAACACGCCCCCGATACCAGTCCGACATAACCAGACCCAATCATAACGACTTTCATATTACTGCTCCAAAATGCGGTCAACGTAATTGTTTTTGCTTGGATTAGTATATCGACAAATCATTATAGATATTTAGTGAGTCAAGTATACGAGGCTGACCAGTGACCAGTGTGTCTATCAAATGACAGCACATTTTTGCTTTTCAGTGTGACTTGAATAAGGTAGTCTAGCGTTTGTCGTCTATGCTTTATATTCAGACAATCTATTGCGTTTAAGTAATTTCGGGCTCTATTTAGCTATCATTCCATGCAAAAAATAGAGCCCGAGTTATTCACGAAAGTTAATTACTTTGCGCATCAGTATTTTCTTCTATTGTGATGGTACCTGCTGAATGGCTACTAGTTACAAACACCATGGCAAGCATCACAAACCAAATTCTTTTATTCGACATTATTCTCCACTCCATTGAATTAATATTAAAAGTGATCTTATATTACTTTATATAATACCTGCAAACATTACCCAATACAACCCTATTCATTCTGTTTGTTAGCCCAAGAGCAATAGCCCCATCGAGTAAGTCAAAATACCCTATTCGGGCTGGGGGAGGTTAGCTCTCTAGCAATCAACTCTAATTTCACATTACATCTAAAAAATATTAGACATTAGTTGCATACCATTTGCGAACAAACTTAACGCCCTCCCAAAACAAAACTCGCTGTCGCTGGGAAAAAGCGCCGAAAAAAGCGGCTCATTAGTATTGTCAGGGCAACAATAATAAATGGCGCACTGATCCAGAAAACTGAATATGGCAACTGACTACCAAACTTCTGATAGACAACCCAAAAGAAAAACAGTATTGGTCCGCTCGAAAGAAATATAAAAAATGAGTGCTGTGAATTACGATAAAGAAAGTTTCCGACAGAACGATCAACAAAAAGACTGATTGCAGGCCACACACAAAATGGTGCTATCACTCTGAACCAGTCTATCTTTTCGATACCTAAATAGGCGATACCAAAAGCCGTAGAAAAAAATATTAGTGCTAATATTACTGCGTATCTGTCGAGTGAAGTTAGATTCCATTTTTTTATTGCACCCAGGCCGCCAAGATAGAAACTAATCAGCATAGACTCTCGAAGAACAAATAACCCATCAAGATCAAGAAAATATATAACCAGTATTATCGCTAATCCCTGATAGGGTATATGACGCAATAACCAACCGAAAGCTGGCGACAATAAAAATATTGCAAACAGATCCCTGATAAAATTCAACGGGTAATTAACGGGTGCAGAAGTTAACCCTAAAACGCCATCCAGCCAAACTTTTATATTAAATGGATACATATTCTCCGAGAACGGGTGCATCAGTAATTGATATTTTTGCAAAAAATACAGAAACAATACCAGGGGTAAATTCCATAGCACTAATGGAATAAATAATGAGCGGGTTTTTTTCGAGAGGAGCAATATATAATTTTGATCAAGCCTTGAAGTGATCATTAAATAGCCTGATAACATCGTTAACAAAGGGACTGCCGCCCTGAAAACACCATCAGTAAGAAAAATATCAAACATATACAGTAGATTATTGGAATGTACAGGTATATCGGGTGGTATATGCACCACCACGATACCGATTATCATCAGTAATCGAGTCACCCAAATTCGCTTGCTGATATTTGAATCAAAACTCATTTTATTCCTTGTACGAATTATCAGGAGACCCGCTAAAAATACTCCCGCCTGCCATTTTTTATTTTTACAGGGTATGCCTATCAGGGTCAGTTACAGCCGGTACCTGTCTGTTGTTAACGACTCAAATCAGAGACTCTAAATAGTAGACTTATTTTATGGCATATTGTAAGACTTTACTATTTTTTCCAGACAGAAATCTCTCGTCCCAGGTATGACTCAAGATAAGTAACATCTTTCGCAAACCGATTGTTTAATTCATCTCGTAGACTCTGAGTAATCACGGGTTTTTTCCCGGTATTCATAGCCTCTAACATCGCCCGAACCTTCCGCCTGGGTTTTTTTGGCACGGCGTATTTAGCAATCGACTTCCACCAGGGATTGCCCTGTATAGCCTCCTGTAATTTTTTGTTTTTAGGCATGCCGCTAATATTCACACGTTTATCAACATTAATTTCCGGATGATCAGACACGCCAAGAAAAGAAAAAAGGCTCTTCAGCATATTTCTTTTATCTTTGATAAATTCTTCGTAAATGATTACAGTGATAGAATCCTGATTAAATGCTTCCAGGTAGAATGGTAATTGTCTGGAATATTCAGGCAACTGCAGATGATTAGCAAAGGGATGTAGATCCTTTTTCTGATAATGCTCACTTTCCAGAATACGATTCACATCCGCCAGTCCGATAGACTCGGTACTATCACGCACCTGATGAACAAAATTGGCAAACGCCACTTCAACCGGATTTCTTAATATAAGAATTATTTTGGTTTCTGGGTTATGCTCCAGAATTCTCTGGGGAACAGTATTATTTAATAAATATAAAGGCGAAGACTCTCCTAATAATTGTCCCTTTGTTGCCGCAGAAAACAGCTTACGATACTTTTCAGGCGAGTCGGTTATATCATCTTCTGGTTGATTCTCCAGTGGACGAAGCCCTGAATGGTCGCGCCAATGCCGTGAATGCTCATACCCGTATACGAAATAATTCGTCTCTTTAATGCCGCTCATAAAGATATTCGGGTGCTGATCAAGCATATAGTGCAATGCTGTTGTCCCGGATTTCGCCGCACCAGCAATAATAAAATCAGGATAGTTATTCATTTTGCGCAATTTTATGAGTTATAAATTGCTATAATTATATCAGATTCACAGGTGAGATTCCCGCTCAGACCTTAAGCCCAGACAAAATACAACAAACTTTACAATACAGAACAAAGGAATAAAACGCCCTGAAAAATCAGTTAATCAGGGCGCCAGCTATCCTAGTTTGAAGTTATCAGAGTCTGGTATATCACTTTATTACTATCATTCCAGTCATCCTTAAACAGAAATACCACCGCCCTGTATTTCTCATTACCAAGATTCGCAGCATTATCATGAGTTACCACAATAGCCTGCCGACCATTAAGAAAATCTGTTCGAAGTGTACCTGACAGTTTCGCCTTGAGTGAATTATCCTGCAGGGAATACAACTTAGTAATATAGTTAAGACTTGATATTGAAGCCCCATCAGGCAAAGTTATATCCAGGGCTGCAGTCAAATCAGCACCCGATGTTTTTACTGTCAGCGAATGCAGCGCGTACTCACCAGAAACAGGCGGCGGGTTAGTCACTCCACTAGCCCCACCAACTGGAATGGTAGCTGTATCTATTGAAAATTTCCCACTTGAGTCTACGACGTCGACTACAACACTATATGACTTCTGCTTATCCAGATTAACATTAATAGTCTGGGAAAGGGATAGCTGACCAACAACATCATGTTTTACCCGTACATTACGCACTTTAACAACGGCTCCAGATGCATTATCGACAACCTGATACCGGACGTTCATATAAGGTACTAACAAAGACTGCTGTAACTGTAACTTCAATGATGCAACGACCTTTCCATTAGAGTAGCCTGCACTCCCATTTCGCACAAAACCTTCAAAGAAGAGAGTGCTTGCGGGCTTAGATTCTTCAACAAATTGAACAATACGATGACCTTCAAGAAGGTTTTTATTCAGCGTAGTTGAATCCTTGATAAGCACACTTACCATATATGCACCGGTTGAATTTATTAACTTGTCGAATTCATAGCTAATATCAAGCGTTTCTCCTACCTGGTTAAATTCAATGTTCCGACTAATTGTCTGAATGACTGGTGAAGTAAAATACCTGCCATCATGAGTATTGACGTTTTCCAGCTTGAAAAGGGAAATCAGTAACTGTGATTTTGCAGATGCTGCATGTGAGGTAGCTCTAATCGCACCCTTGATTTTACCCGCAGACCTCATGATATCCCTATCATTCGCTGCCTTTATTCTATCTATACTGATCGCCGTATTATCATAAGCTTTTCCACCAATATCCGGAATTGCTGTAGCGGCATCAGGAACCCCAAGAAAACCACCGGAAGGCACTTCCTTGAAAACACGGACGTAATCTATTTCGAATTGAGCAGAAAGATCTGTTGTCTCATCAACATTAGCTATAAAACGCGTGTGCTGTGACGCGAGAGCAAAATTTAGAATCATGAACATGTCAGAATCTGCATTCGCAACAACATCCTTATCATCGACCGAATGCATCACTTTACCGTTAAACAAATAATTGATTCGTTCCGGACTCCATTCTACTGCAAATGTATTAAATGCAGTTGACAGGTCTTGCAAGGTATGTGCCTGGCCGGTATTTTCATTCCTTAGTCGGCCACCATAATGATATGCGTAGTGCACCGTATCAGGCTTATTACCAATGAATTCACTTATATCTATCTCGCTTTCCCACTTCCCACTTTCAGGAAGAAGCCAGAAAGCAGGCCAGAAACCATTGCCCCGGGGTAATTTGGCTCGAATTTCAAAGTACCCATATTTCTGCTTAAACAATCCCTGTGATGTAATTGCACCCGTTATATATGGTCGATCTGATTCAGGCTTATTATTCAGCATTTTCATGTGCAGTTTGCCGTTAGCAACTTCGATCGCATCCTTATCGTAATAGGACAAGCGACGACTTAAATTCTGGCGTCCAACAACCCACTTCTCTTGCTGCAGGGCATTACCATTGAAATTATCTACAAAAGTAGGCACCCAGTTTTTTAGAGGCTCTACTGTGGGTGGGGCAACAACGGTTCCATTAGTGCCCGAAATATGTTGTACATACTGATCAAATCTTTCGTTCTTGCTGGAATCAGATACATCAACTAAAACATTATAGGCGCCATTTATATCAAGTGTGGCTGCAATATTTGCATCCACAGTAATCCGTCCAACAAAGTTATGCTTGTAACGGATCGATTTTGTTTTAACTGTGGCTCCTGTATGCGCATCAACTATATTAAATCGAACATTAATATAAGGTGTTAGCAAAGCCTGCTGTAACTGTATGCGTGATGAAACACTCACCTGGTTATTCGAATAATCTGCTTTTACACTTTCAACAAAGCCATCAAAGAACATTGTGCTTTCAGGAAAAGCATTATCCACGTACTGTACGATTCGATGACCATCCAATGATTTCTTATGTTGTGTAACTGGATCCTTAATCATAACATCGACCGAATAGGCGCCAACAGTATTTATTACCGGATCAAAAGAGTAGCTAATGACTCTTGAATCACCTACTTTATTAAATGTTACATTTCTCTCAGAAATTGTTTGCAATGGAGGGCCAGCATTATAATAACGCCCATCATGTTGCACATATTTTCCCAGCTTATTTAACACAATATACACATTGGTCTTAATATCTGATGCATTAGACGTTATTTTGAATTTTCCTGAGATTTTTCCTGGTGAGCGCATTATCTCGGTTTCACCTGGTACTTTTATTCTGTCGATACTCACTGCTGTATTGTCATAAGCCTGTGGAAATCTATCCTCAACGGCATCTGATGCAACAGGTATGGTTGCATACTGCCCACCAGGTGACTGCTTATAGACGCGAACATAGTCAATCGCAAATGGCGAAGTCAAATCTGTATTTTTATCTATATTTGTTACGAAACCCGTATGCTGGGTTGCCAGTGCGAGATTAAGAATGAGATACATTGGTGTATCCGCTTTTGCAATGGCACCAGGATCGGTAATTGAATGCATCACTGTACCGTTGAATAAATAATCAATGCGGTCAGGCGTCCAGTTTACTGCATAGGTGTTAAACGATGTCGACAAATCCTGGAATGTTGGCGCCAGATATGAATTCTCATTCCGTAATTTACTGCTATGATGAAAGGCATACCAGACACTACCAGGCTTATCACCAAAAAACTCACTGATATCAATTTCGCTGGTCCATTTACCACTCACAGGCATCATCCAGAATGCTGGCCAGAATCCATCTCCTTTAGGAATCTTTGCCCGGATTTCAAAATAACCGTATTTTTGGCTGAAAATCCCTTGCGTTGTCAAAGCTCCCGATAGGTACGGTCTGTCTGACTCCGGTTGATTAATTGCCTTGATTTCCAGCTTTCCATTCTTAACCTGCACAGCATCCGAATCATAATAATGCGAACGCCGGCTTAAATTCGGACGTCCGTAAGCCCAGGCATTTTCTTTTAATGCGTTCGCAGAAAAATTATCGACAAAAGTTGGTTCCCACCCAGCATTTACATATCCACCGAGGAATAATACTAGCAATAAAAAAATGCCATGGTTAAAAAGTTTCATAACTGATTTCCTTAAAATCTGAATTATTAAAGGCTATTACATCCGCTAGTCATGCATAACAACATGCGCTTAATTTGTTATGGTTTTAGATAAGCGCAATATCATCACTTAAAAGTGACGCCATTGAGCGACAGGTTTATTTGGATAACCGTACTTATCAAAAAATAGCAAGCCATTATTATTTCTATGTAGTTGAAAAGGTAGCAAAAAGCGCCAACAGACTCTTATACCCATTAAGCACCTGAATAATTAAGCTCTAGCCAACTATCCTTTTATTTCCCTTTAACATTCAAGAAACTGACTAGTTTAACTAATACGATCTCACAAACAACCGCACAAAAAAATGTGACACTTACAAGATTATGCAATATCGTGGCCAACTACGAAATACCCATCTATACTTTTGTTTTTTATCACATAATGATTATAGAGCGATGATCATCACACTTCCTGATGTCCCTTATTCACGACAACTTTTACAAAAATGGGGGGGTATTTCGTTTAAAGCTGGCTCTAACTAATACTTAACTTTCTGCCGCCCTTTTCAACATCGCATTTTTAAATAAACCAAAAATAGAAATATCATAGCCACTCTTCTTTTTTATAACCAGATAGAGTGCACAATTCCAGCCAAACCACACGAACACAGTACTAATGGCCACGCCTACAATGCCCTGCCGTGTACCAATAAATACAATTGATAGTGTTAGCAACAGAAGGGAAATAATGAAAACAGGGTTCAGATATTTTTTCAGATCAAGCACCGTCAGAAATAACACCCCAGGGCCAAATATAGTTATCACTAGAGGTAAGCAGGCAAAAACCATCAATGCCGAGAAACCGGCCGCATATTGCTCCCCAAACACTGAGAGTAACCACTCACCTAACAGATAGAATGCAAGCAAGCCGATAAAAACCAGCAATAATTTCAATAAGCCGCTGATTTTCAATAAATGGTTTACCGTATCATGCTCATCCTTATGTAACGCAGATGCTATCTTTGGTCCTACTGCCATATTTATTGCTGTCACACCAAATTGTAAAAATCCAGCCACCCGCATCACTACAGCCATAACGGCAATATCTGCCTGCGATATCACTGTTGTTGATAGCAGAATAATCATATCTATAGAAAATTCGAGAAAGAGCACGGGCGTCAGCGTATAAAAACCCATCTCAAGCCACTGCTTACTATCACTATTATCAGGTACTATTATTTTACCCGCAACTGAAATATCCGACCTAAAAAGTGTATATTGGTAGATAGCAACAATAATCAGTGTCAGATAAAATAATCGCATGACCAGTTCAGAATCGAGCGGGTATTTCACATAAACAAGAGCCGCGACTACTGATAATAATACTGCCTGCCTGAGAAAAGAACGAGGAATCTGTGCAACAATTACGTGTCCTTTTGCGTGCATATAACTGGACGATAAGCGCATCCAACCAAAGACCATAATAGACAATAATGCATAAAAAATATAAGGCGGGAGAATCTGCTTCTCATGGTTAACGGGCAAAAAATAGACAATTAGAGACAACAGGGTAATCAGGCCTCCAACAGTAAACAGAATTTTAAACCCAAACAGCATATAACTCGCTGCTTTTTTCTCATCTTCCCTCACCACATATTCGGAAAGAAAACGTAATCCACCCGCATCAAAATTAAGTGTCGCCAATATAGATAACAGCATAACTACTGACATACCAGTAATAATCTGGCCAACTGCCTCTGTTTCCATAGACCTGGCTAACAGCAGCATCAGTAAAAAGCCACAAACCAGCCCACCTACTCGGATGATAACCAGCATGATCGAAGAACTAAATAGCTTAGTAAGTTCGCTACGAGCTTCTGTCATACCCGATATTCCAAATCAAAACGATTAGATATACTCTTATTTATATCAACTGAAAATTTTGCCGCAGAAAAAATCAGCAAATCTTTTGCCTGGTCAACGATTTTTGTTTCATACGTTAACGTGTTTTTGCTGGTGTCCATTTCTGATATTTTTTCCCATGTAATGATTCAGCGACACCAAAAGCCGTAGCCAGGATTGCACGCAAAATCTCATAAATTGCAGCAAAACCAGGCAAACCAATGCGTCCTGCAATCCAGATCAGCAATACAAAACCGATTAATAGTAAGGCAATCATGCCTGGATAGCCTATCTGCCAACCGCCAATAAGTAAAAAAACAGATGCCAGTACTAAATAATATGCACCCCACCAGCGCATCGTCTTGTGGGAGAAAAACTTGAACCTGTCAAGCCAGTCTAATGTAAGTATTTGTGACTTAAGATATCTAAATGTACTGTATGACCCACAGGCAATCCGCTTCTTCCTTTCAAATTCTTCAGTACTACTGCCTACAGACCATTCATATGCGTGAACATCAGGCGCAGATATACAACGTGCTCCAGAAAACAATGGGGATAAGGACGCACCCATATCATCAACAAGGTGACTGGGTAAATCAGGATAATATTGTCGCCTGACAGCAAATAGGGAACCATCAGCCCCCATCATGGAGCCTGTTTCAGACTCAAGCTTTTTTATTTTCTCTTCCATTTGCCAGTAGAATCTTCCAACACGGGCTATTTCAGTATCAGAATGATTATCTTTCGCCTTAATATAATGCAAGGTACAGGCAACCGAGCCGATGCCAGGATCTGTAAAATAATTGACTAATAGCTTAATGCCACCAGGATCACATATAACATTAGCATCAGTACATATTAGAATATCTGCATCAGTCATACCCACAAGCTTTTTCATTCCAACAACTTTACCTGTCCTTACACCACTGATCACTGGAGTTAGCAGCTCGCACGTACTATTGAGCATTTCATTAGTTTTGTCTGTACTACAATCAGAATAGGCATATATCTGTATCTCGGGTAATAATGTTTTTATTTCACTGAGATTCTCAATCTTCTCCGGCAACACCTCCTCTTCATTATACGCGCAGAATAATAATGCTATTTTTAGAACGCCCACGGCCTCGCCTGACTGAATCGCAATCTGCTTTTTAGGCAGCAAAGATAAAATCACAGGATATATCACATATGGATAAATAAAAAAAAGCAGAGCCAGAACTGCAAATAAAAACCAGATCATTGTGATTCCTTATTGTTATTGTTATTGTTTCTGGAACGATGGATCTGTTTATATGACATGACACAAAGCGCAATTAATATAATATGAAATAGCTCATGCTGAGCAAACACAACGTTATCAAAAAAACCAAGCAACAAAGTAACAACCACAAAATACAAGCTACCTAAACTTTCTGCTGATTGTGTCTTATAAAACCACAGAGAACATCTATATAATGACACCAAAAATATCAGCATCAGGAAAAACCCACCAAGTAGTCCTGTTGCAACCACGGTTTCAAGAAAAACATTATGAAATCCGGTAATAATATTACCTTCAGCATTACGTAGTAACTTTGTGGAATCATAAACATCAGGTTGCCAGAACGCCTCAAACCCCATACCTAAAACAGGATGCTGATCCATAGACTGTATTGCAACCGACCAGAGATATGTTCTGCCAGTTAATGTTGAGTCTTTACCTAGCCCCCCAAGAAACTGGTCCACCAGATCAATATCAGCAAATACTGCAGCGAAGAGCCCAGCAAGAAATACTATCCAGAGCGAAAAAATCAGCGTAAAACCTATTTTTTTGTTTCTCATCGCCAGCCAGAATAGAGGCAAACTAAGGATGATCAAATAACAAATCAGTGATGACGCAGATTTCACTTCTAGCAACGGGATTAACAGAAGCCCCGTCACAGGATAAACTAACAATAACCACCTGGAACCAAAACTCAGCACCAGAAGCGAAAGAGTCAATAAGAAAAGGGTCTTACCAAATACATTTTTCTGCGCGTAAATTCCAACAAGATAGCGTTCAGCGCCATCAAAATCAGCCATTTGATACGCATTGACGAAATCGTAAAGATACGCAGCAACAAGTGACAACAATACTCCAACGACCGTAGCCAGCAGCATCACTACAAACAACTCACGCGGCTTTACATTTGCACCAATCCAGATACCAATACAAGCAGTAAAAAAATACTGTACAGCCGCAACCAGCGTTCTAGCCTGATCCTCGCTCCATAACGCTGATGCGATGACGAGTGAGGGCAATAGCAAGAGAAACCACGACTCTTTTAAAGCCACTTTCACATTCGCATAATTAACTGCAAATAAATAAACAAAACTTGCATATATCAACAGCCATATCTGGGATGAAACCCCAAATCGGTCAAACTGCCCTGAAGCGGCAGCCAGGGTGATGCCAACAATAAACAAACCTAAAATAGATCGCTCATTTTTAGCACCCTCCTGTATGCCAACCGAGGGACTAGATAATGGGTTATCCACCTGAACTCTCATATTTTTCACGTCAACTATAGCCGGAAGTAAGTAGAACTATCAGTAATAGTATTTAGCAGCGGCAGTATCCGCAGACTTGTTCAACACATAACCGATAATATTTGTATCTTTAATTCGACTTACAGACTCTTCCAGCTCATTCAATTTTGTAGCACCTTCCTCAATAACCATTAAACAAGCATCGATATATGGCGAAATTGCAGGCACATCATCACAACCAAGTATGGGTGGCATATCAAATATAATTACCGTATCTTCATCAAGATGCTTAATAGTCGTCAACAGGTTATGCATCACATTTGATGACAGTAATTCTGACGAATATTCATATTTTTTCTTACCTGGCAACAGGAAGAAATCATTAATTCCTGTATCCAGAATGACATCTTCAAGCTTTGCATGGCCGGTCAAAACATCACCTATCCCTAATTCAGGCTTAATACCCAGATATTTATGAACTGATGGGTGCCGTAAATCCAGATCTACAAGCAGTGCCGTCTTGTTTTGCAGACGGGCAATATTGATCGCGAGATTAATAGATGTACTGGTCTTACCAACACCTTTCACAGGCCCTGTAACCATGAATGCATTTGAATTGATATGATTCAATTCTTTCAGGACGCTTGTTCTTAAACTTTTATACGCACTAACCGCAATCATCGATTCGCTATCTTTTGGTTCGATAAATATGCGCCGTCTTCTTATAGCATCCCTGTTTACAGCATCCTTTCTTACACCATCAAAATTAAAAGCATTGATATTGGCCGGTTTTTTGGGCGAATCGTCAATATTTTTGTTATCAGTAAATTGTTTTTTACGCTTCATTTTTTCAAAACTGTTCATATCTTCTTCTCCAGCAATGCTTATTCAAACCGTGGAATAGCGTAAACAGGCGTATACCCAGATTGCTTCATAATATGCAGGCCAATTATTTTATTGTTCAACCACTCTCTTAGAAACGCAACCAGCAAACCAATCGACAGAGATAACAATGTCAGGACGGCAAACATAATTTTCTTTCTCGGCTTAATTGGCTTAGTGGGATAAATTGGCGGCTCAACTAATACAAAACGATCAAACAAATTAGCCTGCCCCATATTTCTCAATAGCTCTGCCTGAGATAGCTGAGCCTCGACCTCCTTATATTTGGACTCTGCCCTGTCAAATTCCCGCTCAATAATTTGCATATTCTGCTCAACATATGGCATCCGTTGCAATTTATCCTCAAGAGCTTCAAGCTCAAGCTTTAATCCTGTCTTCGTGATCTTTTCTTTCGAGAGATCATCCTGCACCTCATCCAGCTGTGATTTCGCCAGGACATACTCAGGATTACTGGTAATAGAAATCGACTTGGACCGACTGCTCTTTTTCGTAGATCGAATCTTTTTCTGCAATGCAGCCACGCGTCGACTTAATGCCAATACTTCAGGGTGACTACTGGTGAATTTTTTCCTGGCTTGCGCAAGTTGCACTTTTGCACTCCCAAGCTCTGCGGTCAAAGATGCTGCGTTTGATGATCCCACCTGTCTTTCCAGAGTTGTAATTTCATTTTTTAACCTGATCATTTCAGGATGACTATCTGTAAACCCCATGCTTTTTTCAATATATTCAGCTTCCAGCTCGTTAAGATGTAAGGCGGCACCTTCAAGCTGCCTGCCATCCGCCGTATACAATGATTGCCTCGCTTGAATCGTCGAAAGATCGACAAGGAGCCCTCTCTCTTTCTCCTTCAGGGCCTGCAATGAATCATCTGTCTGCATCAAATCTGCTTTAGTTTCCTCATAGCGACTGACAACGAGTGGATTGATGCTCGGCAACAATGCATTATTTTTATCTTTGAAAGCCGCCAGCTTTTTCTCTTCCATTTTTAAAGCCGACAATGCACGTTTTGTTTCTTCCTGCAAAAATGAGAGCCTTTGCTCTTCTTCAGTAGAAACCTTGCCATCGTTTGCTGTGAGTAACAGACCGGTTATTTCTTTCGTTATCTCAAAAGCAATTTCGGGGGACTCATTTTCATAGGCAACCGAAAAACCAATGGAGACCTTTCCTTCCTTACCTGTCAGAGGATTTATTATTTCAACATTATCAAAATCAAGATGCGTATCATCCCTGAAATCCTGCACCTCTATCTGTACATCTACTTCTTCACTATCATCAATAAGATCATATTTATACAAAATTTTCTCGATATTACTGTGTGTCATGACTGTTCTAACAATAGCATGCACTCGAGGAGAAATATTCTGATCAGCCTTGGCATCATCATTTCTCGAAAACATGGATTCCTGTTCAATCAGAATCCCAGCTTTAGATTGATAAATACTCGGTAGTAAGTAAATAACCAACCCACCCAGCAAAATACCCCCGAGCACAACAGCAGATAACAACTTACGTTGTCGAGAGATGACAGACAAAATAGCCTGGATATCGGACTTACTGTTTTCTTGATTGAATTCTGGCATTTTTAAACTCCAAATCAGAATCGCCTAAATAGACCTGATAAAAAAATATTATTATTATATACTAATTAGCGCACTAGCACCTTATCAAATACTCCTATCCCACTAATCAATAAGCATTTTTATTGACAAATCCGCTGACAATCGTTCTCAGTGCAATTTCAAGATCAAAGAATGGCGACCAGTGCCTAATATAATACATATCATGTTCAATACGATCTTTGAGGTCGGTATCTCCGCGCAAGCCATTGACCTGAGCCCAGCCGGTTATACCTGCTTTAACCATATGTTTTTTCATGTAATTAGGTATCTCATCCTTGAACTGCTCAACGAATTCAGGGCGCTCAGGCCGCGGGCCAACAATTGACATATCTCCCTTCAATACATTAATAAATTGAGGCAGCTCATCCAGACTGGTTTTACGCAGAAACGCCCCAAACGGTGTAGCCCGGTTATCCCCCGGTTTTGCCCATTGCGCACCCGATTGAGTTTCAACATCCGTTGGCATCGACCTAAATTTAAGCATTCCAAATGGCTCATTATTCCAGCTAATGCGTGTTTGCCTGTAGAAAACAGGGCCCGGCGAACTCAGCTTCACACCCATAGCAATCAGCAGCATTAATGGGCTGATCAACAATAGAATCAATAGCGATAATACTTTGTCTTCTATGGTTTTTACTACTCGACTCACAGTACCATCCATTGGACTGACATCAACATCCAACAAGGGAATACCGGCAAGATCCGTTAGCGTCTTATCCGAATCTTTTAACATGTTCATATCAAGAATCAGGCGAGTACTGATGGTTTCATGACGTAACAGATCAATAATCTGCCGAGCACGCTCTTCACCTTTACCCGGGTACGCTATCCAGACTTGATCTATATCTTTCTCGTGAATAATCTCTGGCAGGCGCTCTGTTTTGCCCAGATATTCTATACCCAGCGACTCCTTACCTCTTGGTGTCGATCTATCAT
This sequence comes from Gammaproteobacteria bacterium, assembly GCA_036480335.1. Taxonomy (GTDB): domain Bacteria; phylum Pseudomonadota; class Gammaproteobacteria; order DSM-19610; family DSM-19610; genus JAZGER01. The sequence continues at coordinate 85,201 of JAZGGH010000106.1, read as the reverse complement.
CCACATAGCCGACAATTTGTAAGCCATACTCTGGGTGACTTTCTATCTCATCAATCACAGATTTGCCGCTGGAATTCGAGCCAACCAGAATAAGTTTTCTCTGATTAAATCCATAAAATCGGGCGGCCTTCAATGACATACGCAGGAAAAAACGTGCGCCAGCCTGACCCATTATTGTAAACAAGCCCCAAACAGCTACCCAGCTAATACTGCTACTGACCAGAAAGCGGTAATCGATCACCATACTGACAATGAAAATACTCACCGTCAGCATCACACCACTGAGGGCAACCACAGCCAGTTCATCTCTGAAATGCCGCCCACGCCAGGGAGCATACAAACGGAATTTCGATGCAATGGTAGAAAAAATAAATGCGCTCAGAATAAGCAGACTTTTATGTAAGCTATCGTAGGAGGTTTCCTGTGTGACCAAATAAAACGCAAGAATTCCAGACAGAACAACAATGGCAATATCCATCATTTTATACAGATATAAAAACACAGACGAATAGGTTCTTAACAACCCTTTCCGGACTAACATATTACATACCCCTTACTCATTCTCGTCTTATTGAGATACTCGCATATATTATGCTGATAATAACAATATAAAGATCTCGACGATGTTATTGTAAATTACTTATTTATTATGAACGAAATATATATATTATTCTGCAAACAACTGTCACATAATTGACGGTTTCGGGTATTAACAAATACCTTTCATAAGACATTCATTATACGCTATTTTTGATGGGAACAAACAGCTTATTTAATTTTATGCTTCATCCACACTCCGAACCAGATGCTTTTCATATAGAAAACATTACCTTAAGGTCGACAAAATTAATTCTCGCTCGATGGGAAGTAGTCTTCAGCTTCAGCAGGACCCCATGATCCAGGCTTGTAAGGTACAACGTAACGGGTTGGCCTAAGGACAGGCTGAATAATACGCCACGCCTCTTCAACCCCATCCTGACGAGCAAATAGCCGCTCATCGCCCACCAGGGCATCCGCAATCAAACGCTCATAAGCATCGGGGCCATCCCCACCGAGCATCTGACCATAATCAACCGATAAATCCACATCCCGGCTGATCATACCCATTCCCGGAACCTTTGCCTGCAAATTCAGAGTAATACTCTCATCCGGTTTCATGCGGAACGTCAACTGATTTGCCTTGGGACACTGATTTTCATCAGTAAACAGCATGCGTGGAGGATGTTTGAATGTAATCACAGCTTCCGTGACTGTTTTTGCGAGCGACTTGCCCGCTCGAATATAAAAAGGAACGCCCGCCCAGCGCCATGAATCAATCTCCAGCTTAAGGGCTGCAAACGTTTCTACATCCGAATTCGGGCTGACACCCTCTTCATTCAGATAACCTTCAAACTGTCCACGCACAACCTCCTCTGGATTAAGCGGCCGCATAGCTTTAAATACCTTAACCTTTTCATCACGCATGGCAGCTGAATCATTGCTGGCAGGAGGCTCCATAGCCAGTAATGCGACCATTTCCAGCAAATGGTTTTGCACCACATCGCGAATAGCGCCAACCTGATCATAGAATCGACCTCGCCCCTCAACACCAAAGGATTCAGCCATTGTAATTGAAACCGACTCGACATGATTTCGATTCCAGATCGGCTCAAGCATAGAATTTGCGAATCTGAACACCAGAAGATTCTGCACCGGCTCCTTACCCAGAAAGTGATCAATACGAAAAATCTGCGACTCATCCAGATGCCGATGCAATACTGCATTAAGCTGTTTTGCAGATTCAAGATCCCGACCAAACGGTTTTTCTACAACAACACGACCCCGGTCAGTCATACCTGCCGCCGCCATCCCTTCGACCACATCATCAAACATATCAGGCGGTATCGCCAGGAATGACACAGGCAATTGCGCATGATCAGTCAAATCAGCCAGCTTCTGAAATGTCTCCTGTTGCGTATAATCGCCCGCCAGATAACGTATCCGCGAACACAGGTTTTCAATGATCGATTCTTTGGCGACACTGCCAATCTGCTCACGAATGGATTCACGAGCTCGATCCCGAAGCTGATCATGGTTCCATTCGCTTCTGGCAATACCGACCACCGGCATATCCAGGCGGCCTTCCGCTGTCAACTCATACAATGCAGGGAATATTTTCTTTTGTGCCAGGTCACCTGTTGCACCAAACAAAAGGAACGCATCTGCAACATCAAAGTTTTCTAATGAATTCATTTTTCTTCCTTGTACTCAAACAGGCTTGTACTCAAATCCAGCATCAGGATTTTTTCTCGTGGTGCCCACCAAATTCCTTACGCATGGCAGACAGAACCTTATCGGAAAACTCTGACTTTCCGCGACTGGCAAAACGCTCAAAAAGTGACGCCGTTATTGTATGCGCAGGAACGCCTAATTCTACCGCCGCCTGAACCGTCCAGCGTCCTTCACCGCTATCTGAAACCCGACCTGTAAATGCATCCAGCTCAGGATCCACAGCCATGGCGTGAGCGGTCAAATCAATCAGCCAGGACGAAATCACGCTACCTCGTCGCCAGACCTCGGCAACAGCCGCCGTATCGAATTTGTATTGATAGTATTGAGGGTCGCGCAATGGAGTGGTTTCAGCATCTTTCTGGCGCTCATCAAAACCTGCATCCGCTGCATTTAAAACACCCAGTCCTTCGGCAATGGCCGCCATCATTCCATACTCAATACCATTATGAACCATTTTAACAAAATGTCCGGCACCCGCAGGACCACAATGCAACCAGCCTTTTTCACCCGGCTTTGGCAAGCCACTAACATCAGGCGTCCGCTCGGCAGCATCAATGCCGGGAGCAAGGGTATCGAAGACAGGCTCAAGGTGCTGAATGATATCATCCTCACCACCAACCATGAGCGCGAAACCACGCTCCAGACCAAACACGCCACCTGAGGTACCAATATCAACATAGTGTACCTTTCTGGTAGCCAGATCAGCCGCGCGATCAACATCGTCTTGCCACATGGAATTACCGCCGTCTATGATGATATCTCCTGGCTCCAACAGTGCAGTCACATCTTTGAGTGTTTCCTCAGTATAGGCAACGGGTACCATTACCCAGACAACACGCGGAGCTTGCAAAGCCTTGACGAATTCTTCCAGACTATAGGCTGCTGTAGCCCCGTCTTTTGCAATTTCATCAATCGCTTCCCTACTGACATCATAAGCAACACACTGATGCGAGTCTCGCAGTAAACGGCGCACCAGATTCGCCCCCATTCTGCCAACACCAACCATGCCTACCTGCATAATTATCTCCTTTAAAAAGTGGATTATCCGTCAGCACTTTTACGCCAACTACCTCGCAATGTCTACCAGGCATCAAGCGCAGTAATTTTATAAAACAATAATCCCACGCACCATTGCTGCCTGACCGATATACTGATTATAGACAATGAAGCCCCATAACAACGTATCGGATAATTGCAATCTAGCTTGAGGCACATTAATTTATTCAGGATTTTGAAAAACACATATTATTAAGATAGGCATTAGGATCGCATAGGTACGAGATGTGCCTATGCAGGAACAATTTCGACGAAAAGGCACACATAGAGGGGTGCTTTTGAATACTATTGAAACTGGAACCTGTCAGTCAGACACAAACAAGTTCCAGTTAACCTGCATCAGATAAACAAACAAACATCCGAATCTTTGGCGACAGGTAGAAAAGATGTTGCACCCACATAATCTGTCACTTCAGGAATGAACTCATCCTGATTGAAGCCAAACACATCCACCGTCATCTGACAGGCCACCATTTTAACATCGGCCTCAAGACAAAGGCTGCGCAGCTCCTCAATAGTTGCAACACCTTTACTCTTGAAGGTCTTTTTCATTAATCCGGTTGCCACTTTCTCAAACCCAGGAACATTCGCCATCAGTACATTTGGCATCGGCCAGTCAAAATCCTGAAACCACTGTGGCCCAAAAGGCATTTTCATCGGCATGGCAGGATTACCCAGAGGACTGACTTCACAGGGCAATTCCTTTTTCAACAATAGCAGGCCGTAAAAAGTGAAGAAGATTGACGTATCCCAGCCAAGTGCTGCAGATGTAGATGCGAGAATAAAAGGTGGGTAGGCCCAATCAAGTGTTCCTTTGGTCGCGATAATTGCCATTGAAGGGGTTTTGCTTTCTTTAATGGCTTCCAGTTTGGCCGGTAACAACTCATCCAGCTTATTACTCAGCCATTGATCCATATCTTTATTAGGTGTTGCCATAGTACATCTCCTGTTTCATCAGTTATTAAAGAGCTTAAAAGGTTCATCAGGTATTCGTTTTAAACCCATACTCTCCAGCCCACTTGCCCTTGCGGTAATCGAGTGACAGCCAGTCGGGGACAAATCTCCCTGGATCTTTGATTGGCATAGGCGCTTTTAAAGGCTCATCGGGGTATTCTGCAATCGTACAGGCGGCTGTTGTGACCGGGTTAAAGCTGACAAAAAGCCCATCAGTAACCGGCTGAATATGCTGATCGGGCGTGATAACGCCTGTTCTTTGATGAAAAAGAACGCGTTTTCTGATCAGGCAACTGAAATACAGTTCCATCTCAGCTTCTACAGGCATTTCCGATTGCTGTAATTGCTGTAATGCTGTCCGGGAAAGGCTCACTCGAAGCTCCTTGCCATATAAGGCAAGCTGTTGAGTAACCTTGTTTTTTCGGCCAGATCTCAGGGGTAACAGCGACATTTCGCCCATGTTCCCAATAAATTTCATGGCTTGCTCCTGACAATTGCATTAATCAATTCAGTTGTAACAAATCAATTAACCTGTAAAATACATACATACTAGTTGGTTTGTCAAGTATCTTATCGACCGACCACTAGCCGGCATTAGATTTGTGGAGTATTTTCTTCTATATGAACAATACACAAAGCAAGCTTCCGCGCACCGAACGCAACCCTGAACTAACCAGACAGGCCATTCTCGATACTGCCTTTATGGAAATCTTTCGCAACGGCTTTCAGGGCATGCGTCTGGAAAATATCCTCACCGAAACCGGTCTTACCAAAGGCGCCCTGTATCATCACTTCAAAAACAAGCAGACACTCGGATATGCCGTCATCGAAGATATTATCCAGCCCATGATTGAATCCATCTGGGTAAAACCGTTAGAGGCTAGCAATAACCCGCTAGATACTCTGCAAACTGTTATCAAAACACTGCCGGATATGAAACCTGATGAACTGATTCAATTTGGCTGCCCGCTCAACAATCTGGTACAGGAAATGTCGCCACTGGATGAAGGCTTTCGAAAGCGTCTTGATGCGGTTATGAGTCTCTGGCATGAAAGCACCAAAGCCGCGTTGCAAGCTGGTGTTCAATCAGGACAAATACGCCAGGATACAAACTGCGAAGAAACAGCCATGTTTATTATGGCTGCTGTCGAAGGCTGTATTGGCCTGGCGAAAAGCTCACAAAGTCTTGAACGCTTACGCACTTGCCTGAAGAGCATCTCAGGCTACCTGGCATCATTGACCATCGATGCCAGCAATCGCTAACCTGCTCGGCGAGAATTACCCCACACAGAAGATTTTTTTTCACTCGCCGAAGAACGGCGTGTTTTTTGTCGGGCATTCTTCTGTGCCGGTTTCTTGGCAGCGCGGGCATTTCCCGACCTGGCCTTGTTTGAGGGCTTACCAGAATTGCGTCCTTTTCCATTCCCTCCATTACGAATAGGCTCGGGCTTAATCGTTGGATCAGGCTCATAGCCCTGCAGAATTTCCTCTGGAATCTTGTTTTTCAACAGGCGCTCTATATCCCGCAATAGCTTATGCTCATCAACACAAACCAGGGAAACGGCCTGTCCCTCATTACCCGCACGCCCCGTGCGCCCAATACGATGCACATAATCTTCTGGCACATTTGGCAACTCAAAGTTAACCACATGGGGTAATTGATCAATGTCCAGACCACGAGCAGCAATATCTGTTGCCACCAGCACCCGCACATCACCATTTTTAAAACCGGCCAACGCCCGTGTACGAGCGCCCTGACTTTTATTTCCATGTATTGCAGATGCAGTCAAACCATCTTTTTCCAGCTGCTGAGCCAGCCGGTTTGCACCATGCTTAGTGCGCGTAAAGACCAATACCTGCCGCCAATTGCGAGAGCCGATCATATGGCTCAGCAATTCCCGCTTACGTATTTTATCCACCGGATGAACCAGCTGTTCAATACGTTCAGCAGTCGTATTACGGCGCGCAACTTCAATCAATTCGGGTTTATTCAGCAAGCGGTTAGCGAGCTGCTTGATCTCATTGGAAAATGTTGCGGAAAAAAACAGTGTCTGCCGCCCTTTTTCTGGCAACAACGCAAGCAACTTGCGGATATCGTGTATGAAACCCATATCCAGCATTCGATCCGCTTCATCGAGCACCAGAATCTCAATTTTCGACAAATCAACCGTTTTCTGACTCGCATGATCTAGCAGCCTGCCAGGCGTGGCTACCAGAATATCCACACCACGACGCAGCTTTTCAATCTGCGGATTAATTTTCACACCGCCAAAAACAACCGTCGATCGCAGCGGCAAATGACGGCCATAGGTTTTCACACTTTCCTCCACCTGAGCTGCCAGCTCACGTGTCGGTGTTAGCACCAACGCCCGCACAGCGCGTTTATCCTTCCCAGGTTTCTGACTTAGCCGATGCAATAATGGCAAAGTAAAACCCGCCGTTTTACCAGTGCCCGTCTGAGCACCTGCCAGAACATCCTTGCCCTGTAAAATAAGAGGAATCGCCTTACTCTGAACAGGCGTTGGCTTGTCATAGCCCTGCTCATTAATGGCGCGCAAAAGTTCAGCCGAAAGGCCGAGAGAATCGAATGACATTGGTGTTACTCCAGTCTTGGCCCTTCCTGGTTCAATTAAAATAACTTCTGACAGGAGCCGGTCTGGGCTGGAAAAATAAATTCTTGTTTAGACAGAAAGCCTTCTATTTTATAGCAGACGAACGACTCAAGATTGTTCTTGTAATACTGAACAACCTCTTCAGAATCACAAACAGGGTGTTAACCGGTCAACACCCTAACCACTAATTATAGCAGAACTCTAGCTGCAATGTGTGCAATACTTAAACTAGATTCTTTACCAATCTGTGCAAACCACCCATCTGGAGATATTCATGTGCAAAATCTGCTGGTCAATTGTTCTACTGTTATCCCTGATTTGTGCTGGTGTCATTTACAAGTTTGTAGTCCAGGGCAACATAGCACCAGTAACTGATCCAATGGCTGATAAAAGAACAGCCATTCAGCTGGAATCCGCAGAACGCGATCTCGTGCTTTCTGAAATGCGGATTTTTTTACAAAGCGTGCAGCAAATAACCAGCGGCATAGTCAATGAAAACATGCAGCAAGTTATTCAACAGGCGCGCCTGTCAGGACGTAGTGCCCAGCAGGAAATGCCCGGTTCTTTAGTAGAAAAACTACCCCTGCCGTTCAAAAAACTTGGCTTTGACACACATTCAAAATTTGATCAACTGGCCCTCGATGCCGAACAGCTGGGCGATCCTGATCATACACTGTCACAACTTGCCACCCTGATGGAAAACTGCGTATCCTGCCATGCAACTTATCGCTTTTCTGTAGCCCCATAGATTGTTATGCATCATTACCGATTGCTAGCAATTCAATTTCATAAATCAGAGTACTGTTCGGCGGGATATTCAAACCGGTACTGCGACTACCATAGGCAAGACTAGGTGGCATAAATAATTTCCACCTGGAACCCACTGACATCAGTTGCAACGCTTCAGTCAGGCCATGAATAACCTCATCAATCTTGACTGTCATCGGTTTTTTATCCTGGCCGGATGAATTCACAAACTCTCTGCCATCCAACAACATTCCTCGGCATCTGATAGTAACGCTATCCGGTTTTTTCGGCTTCCTGCCAAACCCCTGCCTGATATTGCAATCCATTGGGAGGATACTTTAATTCCTGCTTGCTTAGCATTATTGTCGAGAAATTTCTTGCCTTCCAGTGCATTTCTCTGCGCATTGCCGAAAGCTTCTTCTGCTTTATCCTGGCCAGTTTCTTCTGCAAACTGACCAATGTTTCTTTCATCTCCTGGACTGTCATCAGAGTATCCTGATCGGCACGGGTAATCTGATTCGGGTAAGCAATCACAGTCTGCCGGTAAGCCTGCATTAACATCGAATCATTCATTGAATACGCTTCTTTGATTCTTATCTTAACGAGCCAATCAACATAAAACTTCAGGGGCGCCTCTATTAATCAGGATTTTCGTCTGAGTTCAAGACGAATGATTTTTGAGAGACACAAGAGGCGCCCTTCATTACATTTCATGAATATCAGAAGTCAGTCTTGCTGGTCTTTTTACCAGTGATCATAGCTTTAACAAGATGCTCATTGTGTATGCGGCCAGAAACAATCACCCCGGCAATATGCAGAAAAATAAACAGCAACATAAAATTTGATGAAGCCTCGTGTATCTCCTCCCAGAATTCTTCTGCTTCTTCATCTTCTCCGTATCCATTTTCATTCTTCTCATGGTCATCATTGTCGCCTCCATCAGCGTTTGCATTGGCAATGAGATTAATAGTCAGGACAGGGGTTTCACCTGCCAGTGGACCCAGTCCCTCTTCAATGGCATACACTTTGAGGCCACTCACGGTAATAACAAAAAGACAAAATATCATGGCGATTATCATCCAGCCGCCCGCAGGGTTATGACCAATGTAGTGCTTCGGATTTTTAGCAAACAAACTTTTCAGGTACTGAATGGTAGTCTTTGGCGAATACACGAAATCACTAAAACGCGCATATCGGCTGCCAATAAATCCCCATAACACACGGAATGTTATCAGCCCAAGCACGGCGTATCCGGTATAAATATGTAAATTGCTTTCTTCTTCACCGCTCAGATAACTGATGAAGAAAGTCAGCACCAGACTCCAGTGAAAAATCCTCACCAGTGGATCCCAAACGCGAATTTTGTTATTCATCATGACGTCCTCATTTAAACTTAGTATGGATTCGCATGCTTTGTACGGTTTACACAATACTACACAAAAATGAATTCAAGCTTAATTTAGTGGCTGCACATCCCGTATCTGGCTCACTCAATTCATACTACTCAATATGCCCGACCGATAGCACAGGCAACAACCAGTAGTGCATACCGCTGCCACTGAATGATTGTTGGGCCGCCTTAAGAACATCGCGTGCTACCAGCTCAGGTAAATGCATCTGGAACATGACCTGTTTTTGCCTGCCTGCCACCTGTTCTGCTGTGGTCATGGAATGGACCGACACGCCGTGCCCACTGATCGCAATGCTGGTGAAACCAGAAACATCATCACGCTCCAGCAACCAGTCTATGACGGCGCTTTCAATCGATGGTGTCACAACAAGTACGAGCAGGCATTGTTCCATATCAGGCTCCGGTAGGTTCTACGCCAAAACGGCGATATAATATAGGCAGTATAAAAAGTGTCAACAAGGTTGACGACACGAGGCCACCGATAACGACTATCGCCAGCGGTCGTTGAATCTCTGAGCCGGGGCCCTCGGCAAAGAGTAACGGCACCAGACCGAAAGCGGCTATTGACGCGGTCATCAGTACCGGGCGCAAGCGCCGTATCGCGCCTTCGGTCACCACTTCATGAATCGGCCTGCCGAGTGCGCGCAATTGATTAAAATAGGTAACCATCACGATACCGTTGAGAACAGCAATACCCAATAGGGCAATAAAACCGACCGATGCCGGTACCGACAGGTATTCACCGGTAATCCATAATCCAAAAACACCACCGATCAACGCGAATGGAATATTCGCCAGCACGATGACTGACTGACGCGCCGAGCGAAATGTTGAGAACAGTGTCAAAAATATCAAGCCCAGCGCTACGGGTACAACGGCTGACAAGCGTTTTGCTGCGCGCTGCTGGTTCTCAAACTGCCCGCCCCATTGCAGATAGTACCCACCCGGTAGTTGCACCTGCTCAGTGACAAGCTGTTTGGCTTCTTCAACAAAGCTGACCAGATCACGACCTGCCACATTGGCAATCACCACAGCCATACGGTTACCACGCTCCCGTTTAATGGCGACGAGTCCTTCAATACGTTCCAGTTTTACAAGATCGGCAAGCCCTGTGGCTTCGCCTTCCGATAACGCGAAACGCTGATTAGAAAATACCGCGACCGAATCACGTAATTGTTCAGGGCCACGCAACAGCAGAGGTATGCGGCGCGCTTCCTGATAGACGGTTCCGACGCGAACACCTTCTACCTGTATGCGTAGATCACGCTGCAGCCTGTTCATGGAAACACCCAGGCGCCCGGCTTCCATTAGATCGGCTACCAGTCGGTAATATTGTGCCCCTTCATTACGGGGTGTATACACATCTTCAGCGCCGTTAACGTCTTTGAGAATGTCGACAATGGCATCCGCCATGGCGTCGAGTTGTTGCAGGTCCTCACCAAATATTTTAATCGCCAGATCACCTCGCACACCGGTCAGCATTTCGGAGACACGCATTTCTATTGGCTGGGTAAAGGCGTAGCCGACACCTGGAAAATCACCCAGCACATCCCGGATCGACGCAATCAAGTCTGCTTTATCCTTGCTCTGCCACTGGTCACGGGGTTTGAGAATGAGAAAGCTGTCGGTTTCATTCAGCCCCATGGGATCAAGCCCGAGTTCATCGGAGCCTGCTCGTGCCACGATACCGGTAACATCCGGCACCTGTTCAAGAATCGCGCGTTGTACACGCATGTCGATATTGATGGATTCCTGGAGATTAATGGAGGGTAGCTTTTCAAGTTGCACGATCAGGTCACCTTCATCCATCGTCGGCATGAACGATTTTCCGATCTGTGTGTAGATGACGCCCGATACTGCCAGCATCGCCAATGCAGACAGAATGACCGTACGCGAATGATCAAGCGACCAATCGAGTGCAGGCCGGTAAAGGTTCTGTAGCAGTCTCACAAACTGCGGATCTTCATGCGATACCTTGCCGATCATGTAGGAGGACAAAACCGGAATCACCGTCAGTGATAACAATAACGAGGCACTGAGTGCGAATACGATCGTTAGCGCGACGGGAATGAATAATTTTCCTTCCAGACCCTGCAGCGTCAGCAAGGGCAGAAACACAATAATGATGATGAGAATTCCCGCCGTGACTGGAACCGCCACCTCACGCGCTGCGCGGTAAATCAGGTGCATCCTCGGCAGACGTCCGGCACCGTTGCGATGCGCCAGGTGCGTAACCACATTTTCAACCACCACAACCGCAGCATCTACCAGCATACCGACCGCAATCGCCAGCCCACCCAGCGACATCAGATTGGCGGACATGCCAAACTGGTACATAAGGATAAAGGTCACCAGTGCTGACAGGGGCAAAATCATTGCAACCGTCAGCGCAGCACGGACATCACCGAGAAACAGGATCAGCAACAAAATGACCAGAACGGTTGCCTCCGCCAATGCCCTGGTGACCGTACCCACTGCTTTGTTAACCAGTTGGCCACGATCATAAAACACACGGATCTCAACACCTTTGGGCAGACCCGGTTTGAGTTCGTCGAGTTTGTTACGCACACCTTCAACGACCTCGCGTGCATTGGCGCCGCGCAGGCCAAGTACCAGTCCTTGAACAGCTTCACCCTGGCCGTTCTGAGTGACGGCACCGTATCGGGTAATAGCACCCGTGCGGACTTCGGCAATGTCAGCGATCCGCACCGGTTCCTGGGCATCAGCACGAACCACAATATTGCGTACATCATCAAGCGTTCGAATACTGCCCTCGGTGCGGACCAGCAAGGCTTCCTCGCCGTCATTCAACCGGCCGGCGCCGTCATTACGGTTATTTTCTTCCAGTGCTGTTTGTATATCGTCGAGCGTAACGCCTAGCGCATACAGGCGCGCATTATCCGGAACCACTTCATAACTGCGCACCTGACCACCCAGCGCGTTGACATCGGCGACGCCCGTTACACCGCGCAATGCCGGGCGAATCACCCAGTCGAGAAGGTCACGGCGCTGCATATTGTTCAGCTCACCACCGTCAATGGTAAACATGAACATCTCGCCCAACGGCGTTGTCATCGGTGCGATGCCACCGGATATATCTTCCGGCAGATCACCCCAGACAGCATTGAGGCGTTCGGAGACCTGTTGCCGAGCCCAGTAAATATCGGTGCCTTCTTCAAAGTCCACGGTAATGTCAGTCAGTGCATATTTGGCGACGGAGCGCAGCATTGATTGACGAGGGATACCGAGCATTTCGACTTCAATGGGTGCAGTGATGCGTGTTTCAACTTCTTCCGGCGTCATCCCCGGCGCCTTGATGATGATTTTCACCTGGGTGGTTGAGACATCGGGAAAAGCGTCAATCGGTGTATGCTTCAGCGCATACCAGCCACCACCCGCAATCAGCACGATCAGCAGCAGCATTAATATGCGCTGGGTCAGCGCAAACTGGACCAGACGTTCAAGCATTATTCGCCTCCCAGCCAGGCGGCCTTGATGGCAGCGGTACCCGTCACTGCAATGCGGGTCTTAGCCTGTATCTCTGATTCGATAATCAGTGCATTGGTTTCCTCGGCAATCACCTTGACCTGCATCGGCAAAAAACCGTCTGCATGCTCGGAGAAGACATAGCTATTGCCCTCGGAACGGGTTACTGCACTGCGTGGCACACGATAGTTTTTTTGTTCTGACGCGATAGCAAGCTGTACCTGCAGGAACTGGCCGGGGTGCAGTTTTTCAGCGCCTTCATGAATCTCGGCGCGAACCAGTACACCCTGGTCGGCACCGTGCACCATTTTTCCGATCGTAGTGATCGGACCGGATACATTGATGGCAGGTACGATGACCCTCTGGCCAGGGCGAATATCCGCAACCTGTTCGAGCGGGACATGTATTTCCAGCCACAGCGGTTTCAGACTGGCGATCTTGTATAAAGGGTCTGCCGCTTCCACCCGTTTACCGGCAGTTGTCATCTGTTCGAGTATCACGCCGTTAAAAGGGGCAGTGACAACGAGGGTACTGTCGAGCTTGCGGCTTTTTCTTAGCGTCGCCAGAGAGGGTTCGTCCATTCCCGACAGTTCCAGCATCCTTTTTACCCGCGACAGCGTGGTTAATAATTCCTGATACTTTGCTGTTGATTCCAACAAACGGCGTTCGGCAATAATGCCTTCCTTGTTCAGTTGCCTGTCACGCTCATAGTGACTTTTTGCCAGCCGGTAACGGGTATAGACCTCCAGGTATTCACTTTGTAATTCCAGTAATGCCGGGCTTTGAATCCTTGCCAGCGCCTGCCCCTGGTTAACGGCTTCTCCTTCGGCTGCCAGTAACGTTTCAACCAGGCCGCGCTGGGGTGCCGTGACGACATGCAACTGCGCATTAGGCACAACGACTTTGCCAGGCAAGTTGGCGCTGGTGCTGATGCTGGCTGCCTGAATCGCGGCCATTTCTATCTGCATGGCCTGGCGCTGCTTTTCTGTAAAGGGGACCAGTTCAGATGCAGCAATGGGTAGTGCAAGCATAAGCAGTAATGCTGAAAAAAGACGTTTCATTCCGGTATAACTCCCAGTGCCTGGTTATAACGTGCGATCGCACGCCCCTGTTCAAGTTGACTAATCTGTAAATCGCGTTCAGCAGCGAGTGCTAATTTTTGGGCCTGCAGTAAAGTGAATAAATCGCTCTCGCCAAGTTCAAAAGCACGCCGGATCAGTCGAATCCTTTCTGCTGCCAGTTGCTGTTGTTGCCGTGCCAGCCGCAGAGCCTGTGCCGTGCGCTGTTTTTCGCTGACAGCCAGAACCCGTTGCTTTTCAATATCACGCTGAATACTGGCATAGCTGACCTGTTGTTCTGTCAACTGCCTTTCGGCATCGGCAATGGCCGGTGCTGAATGTCCTTTTAGCCCCAGTGGCAGGCTCAGTTCCAGCGTCATAATCGTGTCATAGGGCTGGCCACTTTCTGCACGTTCATGTCGGGTGCCGATAGCCAGGACTGGATTAGTGCGTTTTTCATGGCGTGACTTATCGCGAACAGACCGTGCCAGATTGATACGGAGATCAGCAGCTACTAGTGCCGGATGCTGATCGGAAAGGCCGGTACCCTGAGCATCCATTTCAACAATGCTTGCAGGCAACTCGGATAGCCCGGTCAGCACCTCATACTCTTTGCGCAGAGCGCTGAGATTTGCGGTTGTGGTATTCAAGGTGATTTCCCGGGCCAGTGTTTCCTGACGCGCCAGTATCTGGTCGGTTACTGCAAGTTCACCGGCCTGAACCCGCTTGTCGATATCTGTTTCGAGCGCCTGCGCACTGTCCAGCGCCGTCTGTGCCAGTGCGGCTTGAGCCTCGGCAATCCTGATCGACCAGAGTAACTCCCGTACTTCACCGCTGACACGCCATTTATAGAAGGGTGTCAAAGCGGCTGCTTCCTGCTCAGTCGCAGCGGCTATGTCAAGGTGGCGTTTGCGCTGGCCGGGCAGCCAGAGTGGTAACTGAACACTGCCTTCCCAGCCTCTGAAGCCGAAATTATCCGTCAGTTCATCATTTTCGTGACGCAGCGTCAAGGATGGATCATCTGCCAGAAAACTAGATGCCTGTTGACGGATGGCATCGCTTTGCTGGCGAACGGCTTCAGGCAAAACAAGCTCCGGATAACGCTCCAATGCGGCCTCTATCACCGTTTGTATTGCCAGATTGTTGGGTGCTGTTTCTGCAACAGTCGCCGTATTGGCCAGTAAGAGTGTGGCGAGCAAGAAATATGCATGTCTTTCTATCACGATGATTTTACCTTGATTCGCTATTTTTTATCTGTTGAGCGAGTGCGAAGTCTACGATTCAAAGATGAAAGGAGCCTGAATTCAGGCCTGGATCGGGTTGGGCAAAATAAAAGCCGGAGAATAAACTTCTCCGGCCTGGTTCACCTATGTTGAACGAGCTGGGTTATTTTCTGCCACCCATACCGCCTCGACCCATGCCCATTCCAGAGTTATTCATGCGTTTCTGTTCACGGTATTCACTGCGTTCGCCCTGACGCTCACGCTGGTGCGCCTGGATTTCTTCGCGATTGAGTTTACCGTCACCATCGGCATCGAGGTCTGAAAACGCCGGCGCATCGCCCATGTTACGGAACTGGCGGTTTTCTTCTGCACGGCTACGGATACGTTCACTACGCAGGGTATTGAATTCTTCCTGAGTGACATAACCGTTGCCATCGGCATCAAAGCTCTCGAATGGCACTGGCCCTTGTGCAGATACTGCCGGATCTGTAGCAAACGCAGATGCTGCGGTCATTGCCAACAAAATTGCACTTGTAATTTGTACTGTATTTCTGTGATTCATAATGTATCTCCTTTGCTCATTAAATCGTATCGATCTAATAACTGGTTAACACTGTATTACACCAAGCTGAATTCAAGCTTAAGGAACCTCTGATTAATTCATGAATACTTAAATGTCCATGCAGTGTAGGTTGGGCTGAGGCACGAAGCCCAACCTACCAACTTAAAAACAAAATGGCTACGATAACGCAGCCAGCGTTCCTCACTCTGTGTATTCAAAAGACACACTAGCGCAGTCATGGACTGCCACTAATGTGCCTTTCAATGTCTTACATCCCAGTAGCTTCTCCATCCCAGATAAAGCTGCCCATCAGCAAATTGCCACCCAGATATACACGTCGTGACACTTCCAGTGTATTCATGTCGATTTCAAAAAAGACACCATCGTGACTGGCCATACTATAGAAATGCTGCATGTCCATACTGACGCCAGACGTGTGTGACTGTGATTTGTACTCAGGGAATGCTGAGTCCGCAACCTCGATATTTTTCAACCATTGATGATTTTTCGTATCAATGACTGTCATATAAGTGGCATTGTGATTAGTGATAAAAGCAAGATTACGCATCGGCGCAAAAGTGGTATGTCCGGCACCCTTACCTGCATCAATCATGGTGACTATTTCCATGGAATTCTTGTTGACTACAAAGACATGGCCTTCAGCAGAACCTATGTAAATATGGATACCATCCGGATGAAAATCAGCATGGTGCGAACCCATCTGACCTGCATCGAGTCGTTCCGGGGCATAAGAAGCCAGTTCCACCTGTCCGGTCTGCTTTAATTGATTGTTAATGATTTCAAAACGTAATATACCCGGTGACTGGAGCGTCTCCTGGTTACCTTCAGCAACGGCAAAGAAAACCGATGCATCTTCTGCTGACAGGGCATCTTTCGGTGGCTGGAATAGATGATGGACTGAAGTTGGCGTTGCTAACACTGAGAGCAGTTTCCCACTTCGGCTCCAGAGTTGAATTTCTCTAGATGCACGATCCAGCATGAAAAAATGATGATCATTTAGCCACAGTGGATGGCCTGTAGATAACGAGCCACCAAAATCGTAGGGATAAGATTCCTGATTATCACCCACTTCCTTGATAACCCTGTCTCGAGAAACACGTATCACACTGGTCATGGCTTTATCAGCGCCTGAGACAAGTGTTAACCCTGTATCAGGATTGTAATTGGTTGATCTAGGTTTATGGTTTAACGGGATCAATCCTGTATTTTCCAGGGTTTTATTGTTAACAACCGTCAGTGATTCAGTCTTACGCGTGAGTGCATAGGCCTTTTCTACACTTTGCTGGTCAATGCCATAAGGCCCTTCCCCTGTTCCTTCAACCGTCGTCAACAGTTGCATATTGTCGACATCAACGATGTAGATTCGATTCGAATCCCAGTCACCATAATAAGCCAGATTTTTTACGCCATAGATATTGTCGCTAACATAACTGTCCTGATTAACATAACCGGGGTTTCTGTGACCACGCTGATGACCCTTTATCGACTCCAGGTGACCAGCATGCCTGTGGTCTTGTGCATACCCTCTTACAGGTTCCGCATTTACCGGCGCCTGCTGCGAAGTAGCTATAAGCGCCAGCATGACCATACCGGCGATTTTGCGATAACGACCGGGAAAACGGTTCGTCAAATTGTTTGATTTTGTCAATGTATTCATCATTACTTTCCTCTACATGGTTTTGATTTACAGGACCAATGTAGCTGTTCAAGCTGAATACAAGCTGAATATTTGATGGGTATTTACATTAATAACTGTCGTGGAGGGACTACAAATACAGTTTATCGCGATATTATGTCGCAGTTGGCAGTGAGATATCGATTTTTAATCCGCCCAGCATTCACAGCTTTTTTCTTGATCACTTTCAAATACGGTTTCCAGCAAACATGGAACAAATCACCTTGCTACGTGACTCAGTCACAGACACTCGTACATATTCAGGCGTATGAAGAAATAGCATTAATAACGATAATCACTAAAACACAGGAGGACTTTATTATGAAGTCAAATTTAAACCCTTTCAAGAAACGCTTACGCACTTGCCTGATTTCAGGGCTTGGTGCAGCAGCAGTCGTTGTTGCTTCGTCAAATGCTTTAGCACTGCTTCCCTTTAAAAATGATAGCAACCTCTACATCGCCATGTGGACTGCAAATACCTACAACATATTCAACAAGAAAGGAAAAACCAGGGGTAGTATCTCGGCGCAAGGGCTAGACGGTCCACGCGGACTGGCTTTTAATCCGGCAAATCGAAACCTCTGGGTTACCAGTGAGCATGGGAATGAAATCTTCATTTTCGACAATCAACACCGTCTTAGACGCTCTTTCACTCATCCGGATTTCCTGGAACCAGTGGGCATTTCATTCAAAATGAAACGTGGCGTAAAACCGAAGAATCAGGAGGTCTACATTAGCAACTCCGGTAATTCGAAAATAGATCCTGAAAAAGGCAATAACATCATGGTCTTTAATCAAAAGGGTAAGTTGCTACGAAGTTTTACCCGCCCTGGCTTGATTGATCCGAACTGCACCGCCTTTTTTCCGGACGGCAGTTTCTACGTTTCTAACCGCCTTGGTCTGGTAGATGGTAACGGCAATGCTGATGGCATTGTTGGCAGAGTAGACAAATTTGATGCTAACGACAAATTCCTGTTCAGCTTTACCGTCAAGGGAATGCTAAGCCTTATGGCAGTGGCACGTGATCCAAATGGTCCGGGTCGCTGGGACGATACTCTTTGGGCAACCTCGGGCGGCGGTGACCGTGGAATCTACGAGTTTGACCAGAATGGTGAGCTGCTGAGATCAATACTCCCAGGTGACCTGGCCAACTATAATGGTGTGGCTGGAGCAGATATCGTTCCACAGGGTATTGCCTTCGACGACAAAGGCAATATGACAGTGGCTTCATTTGCAGGCGGGGTATACCAGTTTGATGGTGACGGAAACCACATTAACTCATATAACCCAGGCTCTGGTAATTCGCGCAGCATCGCATTCCGATTACAACGAAGGGGGCATAGGCACGGACACCATTCACACATGTCTGATTAAAACAATCGAAACACACAAAAATAATACTTAATTTAGCGGCGGCCTTTTAGGTCGCCGTTTTCTCACTTCATGCAGACCATCAATACTGAATGTCGCAAAATTGACGCTCAAGTAGTATCTTGGCAAAACATAACTGAAAGGAAGGAAACAATCATGTCTAACGAAGGCTATCACGAACCCATCAATGAACTTTCTGACGAAACCCGCGACATGCATCGCGCCATCACTTCCCTGATGGAAGAATTAGAAGCAGTCGATTGGTACAACCAACGTGTTGATGCCTGCAAGAATGAAGAACTCCGCGCCATTCTTGCGCACAATCGGGACGAAGAAAAAGAACATGCTGCCATGGTTCTAGAATGGATACGGCGACAGGATCCGAGCTTCGATAAAGAGCTGAAGGACTATCTCTTTTCCGACAAACCCATCGCACATGAATAACTAGCAGGACCAGCGAACGCATGCCCTAAATCCGGAAGTCTGCGATTGTTGTAGCCAGGAATATCGATTTTTTTGAACTAAAAATGGTGGCCAGAGGTGGAATCGAACCACCGACACGGGGATTTTCAGTCCCCTGCTCTACCGACTGAGCTATCTGGCCTCAGAAAGAAGGCGTATTAAACCTTCATGCCGGTCGTTAGTCAAGAACAGGGGCTGAATTTAGCTACATTTCCCGAAATAGTGCTGAATTACTGCGTAATTTAACACCGGGATCGTGATAACCTGCCTGCAGGCTATCAAATACAGGATATTCCCATTGTCTACACACTCTAGCTCTGCCCCAGAAAGTTACCAATTGGTTGAAACGCGACTCCAGGAAAAGCTGGATAACGGCACAACGCGTTGTCATTTATGCTTATGGCGCTGTAAATTGAGCCATGGTCAACGTGGGTTTTGTCAGGCGCATGTGAACCGCAATGGCACATTATATAATCTGTCGTATGGTATTTTGTCTGCGATTGATATCGGGCCAATTGAAGACAAGCCAGTGAAACACTTTCGCCCAGGTACGCAAGTCATGTCTATTGGTAGCTATGGCTGCAATTTTCGCTGTGGGGGTTGTCATAATCTGGAAATATCCTGGGGTGTCTCAGCCCTTGATGAGCTGGCAAAAGGGGAATCTACTGCAGCATTCGTCTCACCGGAGGCACTTGTCGAGGCGGCCTTGCGCCATCAGGTACAGGGGATTGCGTTTACTTATTCGGAACCGGCAGTATGGCTGGAATATGTCATTGATGTTGCGCAACTGGCTCAGGCGGCTGGCCTGTATACTGTTTATGTCTCTAACAGTTTCGTCACGGATGAAGCGCTTGACCTGCTGGCACCCTGCATGGATGTCCTGTGTTCAGATATTAAAAGTCTTAGCGATGAATTCTATAAAGATATTTGCGTGGTAGCCTCTGTTAAGCAGGTTATGGGCTCTATCGAAAAAGCTGCAAAGCTGGGTATTCATGTTGAGACCCGCACTAATATTATTCCGGGAAAAAATGATTCTCCAGAAGAACTGCTGCGTATTGCCGAATGGATCAGAGATCATTTAGGCGCTGACAGCCCCTGGCATATCACACGTTTTTTCCCAGCCTTTCAACTGGCGCATTTATCTCCAACACCTTCAGATATTATGTGGACGGCTCACCAGCAGGCGCTTGATGTCGGGCTAACACGCGTTTTTGTATACGACGATAAAGGCTGCGATTGTGCCAGCGAAAATTTATCGGTGGCGAGTTACTTGTCTGAGGACGCCTCTGACCTGCATGCGGTGAAAAAATGTGCCCAGAGTTGTTGTGGTGATGAAGGCGTATTACTGAAAAAATATGAAGAGAAAACAGCAGAGTAAGGTGACATTATCGTTCCACGTATCCAGCGCGGGACGATAACAGGGCAAGAAATTAGCCGTGTTATTTCGGTTCGACAAAACCTTCTGGCAGTTCTGCACCACCGGTAAAAAAGTATTTTTCCATTTCACCTTCCAGAAACCCCCGGGTTTTTGGATCGATGGGACTGAGGCGGTTTTCGTTGATCAGCATAGTCTGGTGGCGCAACCATTGCTGCCAGGCTTCTTTGGAGACGTTATCAAAGAGCCGCTGACCAAGGTCACCAGGATAAGGCACACGATCCAGCCCTTCTGCTTCCTTCCCCAGTTTGATGCAATTTACCATTCGCGTCATAGCAATATTCCTTCAGTCTTCATTCGTTGCAGTAATTTTTTAACCGGCGCTGCCAGCCCGATTTCTGTAGCTTGTAACCAGTTATACCAGAGCACATTGCCTGCTTCCATCACAGAATTCGTCGGGTTATCGATCGTCCATAAGTGTGGCGTAATATCCATGTGGAAGTGGCTCAGGGTGTGGCGAATCTCTGCCCACTGGTTTTTGTCTGCTGCAATTAACCGCAGGCGAGCCGCATAACCTTCAAGCGCCTGTTGTGTTTCAAACTCTGGAAAACCCCACAATCCGCCCCAAATGCCGACGGGTGGGCGTTGTTGCAGAAATACATTTTGTTCATTGACAAGCAGCAGCATATGCAACTTGCGCACAGGCAGTGTGCGTTTAGGACGCTTCGACGGATAATTCGTCGGACTGCCTGCAGCATGAGCCTGGCATTTATCCTTCAATGGACAAGCATGGCAATCCGGTTTGCTACGTGTACACAAGGTTGCCCCTAAATCCATGATAGCTTGCGTGTAATCGGCCACGCCCGTCAATGGCGTGTAATGCTCAGCTAGAAGCCACAGAGACTTTTGCACAGACGCTTTACCCGGCCAGCCTTCGACCGCATGAAAACGCGTCAGCACACGCTTAACGTTGCCATCCAGAATTGGTTGCCGTTGCTGACAGGCAATTGACAAAATAGCGCCAGCGGTTGACTTGCCAATACCCGGTAACGCAAGAACATCTTCAAGTACGATTGGAAATACGCCCTGATGATCATCCACAATCTTTATTGCTGCTCGGTGTAAATTTCTTCCGCGGGCATAATACCCAAGGCCTGACCAGTAATGCAGCACTTCGTCCGCACTGGCACTGGCTAACGTAGAAACATCAGGAAAACGCTGCATAAAGCGCTCATAATAGGGAATGACTGTAGCAACCTGGGTTTGCTGCAGCATGATTTCCGAGATCCAGACGCGGTAGGCATTAACAGATTTCTGCCAGGGCAAATGCTTGCGTCCGTGAATATCAAACCAATCCAGTAAATGACTGGAAAACCAGTTGCTATCCACAGGTTTGGATTCTACATCAGACGTGATAGTAGTCTCGATACCATTCAACAAAACGGGCAATTCCTTCCTCAATCGGCATTGCAGGTTTATAGTCCACGTCGGCCATCAAATCCTTTACATCAGCATAGGTTGCAACAACGTCACCGGCCTGTAACGGCAACATATTTTTCTCAGCCTTTTTACCCAGCGAATTTTCCAGCGATTCAATAAAATGCATCAATTCAACCGGCTCATTATTGCCAATGTTATAGATTCGGTAAGGCCCCTTGCTGGTAGCCGGGTCCGGAGTATCACCAGACCAGTCCGGATTGGGTTGCGGCAAATGGTCCAGAGTACGGATCACGCCCTCAACGATATCATCAATGTAGGTAAAATCCCGCTGGTGCTTGCCATAGTTAAACACATCTATCGGTTCTCCCGCGAGGATACGTTTGGCGAACAGAATCGGCGACATATCCGGCCGTCCCCAGGGACCATACACGGTAAAGAAACGCAATCCCGTGGTGGGCAACTGGTATAGATGGCTGTACGTATGTGCCATCAATTCACTGGCTTTTTTGGTAGCCGCATAAATACTCACCGGATGATCGACATTATCATGCACGGAATAAGGCATGCTGGTATTTGAGCCATAGACCGAACTGCTTGATGCATACACCAGATGCTTGACTTCATGATGCCGACAGCCTTCGAGAATATTCATAAAACCCATGAGATTGGTTGCCACATAGGCATGCGGATTCTCTAATGAATAGCGCACACCTGCCTGAGCCGCTAAATTGACGACAGCATCCGGGCGCTGCTCTTTGAATAATTGATTCACCGCATCGGTATTTTCGATATCAAGACGTACATCGGTAAACCCGGGATCGGAAGTCACTCTCGCCAGCCGCGCTTCTTTCAGCGAGATATCATAGTAATCATTCAGATTATCCACACCGATAACTTCATTGCCACGCGCCAGTAATCGCAGTGATAACGCATTCCCTATAAAACCGGCTGCACCGGTAACCAGAATCTTCATGTATTTACCTTAAGTTGGATTGCTATATTTCATCATTCAATCTTATTGAAACAGGCCCTTAAGCTTTTTATTCAGCTTATCTTCCAGCTCCTGTTTCTTTTCATCTGCTTTTTGTTCAAGTTTCTCTTTTTTCTTATCCAGCTTCTTCTGCAATTTAGCCTTTTCTTCGTCTGCTTTTTTACGCAGCTCATCACCTGCTGCCTGCTCAAAAGCCTTGTCCAATCTCAGTTTGTATTTTGGTTCAGCAAAAGTACCGCTTACTTCGATAGGAATTGGCAAACCTTTCAGATCAGACATATCTCGCCCACCCTTACCTTCAAGGCTACCAACAATGGTGGTTGTTAACAGATAATCAATGCTCTCACTATTCAGATCAACCTCGCCGTCGCCTGCAATACGTAACAAGGGGCTTTTCACTGACAGGTCGTTATTCTTTATCACTCCATTGGTCATCGTGGCTGTGGCGGAAAGAACTGAAAAATCCGTTTGATCCACTGCTTTTTTCTCCGCTGGATCCTTGCCCTTGATAGCGGCCTTGGCCTGGCGAATCATGCTGATCACATTAATCCCCTTAATGGCACCATCATTGAAGGTGAAACCCATATTACCGCTCAGGGTTTTCTTGATGCCCGCCACATTTTTTCCGTGACCGGTTAATTTTATCTGTGCTTCCGTGTTCCCCGTCAACACATCCTTACCCGTCATATCCATCAACAAACCACCCACCTGCAAACCGGAAAGTTTCTCATCTATAGACAGCTTGGGTGTGGAGCGAACATCAAGCTGGATATTGCCACTGTAGCTACCATCGTACATTTTAGCGCTCGCAGGATGCACCTGGATTTTCCCGTTCTTTGCCACCAGCTTGATGACAATATCCTTGCTACGCAGTTTGTAGGCTTTTAATGATCCAATTTTCAGGCCACCATCAATATTTAAACCGCGTAACATTTCGACAGGCAAATCCGTTGCTGGCGCATCTGCCGGTACCTCAGGTTCTGGAGCTGTTTCTGCAGATACAGGCGCAAGATACCGATCAGCATCAATCTTATCCAGATTGATATCAAAACGGATTGCAGGTTTTGCGAAGTTTGAAATGCCAAAACTGCCATCAAGGGTTGTATCATCCAGATGCATGCTTAAACCTGATAACGCCAGTTTATTTCCGGTTGCTTCGAGATGTGTCTTCAGGTCTGCATTGGACAGGACAGTATTATCCGAAGTAACCGGCACTACCTGCCCTAACGCCCGCATCAGATCAGATGGAGAAAAACGATCAACCTTGATATCACCTGAAAATGAACGATTCTCCGACATAATCGACTGACCGCTCAGATTACCCGAAATATGCATATTCATTGCTGTCAGATCCAGTAAACGCGTAGACAGTGTCTGGGCATCCAGATCAATATCTGCACTGGTCTTTAAAGTAGATTTTAATTTACCACCTGGCAGAGTATCTCCAGTCAGATTGAGCGCCAGCACAATATCATTCAGTATAAAGCTGGAAAAGCTGTCATTCGTCTGCACCACGCCATCAAATGATACATCACCCGCAATAGCCGGTTCACTGCTTTGTAACTTGAGATCCATATCCAGCGTCACTGGCTGACCAGGGATAATAGCGCTGGTTTTCAGTGAAAAGGGAGACAATGTATAACGAGCCGATGTTGACTGGTCATCCCAGCTAACCTGGGCATTGGTGATTTCAATACCATCAACCTTCAGTGTCGACAGAGCAAATGATTCATCGTTCTTAATATCCGTGTCTGTCTCTGCCGCTTGTTCCGCTTCTGCTTCTGCCGGCTGCTGCAAATCCTGCCAGTTTGTTTTACCCTGCTTGTCAGTTTCAAGATTCAGTTTCAAACCAGCCAGTACAATTTTGCCGATTTCCACTTCCTTGCGCAGCAAGGGCAGTATTTTCACACGCGCATGCACTTCATCAACTGCGGCCATGTATTCGGCCGGGAAACCCTCGGCATTACTCAGCGTTGTTGGGCCAATATCAATTGCTAACCAGGGGAAAACCGACAATCCCAGGTCTCCGTTAATCGACAAAATCCGACCGGTTTTCTTTTCAACCAGTTTAGTAATGTCATCCTTGTAATCATTGGGATCAATCACCAGTGGCAAAACCACTGCCGCGATCACCACAAAAACCACCAGCCCGACAATGACTGACAAAAGTATCCGAAGTATTTTACCCATGTACAAGTTTCCCAGAATTAATAGTTTATGAAAAATGGAGCGGGTGATGGGAATCGAACCCACGTCATCAGCTTGGGAAGCTGAGGTTCTACCATTAGACCACACCCGCGATTCTGCAGTCATAATTATAACAAAAGAATGCTTTGCTAACAGATGCAGAAAGGCTCGGCTCACAAAATCTGCAATCTTCCTGCCACCTTAACATACTGATTGCACTGCATTTCTCAATGCCATACATTCGCTCTATATCATTAAAAAACCATACGACTGCCATGAAGCCTCAACCTGATATATAATAAATGGCAGAATAATAATGACTGGTACCAGTACCATGAACACAAATACGCACCACATGACTGAGAAACACCCACACTGGTTGACTTACCTGAAACGTCGACCTGATGGCAAACGCTTCACGCAGAGCCTGCCGCGTACAATCAATCTGATAATCCTTATTCTGATCGGTTATTTTCTGGCAAGGCTTGTAGTACAACTAATGGAGACTGCCCCAGTAGAATCTACTCCGATTGAATCAGTAATAGATTTACAAACCATTCCTGTTAACAGCAATACTGGCCACAGCGAAACTCAGGATATTCACCGTGAACAGGATATTGCTGGCTATCACCTGTTTGGAGAAGCTCCGGCTGAAATACAAACAGAGTATTTCGAGGAAGAGATTCAACCGGTAGATGCGCCGGAAACACCGCTAGCTTTTACCTTGCGCGGCATTATTGCCGATCAGGAAGCTTCCCGTAGCCATGCGATTATTGTCAATAAAAACAATAACAAGGAAGAATTCTTCAGAATTAACGACTCCATTTTCAATCAGGCCAGACTGGAAAATATTTATCCGGACAGAGTCCTGTTAAATCGCAATGGAAAACTTGAAACACTGTTTCTTGAACAGGAAACAATGACCGAAGGGCTTGCGATTAACCTGCATAACAAACTGCATGAGCAGACCGTTCTCTCTAATTTTCTAACACGCACCCTGTCCCAGGACAGCTCATCCATTATTAAAACTGTTGAAGTCAAGCCCGTTTACCGGCGCGGCAATCTGACTGGCTACAGGATCATCGCCGTTGGTCAGCCCGGCCACGATGCGCTGGATTATGCTGGCCTAAAAGATGGCGATCAGATTAGCGCCATTAACGGCCTGAGTTTTGCTGGGGGTGATGCAACCAGCGCTGTGCAAACGCTTGAGTCCGCACAGGCCGCTGAACTCGAAATTTCCAGGAATGATACAACCCTGCACATCAGCCTACAGACAGAAGAAGGCTTCCCTGCAGAGACCAGTGACGAGATAGATTATGCAGACAGCATAACGCCTGAAGAAGAAATTGAAAATGTCTTTTCAGAGCAATAACAAGCGAAAAGGATGGCTCCACAAAGGCCTGCCATACGCAATCAATATCGCGATCATGTTATTGATCGATTATCAACTGGCCACGCTGGCCTATTCGTTGTTCGGCGAAAACAGCAGTGACGCGCAGAAAGCAGCTCTCATCAATAACACGGTACTCATGGAGCCAGTGAATAGCGAAACAACCCGCTGGGGGCAGATCATCGCTGGCTATCATTTATTTGGAGAAGCCACCGCAGATTTTGCGGCTATTGAAACTGTTGCCGAGATACAGCCTGCCAAAGCCCCCATCACTGCATTAAATCTCTCATTACGCGGCATTATTGCGAACGGGGAGGATCAATCCAGTCAGGCCATTATCATGGACAACAGCACCAACAGGGAAAAGAAATTTGTCCCGGGAAAAACAGTTTTCAATCAGGCTATATTGACAAAAATATATCCAGATAGAGTGCTACTGCAACACAATGGCAGCATCGAAACTCTATATTTTGAACCTGTAACGGAGATTACCGGGATGCCCGACATACCGGCGAATACTCGGGCCAAACAGAGCAATCCTGACACATTGATTAATTTTCTATCACGCGCAATTACTCAGAGTGATACGCCCGTCGACAATATCATGCAACTCAAACCTGACTACAAACGAAAAAAAATGGTTGGCTACCGGATATCGGCAATTGGCCAGCTCGGTCGCGACATGCTCGGTATCGCCGGGTTGCAAAACGGTGATCAAATCACCGCCATCAATGGTATTCGTTTTGCCAATGGGGGTGTGGAAAATACCTTGGCTGCACTGCAATCGACTAACACGGTAGAACTGGAAATCTACCGCAAAAATACGATACATTTTATTTCCCTGAAAACAGCTGTAACCCCTGACGAGCAGACCAAACAAGAAAGCTATTCCTGGTATGGTGATTCACCAAATTAGGCCATCCCGGCTCAACCTGTGTACATAGCTTCAATCTGCTCACTAAAACGCTCAAGCACAAATTTGCGTTTTATTTTTTGAGTGGGGGTCATTAATCCATCTTCAATCGTCCACGGATCCAACGAAAGGTTCACCCGCCGAATTTTTGCATAACCTGGAAAATCGTGTAGCTGTTGTTGAATTACCGCAAGCACCTTCTTCTGGGTTGTTGAATTGGACAGGCTTTTCTTGTCAAAGGGATTCACACCGATCGTGTTGGCGAATTCTACCCAGCCAACCGAATCAAGCACCACCAGCGCTGTCAGATAGGCACGCCCCTCACCAACCACTAGCGCCTGTTCAATGAGTGTTGATAAACTGATCGCGGCCTCCATATCACAGGGAGGCACTTTCTCACCGTTTGAGAGCACCAGAATATCCTTGATACGGCCAGTAATATAAATTCTGCCGCCTTCAATTCTCGCCTGATCACCCGTGTGTAACCAGCCTTCGGGATCTATCATGTCTGCAGTTGCTGCATGATTATTCCAGTAACCCAACATAATGCCAGGAGATTTCACCACCAGCTCATCATTCTCGACTACTTTAGCTTCAATCCCGCGTAATGGCTCACCGACACTTGCCGGATCATTGTTCACAGGACGATTAACGCTCAGCACAGGACTTGTTTCAGTTAAACCATAGCCCTGCAGAATATTCACACCGAGACTGATGAAGGTTTTGGCTACAGGCAATGGCAATGCCGCCCCACCACTGACAGCATAGCGTAATCGCCCACCCAGCTTCTGTGTGATTTTTCTTGCCACCAGGCGATTAAGAAAAGGGTACAACAACAAACCTGGCCGCCAGCCAGTACGCCCCTGTTGTCGCTCAAAACGCCGCCAGCCA
Source organism: Gammaproteobacteria bacterium (assembly GCA_036480335.1). GTDB lineage: Bacteria > Pseudomonadota > Gammaproteobacteria > DSM-19610 > DSM-19610 > JAZGER01. Next base: position 57,105 of record JAZGGH010000106.1, on the reverse strand, counting down.
GTACTGACCGTTGCATTAAACAAGGCTCGCGGCAGAAATGAACCTTTTTCAAGCTGCTGCATGATTCGCCCATGAATTTTCTCGAAAATACGTGGCACAGCAATCATGATAGTTGGCTTCACCGTAGCCAGATCATCCGCCAGTTGTGCAACAGATCGCGAAAAAGCAACTGATGATGCTGCCATCATCGGTAAATAGTACCCTCCGGTTCGCTCCAGAGTATGTGACAACGGCAGAAATGACAAAAACAGATCCTGCTGATAGCAATCAACAGAAGCTGCCGCCGCATGTGCCACGGAAAGCATATTCCAGTGACTCAACATTACGCCTTTGGGACGCCCTGTTGTCCCTGAAGTATAAACAATGGATGCCAACGCCTGAGCATCTGCTTCTCTTTCTGTCGGCTCAGCCTCTGCCTGATTCAGCCAGTCATCAACCTTCATGATTCGCTCATCATCCAGTGCCGCAATCTCTTCGGCTTTTGCAGACAGAATGAGAACACGTTGTAATGTATTATCTTCTGCGAGAGAAGGCACCAGTTTTTGCCACTGTTTGACACTGGCTAACAGCAACACGCTGACTGCCGCATCATCAATAATATAAGCCACATTATCTGGCCGGTCTTCGGTATACAATGGCACTGATACCAAACCTTCACCTAGCACCGCCTGATCAAAACAAACCCATTCGACACTGTTTTTCAATGAGATGGCCACTCGCGCACCTGACTCAAGCTGCTCTCCAACAAAAGCACTTCGCCATTGATTAACCGTTGCATTTAGTGAACGCCATTTGAGCTCGCGCCACGCCTTGTCCGCTTGTTCATAATAGAGATAAGCTGTCTTGTCCGGGCTACGCCTGACTCGCTCACGGAACAGGCCATCCAGCGTTACTGCTGTTTCGGCCAAAATGAGATCTTCCTGCCAATCGGTCATTTGACTTCCATCGTTGGGGAACCAGTGTTCATTTGTCCAAAAATCACAGGGGAATGCAAATTTTTCTGCCCGGATTCCGGTAGAATAGGCAATATGGATATAATATTGAATGGTGAGCCAACAGATTTACCCGGCCCCATCACAGTTGCCGAACTGATCAAGCAACTGGATTTAACGGGTAAGCGTCTGGCTATTGAGCTAAATCTTGAAATAATACCGCGCAGCCAACTGTCTGAACAAATACTCGCAGCTGGCGACCGTGTAGAAATTGTTCAAGCTATTGGCGGCGGCTGAGCTGCTGCGAGGAAAAAAGATGTCGATAGATGACAAGCTGGTAATCGACGGAACCAGCTATCAGTCCCGGCTGCTGGTAGGGACCGGTAAATACCGTGATATGCAGGAAACCCGCCAGGCCATTGATGCCAGTGGCGCCGAAATCATTACAGTGGCCATTCGCCGCACCAATATTGGGCAAAATCCGGGTGAAGCAAATCTGCTAGAAACGCTGCCAGCCAGTAACTTTACCTACTTACCCAATACCGCAGGCTGTTACACGGCTGATGATGCCATCCGTACCTGTCGTCTGGCCCGCGAACTGCTTGATGACCATACCCTGGTTAAACTGGAAGTACTCGGAGACGAAAAAACCCTTTTCCCGGATATCATCCAGACCATTGCTGCTGCTGAAACCCTGATCGCAGAGGATTTTCGCGTCATGGTCTATACCAATGATGATCCCATCATTGCCAAGCACCTGGAAGAAATGGGCTGCGTTGCTGTTATGCCATTAGCAGCGCCTATTGGCTCTGGTCTGGGCATTCGCAACCCAAACAACATACGCACTATTGTTGAAAATGCCAATGTACCAATTCTGGTCGATGCAGGCGTGGGCTGCGCTTCCGATGCAGCGATCGCCATGGAACTTGGCTGTGATGGTGTATTAATGAATACAGCCATCGCCGGCGCAAACAATCCGGTGTTGATGGCTTCAGCCATGCGCAAGGCTATTGAAGCCGGGCGAGAATCCTACCTGGCCGGCCGCATCCCAAGGAAACGTTTTGCCAGCGCCTCTTCGCCGATTGACGGGACATTTTTCTAACCCCCCAAACTTGCAAAACTGATCACTTGACCAACATATGCCCAAAACCTGATCAACTGCGCCGAATTCGCACATTTGTGCGCCGACAAGGACGCATGACTTCTGGCCAACAGCGCGCACTGGATACTCTCTGGCCAATCTTTGGCGTTGATAGCAAACAACCGCTAAATTTTTCCCAGTTATTTGCCCAATCAGCGCCCGTCACTCTTGAAATCGGCTTTGGCAACGGCCGATCCCTGGCTAGTATGGCGCTGGCCTCACCTGATGAAAACTTTCTCGGCATAGAAGTCCATCGCCCCGGCGCGGGCCAGCTGCTACGTCAACTGGAAACACAGGAAATCAATAATGTGCGCATTATTTGCGATGATGCTATCGAAATACTCAGAACAAGCATCCCGGCACTGTCTCTGAACCGAGTTTTGCTATTTTTCCCCGATCCATGGCCGAAAACAAAGCACCGCAAACGTCGCATAGTACAGCCCGATTTTGTTCGGTTGATTGCTTCCAGACTACAACAAGGTGGGGTGTTTCACATGGCAACAGACTGGCAACCCTACGCAAAACATATGTTATCCACACTCTCAGAAAGCTCTGATTTTATCAACACTGTCGATACACTCTATGCGAATCGCCCGGATTATCGCCCTGAGACGAAGTTTGAACGTCGCGGCCTACAGCTAGGGCATACTGTCAAAGACCTCATTTTTCGTAAAAAATAACCAAAGACTATTATTTCGAGCCCGTTTTTCCATATATAATACAGGCAATTAAAAACCGTCTGGCAGTTTGCGATAAAAAATGATTCAATACGCCGTTGCGGGTCTATCTGCCTGGCACGAAAGCAGGCAGAATCTGACATAAATTCCAATGCCACTGCAGGCAGCTGCAGTGTATTAAATACAATTTAAAAAACACGTTGTCGAGGAGTTAGGTATGTCCACAAAACATCCAATTATTGCTGTTACCGGTTCATCTGGCGCAGGCACCACCACTGTAAAACAGGCATTCGAACATATTTTTCTGCGTGAAGGCCTCAATCCTGCTGTCATCGAAGGTGATAGTTTCCATAGCTATGATCGCGTTGCTATGAAAAAAGCCATGGAAGAAGCCGAAAAAAACGGCAATACCCATTTTAGTCATTTTGGCCCACAAGCCAATCTATTCAAGAAGCTGGAAGAAACCTTCCAGTCCTATGGCGAAAACGGTAATTGTGAGCGTCGTTACTATCTTCACAGTGAAGAAGAAGCCAAACCTTTCGGTCAGAATCCTGGCGAATTCACCCCCTGGGAAAAAATCCCTTCTGGCACAGATCTGCTGTTTTATGAAGGGCTACATGGCGGCGCTGTTGATGGTGACGCCGATGTTGCCAAATTTGTTGATATGCTGATTGGCGTTGTACCTATTGTTAACCTTGAATGGATTCAGAAGATTCATCGTGATTGTGCTCAGCGAGGCTATTCTGCTGAAGCCGTTACCGATACGATTCTACGTAGAATGCATGACTATGTGCATTACATCACGCCACAATTCTCGCGTACCGATATCAACTTCCAGCGCGTACCCACGGTTGACACATCAAACCCTTTCATTGCCCGCGATATTCCCACACCCGATGAGAGCTTTGTGGTTATTCGCTTCAAAGAACCCAAGAAGCTGAATATTGACTTCCCCTACTTGCTCAATGTACTGAGTGATTCGTTTATGTCACGGCGTAATTGCATTGTTGTACCTGGCGGGAAAATGGGTTTCGCGATGGAAATTATTCTGGCACCGATTATTGCCAATATGATGGCGGCCCGTAAAAACGGCTAGTTTCTGCCTGTCAATCACTCGGGATGAGACCATTACCCCGAGTGATTGACACTCTTTTTGTCGCCTCCAAGCAACTGTTTTGCATGGTGTTCTACCTGTAAATCATTCATCAAATTCGCTACACTGATAACATAACAATTGATCTCAGGAGGATCGTCAATGATCATCACCACAATAGACCCTATTTCCGGAAACAAAGTTGATAACCTGAATGCCTCACCTTCCATTATTGAAGGCAATGGTTATGCTGAAACCAAAATTCATTTTGAATCCAGCTCAAATATGTATGAATACCTTGATTTTAGCTCCACTTATCGCCCTGTCAAAATCCAACATCCCACCGGATAGCCCTTCGCCAGCATCTTCACTCTCGCTCAGGTTTTCTATATGCGACCAGGGTATTAGGGTAGAATCTCCGGTAACAAATTAACCATCACCGGAACTTGAATGGAAACACAGACCTCTCACCGGCTTATCGCAGGCTGGTTACTGCTTAGCTGTCTGATGATATTTGCAATGATAAGTCTTGGAGGAGTAACCCGCCTTACCGGTTCAGGGTTATCTATGGTCGAATGGGATCCTGTATTTGGCTTTGTTCCTCCTATGAGCGAACCACAGTGGCAAGATATATTCACCCAATACAAGGCATCACCCGAGTATCAAAAAATAAATTTTGGTATGAATCTGGAAGGGTTTAAATCAATTTACTGGTTTGAATTTAGCCATCGTGTGCTGGGACGATTAATTGGCAGCATCTATCTGCTGCCGTTTCTATTTTTTCTGGCATTTAAAATGGTGCCCCGAAAAATGATCGCAAAACTCTGGATTGGTTTTTTTCTTGGCGGATTACAGGGGTTACTTGGCTGGTATATGGTAAAAAGCGGTTTAGTTGATAATCCACATGTCAGTCAGTATCGGCTCACGGCCCATCTGGGACTGGCACTTGTCATTTATGGCTGGCTCTTCTGGCTATTTCTCGATCTGGTCACAGACAAAAACCCACCTGAAAGGCATTCTGGGAAAGCAGGAAAAATTGCGGTAATACTGACGCTACTCGTTTCCACAACTATCCTCTCGGGCGGCTTCGTTGCCGGACTGAAAGCCGGCTTTGCCTATAATACTTTTCCATTAATGGCAGGACAATGGCTACCGCCTGCAGGCTTATCAATGACCCCAGTCTGGATTAACCTGTTTGAAAACATCGCCACAGTACAATTCAATCATCGGCTTCTGGCAATCATAACCCTGACTAGCATCATTCTGTTTGCTCTCATCAACAAAAAACAGTTTACTGACAGGGCGACTCAAATCGGGCTTATTATTTTGTTCCTGGCTGTTCTGCTACAGGTTAGCCTGGGCATCTCCACATTACTGTTGCATGTCCCCATTCCTCTTGCTGCTACACACCAGGCTGGCGCCGTTGTGTTACTCACAGCAATGCTGTTTATTACTCACCGCCTGAACATAAAAAAACCCGGATAAACCGGGTTTTCTTCGAGAAGAATTAACTTCACTTCACACTAGCAAAATATGCAGCCAGATTATCAATATCGGCATCACTGAGAGGTTTAGCCATCGGTGACATCATTGGATCACTTCTGCTGCCATCTTTGAAAGCCTTAAGCTGTTTTACCATATAAGCTTCCTGTTGACCCGCCAGATTTGGCCATAATGGATTATTGCTATGTCCACCAGCACCATGACAACCCGCACAGCTGGCAGCCTTGGCTTTCCCGGCAGCAGCATCGCCTGCAACACTCATTGTACTCAGGGACATCAAACTACCGGCAACCAGAACCGCAATCAAATTTTTCTTCATAAGTTTATACTCTCCACTGTGATGCATTAAAAACAACTGTTGATTCTCCCAGATCTAATATCCCGAGTAAAATCTATTCTCAAAAAACAGAAAAATATTATTTATCAACAAAATATACAATTATTTATGCTTTCCCCGTCATAATAGACAGGATATACCCACATAGGTTCAAGAAAATTCGGGAACCCTGTACGATACCCGCATGACTCAGAACTCAAGCTGGTGGCAAGACCGGCATCTCCTTCTGGCCTTTCTCCTGGCCTGCAGCTACTGGATATTGCTGGCATGGCTGCAGCCACCGGAAACCCGGTGGTTATGGCCTCTGAGCAAGCCGCTTGAATTCTTGCTACCTGTACTCATTTACCCCATTCTCGAAGAAATTGTCTTCCGAGGACTGCTGCAGGGCGAAATTAATAATCATCTGCGCAACTGCCAAATAGGCATCCTCAGTTGTGCCAATCTGCTCACTAGCGTGATATTTACTGCCCTGCACTTCATTCACCATCCACCGCTATGGGCAATTGCCGTTTTCATCCCATCACTTATTTTTGGTTATTTCAAGGATAGAACCGGCCATCTTGGCGCTCCCATAGCCTTACATGTCTTTTATAACGGTGGTTATTTCCTGATATTTACTCATCAGGGCGCCTAAGTATTTGCGCCAAATCAACAGTCTCAGCCGAATAAAACAGATGTGAAAGACAATGACAATCCGTAGCCCCAAAGCCCTTTACAGGTATATTCAACAACGCCAGAGACATTAATCGCTGCGCCCACTCATGCTCAAAGCGTTGTGTATCTGCCACGAAAAAAACCGATTGCAGCTCAGCCAGCTCAGACAGGTAATCAATATGCCAGTGTTTGCGCCGTGAATGACCGGCATGATGCCGGATTCTTGCCCGCAGTCCTCCCGGACCAAAAGCACTACCGACATAATAGTAATATCCAGCCTGAAATCCTTTTACGCCTATTTTGCCTACTCGAATCTGCTCTGAGGTAGAAAGGAACACTTCCAGCACATAGGTCCCGGCATCTCTGGTTATTTCAGGCAATTGAGCCAGGACCGGGTTAGTCCCCACTTAAAGCTCTGGCAGGGATTGGCCCGTTAACAGGCTGTTGAAAAACCCTCATGCGGCACAATCCTGCGTTAAAAATTGGCTCAAAATACTCATGTACTGTGTGTACAACTGCGCTTTTTCGCCAATTCTGCCTTGTCTTGCGCTCGCCTGAGACTTTTCAATAGCCTGTTAAGAGGCGTAATGCCTGTTGATACTTTTCTGCGGTTTTATGAATAATGCCTGCTGGCAATGACGGGCCAGGTGCTTGCTTGTCCCAATCCAGAGATTCCAGATAATCTCTGACAAACTGTTTGTCAAAGCTCGGCGGGCTTATCCCTGGACGGTATTCATCTTCAGGCCAGAAACGCGATGAATCAGGAGTCAGGACTTCATCGATCAAGGTCAATCGTCCGGCTTTATCCAGCCCAAACTCAAATTTGGTATCAGCAATGATAATACCTTTCTGTCTGGCATAGTGAGCTGCAGCCCGGTAAATGGCCAGGCTCGCATCCCGAATCTGGCTGGCCAGATCAGTACCGAGCAGACGTTCAGTTTCGACATAAGAGATATTAGCGTCATGGTCGCCAGCATCCGCTTTGGTTGAAGGCGTATAAAGTGTTTCTGGTAATTTGTCTGCGAGATTCAGACCTGCAGGCAGGTCAATACCACAGACGCTGCCCTGCGACTGGTAATCGTTCCAGCCAGAACCGATCAAATATCCCCGCACGATGGCTTCGACAGGTAATGCCCTGAGCTTTTTGACAATGATAGCCCTGCCGTCAACCTGCTCACGTTCAGCTGCATCGTCAAGCACAGCCTCCAGCCTCAGGTCACTCAGATGGTTTGGCAACAAATCCGCCATTCTCTGGAACCAGAAATTCGACACTGCAGTCAATACAGCACCCTTACCAGGGATCGGATCAGGCAACACCACATCAAATGCAGACAATCGATCAGTGGTGACAATCAACAAATGATCATCACCGACTGCATAAATATCCCGTACTTTGCCGCGAGCCACCAGGGGTAAACTGCGAATTTCAGACTCATACAAAACAGGCAACATCAAAAATCCTCGTTTCAATCAGATTATTGTACCGGTTTGAGCAACGGATAGCTGGCTAATAGTGGCGACAAATTGCCGGAATGGTACAATACCGGTTTAATACGGAACCCTTCTCCAATGGCTTCGACAACTAAGATAATCGGGCTTGTCATGGGCAGCACCAGTGACTGGTCAATCATGCAGGCAGCGGTAGAAATCCTTGAGCAATTTGGCGTCGCATACGAAACGCGCGTGGTATCCGCCCACCGCACACCCGATTTACTGTTCGACTATGCCTCAACCGCAAAAAAACGGGGTCTGGGATGCATTATCGCTGGCGCAGGCGGCGCAGCCCATCTGCCAGGCATGCTAGCCGCGAAGACCACTCTGCCGGTACTCGGCGTGCCTGTCCCTTCAAAACACCTGAAGGGAATGGACTCTCTGTTATCCATCGTGCAGATGCCCAAAGGGGTGCCCGTGGCAACCTTTGCCATTGGAACGGCCGGTGCAGCCAATGCAGCCCTGTACGCTATCAGCCAACTGGCGGTAACAGACAACTCTCTGGCTAACAGACTGACAGAGTGGCGTATGACCCAGGAAAAAGCCGTTCTCGACAGCGAACTGCCACCCCAAACGACGTGATCTACCCCGGAGCAATACTTGCCGTCCTGGGCGGCGGACAACTTGGACGTATGTTTACCCTGGCTGCACATAGCATGGGTTATAAGGTCTGGGTACTTGACCCCGCCGCGCATAGCCCCGCCGGCAGCATCGCCGAGCGCCACTTGCAGGCAACCTATACTGATAAAGATGCGCTGGCAGAAATAGCTGCGCATTGTGCGGCTGTTACCACTGAATTTGAAAATGTCCCGGCCAGCTCACTCGAATACCTGCAACAATTCATTCCTGTCAGACCCTCAGCATCTGCGCTAGGCATCACACGTGACCGCATTCTGGAAAAAACTTTCATACAGCAAGCCGGGCTTCTGACAACACCCTTTCTCATAATTACATCAGTGGATGACTGCATTGCGGCCTGTGAAAAAATGGCGCTACCTGCGCTGATGAAAACAGCACAAATGGGCTATGATGGAAAAGGCCAGGCACTTATCTCGTCCACTGACGATGCCCTCAAGCACTTTGAAAACCAGCAGAATGCTGACTGCATCCTGGAACAAATTGTCGACATCAAACAGGAAATTTCAGTGGTTCTGGCGCGCAACCCTGAAGGTGTGACCCAGTGTTTTCCAGTAGGTGAAAACATTCACGTCAACGGCATACTTGATACCACCATTGTGCCAGCGAATATTAACCCCGAGATCGAGCAACAAGCTATCACCATGGCCATCTCTCTGGCAACAACGCTGGATTATGTGGGCGTGCTTGCGGTTGAATTTTTCCTCTCTCAGGGCAACCAGTTACTGATCAATGAAATGGCGCCGAGACCACATAATAGCGGTCACTATACACTCGATGCCTGCATCACCGATCAGTTCGAACAGCAGGTACGCACACTCTGTGGGCTACAACCCGGTGCGGCTGACTTGCTAAAGCCCGTGGTCATGTTAAACATACTGGGTGATATCTGGCGAAATGAAATGGTGCCAGACTGGAACACAGTGTACCGGCACATGGCAGCAAAACTGCATTTATACGGCAAAGACAAACCACTCAGCGGGCGCAAAATGGGACATATCAATATTCTTTCTGACAGTCTTTCAGGAGCGATGGAAACATCAGAACAGATTAGACAACAGCTGGGGTTTTAACTGGCAGGACATCGGCCAACAATTAACAGGCAAGAATTTCTGATGAGAGTTGCGATAATTCAGACTGAATTGGGAGAGCCTGCGGAATAATAAAAGTAAATATAGCACCACCGCTATCAGGACAGTTTTCCGCCCAGATAGAGCCTTGATGTCCTTCGACAATTTCCTTGCATATCGCAAGACCCAGACCTGTACCACCCGATCCATTCTTGGTTTTTGAACTCTGGATAAATTTATCGAAGACCGCTGATAACTCATCTTCAGGTATGCCAATGCCTTCGTCAGCGACTGACACAGAAATTGCAGGAACCAATTCAGATACTCCAGGCAGTTTAAAACCAACTGTCCTGACCTGCACCTTGATCGCCTGCCCTTCTGGCGTAAACTTGCTGGCATTTGACAGCAGATTTCGTACAACCTGGCCCATCCGCTCCGAATCAAACATGGCAGTTACATCACCGTCTATTTCACTTCCAACCTGCAAACTGCGTTCTGAAAACAATGCCGAGTTTTCGGCAAGTAAACCTTCAATCAGCGCAGCCATGTTATTTTTCTGAAAATCATATTGCATACTGCCAGCTTCGAGTTTGGCCAGATCTAGCAAATCATTGATCATTGTCAGTAAACGCGTGCCACTGCTCTGGATATGGGTAAAATATTCCAGCAATTTCTCTGGCTTTGCGGCTTCTGCCTTCTTCACGCCCAGTTTGGAAAAACTGAGAATGGCATGCATCGGGCTTCTCAGCTCATGCGAAGTATTTGCCAGAAACTCGGATTTCAGATTATTGGCTGACTCCGCCGCTTCTAGCGCGACCTGCAATTCGGCTGTTCTTTCATCAACCAATGCCTGCAAACCTTCCTGGTGTCGCATCAGATCCGCTTCCATTTTTTTACGCAAGGTAACATCGTGAAATACACACATGAAAGAATCGTAGGAAGCATTCTCTTCATCCGAAAAGCCATCGTCCGCCATATCATCGAACAACAGTGTATCGGTGGAACTTGTCTTCGCAATGGAAATCAACAACTGAATCTCTTCACCTTTGACATTCAAGGCAGAAAGCGGGCACTGATACTGATCTTGCGTTGATGAATAGTAGTGATCCAGGTAGCTGGCTACATTATTGTCAAATTCTGCAGCACCGGGAAAAAGCTCAAACGGCACCTGATACAATACTTCTATTTCCGCATGACCGAATATTCTCTCGGCTGCCAGGTTAAATGTCGCTACCGTTCCATCAGAATTAAACTGTATAACAGCATCTGCCACATTATGAATCATTGCTTGCATCTGTGACTGAGACTTGACCATCTCAGCGCCTGACTGAGCCATCTCTGCCAGAGAAGCTCGCAGCATGTTGATTTCCAGCTGCAATTCTTCGTTTTTATTATTTCCAGCCGGCATCGACAGTTAACTCTCTTCTGCTTCCAGCATGATACTTGCTACCACTTCATTGCCACTTCCACGATATTCGATATCATCAAAACTGGACATATTTGACAACGCTATGCCTCGGCCGTGGTTATCAAATGCCCGCTCAGCCTGCATCTCCATAAATGGCTCCCAGTCAAAGCCTTCACCTTCATCCGTGATCGTAATCCTAATTTTTGAAGCTTCTTTTTCATAGAAAACCTGAACAAACTTCTCCTGATTTTCAGGTAACGCAAGACGATTTACAACTTCATCATGCCAGATACCTGAATCATTCAGCGTGGACTTTTCATCGTAAGTAATGCCTAAATTTCCATGCTCTACGGCATTGATAATCAGTTCTGACAAACCCATAGCAACTCGTTCTGGATCAGGGCAGGCATTCGCCAGAACGGAGGCAAGACTGCGCCCTTCATCAAGGGTTTTAAAGCGGAACTTGCTGACCTGCATCAGACCCATAGTTTGAGCACTGCGTTTAACATGATCATTCATATCCCTGAAACGCTGCCGGTCTTCAACAGCAGTTCGAATCACTGAGAGTAATTCTTCCTGTTCAAACGGTTTTGTCAGATAGTAATGTGCACCCGCAGCCAGCCCTTCAACAATATCCTCTTTAGCCGCACGCGCAGTCTGCAAAATAACCGGAATTGATTTGAGCACTGGATGCTCCTTTATTCGCTGCAACACATCCATGCCGGACAAACCTGGCATCATCCGGTCAAGCAGAACGATATCATAGGCCGTTTCATCTGCTTGCAACATTGCCAGAGCAGACTCACCGTCTTCAGCCATTTCAATGTCAAAATTAGCATCTTCAAGGTATTCTTCAAGAATAACCCGATTCAATACTTCATCATCAACAATCAGTATTTTCATTCTATGTTGATTCATTTACAAATTGCTCCACTCAGGAGAACTGAAAAATCTTATCGAAATTAGCAATCTTGAGAATCTTTTCTATCTCGCTGGATGCCTGCTCAATCACCACTCGTGAACGATCACCATTCACATGTTTCTGTAACATCAACAACATACCCATTGCAGAACTATCCATGTAATCGGCGCCGGAGAGATTAACATGGTAACTTGAATGACCTTCACCATTACTCGAATAAGCATCGCGAAATTCGCGCTGCGATGAAAAATCAAAGCGCCCATTCACAAAAATAGTGACTCTTTTCTGATCGCTGGATACTCGGGTTGAAATTGTTGATGCCATGCTATATCTCCTTAAAAATCACTAAAATAACTCTACTTCACCTTCATCCATCGACTGCTGACCTACTATCTTGTAATGCTCACTCTGCCAGCCATTATTTAACTCCTGAAGTTTTTCCCGAGTATCTTTCATCACATTCATACCGATTACATCCTGGCCCCGTTGTGCTGACTCGATAAACTGGCTTAATTCCGTAAGTCGTTCAATATGCCGACCCACAACACCTAACGACTGGGTGACAATATCTTCAAACTGCAATGATCTGACAGCTTCGCCGACATCTTTTGCAATCTGATCACTGTGCTTCGACAATGCCTGAATTTGCTCGGACATAAAGTCGTTAAACTTGCCCATATCCTGAAATGACTGTTCAACCTGAGTTTTCGCCGTCAATGAATCATTCATATCCCTTGACGCCATTTGACCTACGGTATCCCTGACAGTGGCAATTGCCTGCTGGCTTCGATTGACACTTTCTCTGATTTCTTCATTGAGCCCTGCAGACCTTACTGACAAAGCCCTGACTTCACTGGCGACTACAGCAAAACCACGACCTGCTTCACCGGCCCTGGCTGCTTCAATGGCCGCATTCAATGCCAGTAAATTGGTCTGGTCGGCAATATCCTGTACATCACCAAGCAGCTTGAAAACCCCGTCCATCTGATCAACCATGTCATCAATATCATAAACAGTGGCAACACTTTGACCACTAATTTCCACCATGGTATCGATAAATCCCTGCATGAGACTATCTGCCTGCTCTACTAATACCCTGACACCACTACTTGCGTTCTCTGAATCATCATCACCTGCACTGCTCTTAATTATATTATGAACGAGGTTTTCTTCAGCCTGCGCCTGTTCATTCAGGCTGTGAAAATTCTTTGAAAGTGTTGCAACAGCATCGGAAACAAGAACCTTAGACCGATTAATCTCTGCTTGCATACTTTCTAACTCCGCGCCTAATAAATCCAGAATTTGATCAGTGATTTCATTAATGACCGAATGATCATCCTGATTTTTTCTCTCTACCTCTTCAACTTTGTGCAATAAGGTAGAAATAGACGACAATTTAAGCGCAAGGAATAGTCCAGTAAAACCCCAGGCAATCGTAACAATAAAAAACCCGATTGTTGGTTGAAGCGCGCCAAACAATCCAGTAATCAGTGTTATAACAACGGCAGGCAATAAAACAAGGAAAGTCGCATATCGCTGCGACCAACTTTCTCCTTCCACCTCGTTAGCACTATCCATTTCTATTGTCATTTCATATTTTCCAATTACGTCATTTCCAGTCACAAATATGTCTGTAGATCAGAGCACCCACAGATAAAATATTTCATGCAGTACTTAGCGGCTTATTCCCACGCGGCTTTATCTTATGCTTACCCTCAGCAACGGCAATCACACGGCTTGCCACTTCATTTAGAGGTAAAATATCGATCGCAGCATCCAGTTTGACCGCCGCACCGGGCATTCCCCAGACCACGCTGGATTGTTCATCCTGTGCAATCGTGTAAGCACCTGCTTCTCGCATGTTAAGCATACCCTGCGCTCCATCTGCACCCATCCCTGTCAGAATCAGCCCGATAGCATTTCTGCCTACATTCTTGACGGCTGATTGAAACAACACATCAACACTGGGGCGATGTCGATTAACAGGATCAGACTGGGTCAGGCGACAACGGTATTGAGCACCGTCCCTAACAATCATCAAATGATGACTTCCAGGGGCAATATAGGCATGTCCCGACATAATCAGATCACCATCCTTTGCTTCAGATACTGTCATAGCACAGCTCTTATTTAAACGATCAGCAAAAGGCTTGCTGAAGGCTTCCGGGATATGCTGGGTAATAACAATACCCGGACTATTAGCTGGCAATACTTCAAGTATTTCACGAACAGCTTCAGTACCGCCAGTAGAAGAACCAATCACTATCACCATATCTGTTGTTTTGAAATTACCAGATGGAATGATTGATTGTTTCTTTATACCCGCATCAGCATCGTCAACCACCAGCCGAGACACTTTCGCGCATGCAGCAATTTTTACTTTAGTAATCAGCTCTTCAGCATAGCCATCAAAGGATGCTGCAAGATCAGCAGCAGGTTTAGAGACAAAATCAACCGCCCCATATTCCAGTGCCTGCAGGGTAACGTCCGCACCCTTAACAGTGAGTGACGATACCATTACCACTGGCATAGGCCTCAAACGCATCAGGTTTTTTAAAAATGACACACCATCCATTCGTGGCATTTCTACATCCAGTGTCAACACATCTGGATTTAATTGCTTGATTTTATCTCGCGCCATCAATGGATCAATCGCAGTACCTATAACGCTGATATGCGGGTCTGATTCAAGCATTCTTGTCAGCATTTTTCTCACCAGCGCCGAATCATCAACAATCAAAACTGTTATTTTTTTATTCATAGTTCATCCATTTTCTTTCGATAATCAATCAGAACAAATCTACTTCGCCTGTCACAGGCTGTGACCCTATCTTCTTAAGATGTCGCTTCTCAATAGCTGCAACTTCTGTTATTTCAATGGCAGCCACTTTTTTCAACATGACCTTACCTGTATCGGGATAATAAATAATCTTACGTGGCTGGTTCCCACCCAGGTCCTTCGATGCGATCAGAAAACCCTCAGTTCGCATATAATCAATCACAAAATCCACATTGCTCTGTCCCACATCATTCGAACCAAGAATGTTGCTACCACCAAAAACTTTGATTTCCATAGCTTTCTTACGACCGCCACGCTTATATACTTCATTCAGTAGAGCCTCAATTGCAAAGGCTCCATAGCGTGATGCATCAGACCATGAAGAATGATTGCTTCCTTCAGGCAGCAGAAAGTGATTCATCCCACCAATTCTGAACACCGTATCTCTTGCACAAACAGAAACGCAGGATCCGAGCACAGTAGTAATTGGCTCACCTTCCTCGGATACAAAATATTCACCGGGCTTAATTTTCGCCCCGTATTGCCCGGTTTTTTTATCCCAGTAACGATGAACATGCTCGAAACCCGGAGCAACTGGTTTATCTGTTCGCAAACTCGTTAACACAATGACTTCCTTAGCTGGATTTTTTATACACAGTTTTACCGATCAATTCGAAATCCGTACTGACTTTTGCCAATGATTCAGAATGCCCTACAAAAAGGCGACCACTGTTTGACAGGTAATTTGCAAACCTTGAAAACAATTTTGTTTGTGTAGGTTTGTCGAAATAGATAACAACATTTCTACACATAATTAAGTCAAATGGTCCTTTAACAGGCCAGTTCTTCATTAAATTTAGTTGTCTGAAACTGATCATGGATTGTAGATCAGGGTGAACCTTAACTTTTCCAGCATTCTCTCCCGAACCTTTTTTAAACCAGCGTTTGAGTCTGTCATTGCTAATACCTTCGACTCGCTCCTGGCTGTAAACACCCGCTCGCCCTGTTTCGATGACATTGGAATCCAGATCGGTAGCAAGAATCTTCACGTCCCAGGAATCGATTGATGGCATCGCTTCACGAAGCGTCATTGCCAAGGAGTATGGTTCCTCACCTGTTGAACACCCTGCTGACCAGATACGAATACGCTTATCTACAGCATGCAACTTCATCAATTCCGGTACGAATTCGTTACCCAGGTATTCAAAATGATGCATTTCTCTATAAAATGACGTGAGGTTTGTGGTAATAGCATTGATGAAATTGCTTAACTCCTGCTCACCATTACCCCCTTTAAGGTACCGCGTGTAGTCTGAAAAACTGGTTATCGCCAATGCACGCAAACGTCTGGTCATTCGGTTATATACTAGATCCCGTTTACCTTCTGACAGGTCAATCCCTGTTTGGGTATAAACAAGTTCGCGAATATAATCGAAATCCTGATCAGTAAAAATAAACTCACGTTTTTCTGCTACAGCTGACACTTGACCTCCGGACACGTTGCAAATAGTGATGACTCAAAAACTAAAGACTCAGAATTCTTCCCATTCCTGGTCATTGCCATTTGCTACAGCCTGTCGCGGAGCAGCTGTCCTTCTTTTCGGTGCCGCAGGAGCAGGGGCCGACGCACTTGCAGCATCAGCCTTTACATGCCTTTCAATATCGTCAAGCAAACCGACAACATGTGCTGATGCAGGCTCGATCTTTTCGTATTCATTCTGTGCCGCCATAACATCACCATCATTCTTGAGGGTAACGATTTTCTTAATGGTTGCATGCATATCCTGATGGACCTTTTCAAGTTCCTGCATTTCCGGCATAGAACCGAACTGATCAAGTGCAGTAGCATAAATCCATTTACCCAGATCACAGTCTTTGTGTGACATAGCCTGTTCTGCACTCATAGCCTCATCACCTGCAAGGAACTTGCGCAGGCGCGTACGCCAGGATAGATGTTTTTGCTTGGCTGCTGAAAAGTCGATACTTGAGCCTCCAGCACCTGAGAATGCTCTGCCAGGACCACGACGATTAGCTCCTGCATAACCACCGTCCATATCACCGGCATTAAAGAAAGAAACCGACCGGTTAAGGCCAACAGCCTGCCCCTTCATTGACTCACTTGCTGCTGCAGCCTCTTCAACAAGCGCAGCATTTTGTTGCGTCATATCATCAAGCTGAGTAACTGCCTTGTTCACCTGCTCAATACCCAGGGCCTGCTCCTGTCCAGCTGCGGCTATTTCCGCAATAATATCACTGACTTTTTTCACAGCAGTAACAATTTCACCCAGTGTCTGGCCAGAACTATCAACCAGCTCTGTTCCTTCTTCCACACGCTGCACACTGTCCTGAATAAGATTTTTGATTTCTTTTGCAGCTTCCGCACTTCTTTGTGCCAGGTTTCTTACCTCTGTTGCAACTACCGCAAAACCACGACCCTGTTCTCCGGCACGCGCCGCCTCAACAGCCGCATTCAATGCCAGTAAATTAGTCTGGAACGCGATCTCATCGATTGTGCCGATAATATCTGCAACCTTCTTACTGCTTTTATTAATCCCACTCATTGCCTCAACTGCCTGGGCAACGACTTCACCGCCTTTTTCCGCCTGGTCTCGAGCACTCATAGACAACTGATTGGCCTGTCGTGCATTATCAGCATTTTGCTTGGTTGTACTGGTCATCTCCTCCATGCTCGCAGCCGTCTCTTCGAGACTCGCAGCCTGTGACTCTGTACGATGACTGAGATTCAGATTTCCGGCAGATATTTCACCGGCGGCGGAACTAACTTCTTCTGCTGTCGCCCTGATTTCACCAATAATTTCGATCAGTTTTGACGTGGTCGCATTTGCACCCTCTTTGAGTTGTCCGAACGAACCTGAATAGCTTCCATGAATAGTCTGCGTCAAATCACCCTGAGACAAGGAGGAAAGCACACGCACCGTATCCACAACGGCATGATCACATACTTCTACTAGTTGATTAATACCCTGACAAAGCGTCATGAAGAAACCGGTTTTACCATCGAGTGTCAGGCGCTTGTCAAGCTCGCCCATTGTTGCGGCATTTACCAGAGTTTCGATTTCATCTTCAACCCGCACTTCAGCCGTACGATCTGCCCATTCGACAGCCGTTCCCAGACGTTCACCGTCATCGTCAAAAACCGGCGTAGCAATCAGGTTCATTGTTCTTCCACCAACCTTGATCTCTGTACTATATGTGCTAGTCAAACGCTCAAGCATCGTTCTTTGATGCGATGGATTTTTATGGAAAACATCAATATTTTTCCCCATCAAAGCATCAACACTGAATTGTGGCAAATCCTTTTGCAGATCAGTCTCAGCATTTCTCAATACATCTTTTACTGATTGATTCATATAAATAATATTTAAATCTGCATCTGCCATCATTACACCTGCAGAAACACTATCTAGCGCTGACTTCACACGCGACATGTCTTTATTAGACTCGCTTTCTTTTGTTAGCCGCTCTTTAAGACTCTTCTGCATAATAGAGAACGCGCTTAACAGGTGACCTGTTTCATCATTTGAAGTGGACACAATATTAGAACTTAAATCGCCTTCCGATATTCTTTCCGCAACATCTACCGCCTGCTTCAATGGTCGACTAATCATCCGTGACAGCAACCAGGCCAGGCCAATACTCATCAATATACCAAACGCTGCAACTATGTAAGATTGAGTTTTCTTTGCCAAAGTAATAGCTGCAATGTCCTCATGTGCAGAATGAATTGCATCCTGTTGTATGTTGACAAGCTGGCTTATGTTTGAATTTAGTGATTGCAATACTGGCGTCAGTTCATTAACCACCATATATGAATCCATTCGCCACTGAATACCTTTATGCATATCTACTAATGTTCCAAGAGTAGCAAAATACTTTTCACCAAGTGTTTCAAGCTGCCTGACTGCATCTTCCTGCTCAAAATCAAGGCCATCTCCAAAGCCTTTCAGTTTTCTTAGTAACTGCTCAGCCTTAGCACGATGAATATTCACTTCTTCAATTGAATTACTCGATCTGAAAGCGAGAAAAGCCCTGATATTATTAGCGATATTCATCCAGGAATAGCGTAAATCTGCTGCTGTCCGCATAATGGATCTTCTCGTCGATTCTTTCTCTGCAGCAGGCTCGGCATCCATGATCACACTGATATTTTGCAGAATTTTCTGTGTCAATGGCCCCTGTTTGGTAGCCGCATATTCCCGAGCTGGAAAGTTTTTCATATCATTTATCGAAGTATCTATAAGGCTACTTTCCACTACCTTCAATGTACTGATATTTTCTTTGATGCCCCTAAGTAACTGACTGGATTCAGCATGCTCATTAACGAACGCTATAGACTCCATTCGAGTAATTTCATCTTCAACGCTACGCATGCTCTCATTTAATCTTGTTTTATAGCGATCTTCATGACTCAATAAATAATAACCTAGCGAGCTAGATGTCTCCTCAAGAAACCTGTTTAACTTCAACGCAGAAGTAACAGCCGGCGTGATTTCTTTTTCCATTCTGGATGTCTTTTCCTGAATAATATTCACACCCGAAAGAATGTTTAATGACACACCAATCATGCAAGCAAGCGACAAACCGAATGCTATCCATAGCTTGTGAGCAATACTTAAATTTCCAATTATTTTAGCCATTCCATTTACACCTTCTCTTTTATCACTCATGAGATAACCATCCCTAATTTATCCAGTCCTTACAAACAACTTTTCTTTACAGGCATTCTGCATTACTCTTCCTCTGACTCAGGAAGATCTGCAAGCTCTTTTGAATTTAACAAATGATCAATATCTAACAAAATAACCATTTCATCATTAACAGTAGACAGCCCTTTTACATAATCAACGCTCACCGCACTACCGAACTCAGGCGCTGCTTTCAAATCTCCCTCACTCACATTGCAGACATCAGAAACACCATCCACAACAATTCCGACCGTGCGTGTTTTATTTTTTGACTCTACATAAAGCACAATCACCACAGTTGTTTGGCTGTACTCAATTTCTGGCATACCAAAACGTTTACGCAAATCAATAATAGGCACAATGCTGCCACGAATATTGATCACGCCTTTAATATAATCGGGTGTATTCGGGATATGTGTTGCTTCTTGCCAACCCTTGATTTCAACGACCCTGAGGATATCTACACCGTATTCTTCATCAGCGAGCAAAAAGGTCAGGTACTGGCTACCATGACTATCTGCTATTTGTGCTTCAACTGCGCTCATACGTTCTCCTATGCAACTGCATTATTCTGTATGGAAGAATCCACGACAGTTTGTTTGGTTTGATTTTGTGCAAGACCCACCAGGCCAGAAATATCAACAATCAAAGCAACTGTTCCATCACCCAGGATCGTTGCTCCTGATATCCCCTGAACCCCACGAAAATTTGTTTCCAGGCTCTTAATCACTACCTGCTGCTGGCCTAGCAAACTATCGACAAAAACCCCTGCTTTTTCGCCATCACCCTCAACAACAACAAGAAGCCCCTCTGTCAACTTATTAAATTCGGGGCATACATTAAACGCCTCATGCAGCCGGACAATAGGAATATATTCGTCTCTAAGCTTGTACAATTCTGCCTTACCAGATATCTCACTCACATGCGTATGCTGAATCTGTAAAGATTCAACGATGGCCGTTAATGGGATGATATACATATCATTTCCAACACGAACCAACTGCCCATCAAGAATAGCCAGTGTAAGCGGCAATCTGATAATAAAAGTCGATCCTTCACCTTCAGCGGATGTAACTTCAATATTGCCACCCAGTGACTTGATATTTCTTCGCACCACATCCATTCCGACCCCACGTCCGGATACGTCTGTTATTTCTTCTGCCGTCGAAAAACCCGCCATGAATAAAAGGTCGTATATCTGATCATCCGTTAGAATATCACCTTCACTGACCAGGCCTTTTTCAATTGCTTTTTCAAGAATGCGGTCCTTGTTGATACCCGCGCCATCGTCCTTAATTTCAATCACAATACTGCCACCTTTATGGTAGGCATTTAAAACAACCGTGCCGGTTTCCGGCTTCCCGGCTGCAAGACGCTTGTCAGTTTCCTCGATACCGTGATCCATAGAATTTCTTACCAGATGCACAAGTGGATCATTGATTTTTTCCATCACCGTCTTATCTAGCTCGGTAGTCTCACCTGAAATTTTCAGATCTATTTTTTTACCTGATTTGCGGCAATAATCATGTACTACGCGTGGAAACCGGTTAAATGCAAAACTGATAGGCAGCATGCGAATCTGCATAACCGCTTCCTGCAATTCGCGCGTATTTCTTTCCAGTTGCTGAAGGCCTTCTACTAAGCGTTCGATACGATCTGTATTAATTGTTTCTTCTTCAATGTCCGCACCTATCTGACCAAGCATCGACTGAGTTATTACCAACTCGCCAACCATATTGATCAGAGTATCTATCTTATCGATACCGACACGAATTGAGCTACTCTCAGCTGGCTTTGCTTTCTTTCTACGTTCATTTCCTTCGCGTCTATCAGGCTTCGCTACATCTTTTAATGGCGGCGCTTCTGCCTGTTTATTATTATCGTCAGTCGCGACCGGATCACTCTCAGCAATGACAGCTTCAATACTCAGATCACAATCACCATCTACCCAATCGAATACTTCATCAATTTGTTCCTTGCTTATATCCCCTGATATCTCCAACTCCCAGGATAAATAGCAATCATCTGGCTCAATCGACTCAAGATCAGGAACTTTATCAATAGAAACACTGACGCTCAGGTTACCCAGAGAAGCCAACTCACGAAACATCCTGACTGGATCATTTCCTGTGGTCAACAAATGGGGATGTGGGACGAATTTTATAGACCAAATTTTGTTGCTAACATCAGCTTCTGATTGTTTCTCCACAGTTTCTTCCTGTGAAGGCTTAGCGCCCAGCATAACTTCAAGCTGATTTTTAACCTCTGTAACCCGTGCTTCATCCACTGGCTCATCATTCTGAACCTGAGTCAGCATCGTATTCAGTACATCTGTCGCTTCCAGCAATAATTCAACACCATCAGGTGTAACAGGACGTTCATTATTTCGCATCTGGTCCAGCAATGTTTCCATTACATGGGTAAAATCCGCAATATTCAAAAAACCAAAAGTTGCACTACCACCTTTTATTGAATGCGCAGCCCGAAAAATAGTATTAATTACATCTGGCGCATCATCCGCTTCTGACAGATTAAGCAACTCTGTTTCCATGATCTCCAGCCCCTCAAAACTCTCTTCGAAGAAGACAGCATGAAACTGGCTGATGTCGATTGACATCGTGACTTACCCTAAAACACGATTTATTGTAGAAAGTAACTGCTCAGGATTAAATGGTTTTACCAGCCATCCTGTAGCACCCGCTGCCTTACCTTCCTGTTTTTTATTTGCCCCAGCTTCCGTTGTCAGCATTAAAATTGGCGTATATTTAAAATCGGGAAGCTGTCTCAGTTCCTTAACGAGAGTGAGGCCATCCATATTTGGCATATTCACATCTGACAGGACGAGATTGATTGACTTACCCTTTACAGCTGACAGTGCTTCAACACCATCCGCGGCTTCAATCACTTCATGTCCAGCCTGCTTGAGAGTAAAACTCACCATCTGTCGCATTGAATTTGAATCATCAACAGCTAAAATTGTTGCCATGCCCTGTTACTCCTGGTTGTTGCATTTGCCATCAGTTGAAATATTCAGCATGTTTCGCAGGCCAATTTGCTCAGCAGACTCTACCAATGACTCACTTGGGTCTTGCCATGCTAATTGTCGCTCCTGCCCGGACAATAATTTCGAGAAGGAAACAAACAACTGCAGGACTGCGGTATCTATCCTTTCCACCGCAGAGCCATCAATTGATATCTCTTTATCATCATTATCTGCCAGTTTCTGTAATTGCTGACGAAGACTGTCCGCACAGGCAATCGTCAACTCTTTTTCCAGACTCAGTTGCATGAGTACTCCATCGAGCAAGTCATAAATAGGTATTGAAAATATCTGAATACAAACCGGTTATCGGCAAAGCGGCTCATCTATTTAATCAATTATCAAAATACGGGTAACAATGAATAAATCAGAGAAAAACACAATGCATCAGTTACTTACTCAATGGAATATTGCTTAACTACATTCATGTGCCATGCAATGAGTAAATTGGCTGAAATAGCGAAATGAAGCAGGATTTGCTTTACAATAAAATCAAGTATAAGCGCCAAGGTGATTGAAATGCTTGAATTGATTCTTTTTCGACATGCTCGCTCGGAAACTTTTTCTACCTCTATAACTGACTTTGATCGAGATCTGGTAGACAGTGGTATTCAGGACACAAACAAGGTCTGTTCATATTTAGCGACAAAAATTGACACGCCTGACCGAATTATCAGCAGTCCAGCAAAACGCGCTCTGGCAACAGCCGATATCATCGCAACAGCGCTTCAATATCCTGAAGATGCTATCGAAACACAGGCGGAAATTTATGAAGCTTCATTAAAAAACTTACAGGAAATAATAGATACTTTCAGAATGAAAGATAAACGTATATTACTGGTTGGACATAACCCGGGATTTAGCGAATTAAGCACTTACCTGGCAGGAAACGCTATGGCACTGCCCACCGCAGCTGTAGCCGGTTTCAGATTCAATCTTTCCACATGGAAAGCTATTTGTCAGAATTCCGGGCAATGTTTTTTATTTGATTACCCGAAATCTGACAAACATAATAAGGGTGCGAATTAATAGACAGAAGCTACTTTAATCGCTCAATACCCAAAGCCTTGAGAATATATTTCTCAAAAACAGGTTCGGAAGAACCTGATTTCATTTTCTTGATGAAGTATTTTTCAAAAGCTATTTTTGCGTAATGTACCCATTTCCCTTTCTTGAACCAGTTCAGGTTTCTAGGTGGGATTTGAGGCAGTGCCACAAAAGCTGCACCGGTATCACCCATATCAGCCAGGCAAATCGCATTCCAGGTTGGCTTGTGAGTGGGCGACTTGCCACTTAATTCTTCACTGATATTATGCACTATCGCTGAAACCATGGACTCGATCATATATCCCGTTTTCGGAGCACCCGTTGGTACTGGTGTAACCTCTACCGGCGGGATTGCAATACAAACACCGGCTGAATATATATTCGGGTATTTTGGATTACGCTGATTCTCATCGACCAGCACAAAGCCACGCGGATTGCACAAACCGTCGACATTAGCGACAACGTCAACACCCTTGAAAGCGGGCAACATCATAGAATAATTAAATTCGATTTCATGCTCTTTCTCAATTTCACCAGCAGAGTTAAGCTCTTCAACATACATCTTGCCAGCTTCAACCTTCGTCACCTTTGCATTGCAGATCCAGTCGATATGGCGACTGCGCATCTCGGATTCCATCATACCTCTTGAATCGCCAACCCCTCCCAGGCCAAGATGTCCAATATAAGGCTCAGACGTCACAAAAGTCATCGGTACCTTGTCACGGATTTTTCGCTTCCGCAAGTCCGTATCAAGGATGAAAACATATTCATATGCCGGACCAAAACAACTGGAAAATGGCATAGCACCGACCACAATTCTTCCCGGATCAGCCACAAAAGACTGGTAGCCTTCCCATGCTTTTGTGGCATGATCGACAGTACAAACAGAATATGTGTGCCCACCATCAGGACCAGAACCTTCAACTTCTTCAAAAAACAGTTTTGGTCCTGTCGCTATCATCAGATAGTCGTATTCAACGGTATCACCATTAGCCAGTGATATTTTATTATTTTCAGGATCAAGATGAGTTGCCATTTCAGCAATAAACTTGATGCCTTTCTTTTCCAGATAAGGACGAATTGGAAAGGTAATATCGCTGGCAGTACGCCAACCGACACCCACCCAGGGATTCGACGGCACGAACTGAAACGTATCGCTCCCGTTAATCACGGTCACTTCATGTTGACTACCAAGCACATCGCGCATTTCGTAAGCGCCTGGCATACCTCCTGTACCCGCTCCAAGTATGACTATGTGAGCCATTAGAACCTCCTCAATTTTTTGAAATCATCATATTATTAATAAAATTGTACCACTCAATAAAAATGCTTATATCAATTATTAGAATACATATCAAACCATTGTTTCATGATTAACTTAGTATGTCAGGAAAACCCAGCAAAACAATAGGCTTAAGGTCTTAAATTCTGGCTGGAAAAATAGATTTTTACCTGGAAACTTCGCTTGCTCTAGACAATTGTTTATAGAAAGCGGCTTCAAGCATTCACGCAAGTATGGCATTGCAATCAATATGCGCCTTGATCTGAATCATGCAGAACCTTAAATGCTGGAAGAATTCAGGTTGGGCCATTAATAGTCTGTTAAAGTGAAAGGCGATTATGGAACTCCAGCCTGACCTGATCCGGCGTAAACCTTAACCGTGTAATACCCGCATTACTCACTTGTGTTCTGTACCAGACAACTGGCTCCAGACCTAATGCATGCCCCAATACTGCACGCACAACGCCGGCATGAGCAACCACCAGCAAATGCTCACCGGAATAATGGTCGAGCATATTATCGAGCGTGACAATTACCCGGCCAGCAAAATCCGCAAGCGGCTCTGCCCCCTCTGGCCGACAATTAACAGGATCCTGATAAAATGCGGTATAACCCGCTGGGTCTGTTGCTTTGAGAAATTCTGGGGATTTACCTTCCCAGCCCCCAAATCCAACTTCGCGTAAGTTGTTTTCAGTTGTAACTGGAATATTCAGCTTGTTGCCCAGTGCTTCTGCAAAATGCCTGCATCGCTGCAAAGGAGAGGTAATCACACGATGCCAGGGACTGGCGTCGCCAATGGTTGCATTCATTTGCGACCAGCCAGACTCACTCAACGGGTCATCAATGCCCGAACCCCGGAAACGCCTGCCTCCTACCGGTTCACCGTGTCGGATTACATCGATCAATGTATCCTGTTGTTTTTTTTCAACACTCACCGTCCACCTCCCAAAACCGCTAGACAACACACCTATAAATAGTTATAAAACAAACTCACTATAAATATAGATAATAGCTGATGATAGAACTTGAAAACATCGCCCGTCATGCCAGCCTGCGCCAGCTCCAGGTGTTTGCCGCTATCGTCCACCAGGGCAGCTTTACCAAAGCGGCTGAAATATTACACCTGACACAGCCCACTGTCTCCATGCAGATGAGTAAGCTGAGTCAAACTATCGGCATGCCATTACTTGAGCAAGCGAATCGCAAAGTACAAATGACCGCTGCTGGAGAGGTATTATACAAAGCCACTCGGGACATTTTCGGCACCTTCTCTCGCCTCGAAATGGAAATTGCCGATCTGAAAGGTCTGAAATATGGTCGCCTGCGCCTGACCGCACTGACAACGGCCCAGTATTTTGCACCTCGAATACTGGGTGAATTCAGTAAACGCTTTCCCGGCATTGAAGTATCATTAAATGTCATTAACCGCGAACATCTGATTGAGCGCCTGTCCAGAAATGAAGATGATATTTATATTCTGGGCCAAAGTTTCCCGCCGGGCATAAAAATAAAAGCATCGCCTTTTGCAGAGAACAAACTGGTTGTTATTGCCAGCAGCGAACATCCGCTTGCGGGTAGAAAGAATATACCGCTGAAAGAAATAACCAGCGAATCCTTTATTATGCGGGAACCAGGTTCAGGAATCAGGGATGCTGTTTTCCGGTTGTTTAACCAATACAAACTCACGCCTAATACCGGTTTTGAACTTGGCAGCAACGAGGCAATTAAACACGCGATTGTTGCCGGTCTTGGTATTTCAGTTTTATCACACACCGCGCTGACACTGGAAAACCCTAACGGCCCATTAACGATACTGGATGTAGAAAATTTTCCTATTCAGCGACAATGGTATCTGGTATATCCGGAAGGCAAGAAGCTATCGTTAGTAGCGCAGGCTTTCCACGATTTCTGCATGCAGGAAGGTGCCAGACTAGTGGCTACGCCCTGGAAACTCTAAACCAGCCCATCTTCAATTTAACCAACGTATCAATATGCGGTAAGATACAGTTCTGGATAGAACTCAGGAGAGCAAAAACATGACCTCCATCGTGACTGAAACTTTTTTTCTCCCCAGAGAAATGAGCCGTAGAAACTGGCAGGTGCCTGCCAATATATATAACCTCTACCATTCTTTACAGGTTCGCAGCAAGACCGGCCATGTATTCGTACCGATACGCACGCTGCAATTCATGGCAGTACTGGATAGCAATGAAATTGTATTTGTTGATAGCCAATCGTACGCTGTTGGGGAAAAAGAAGGCGGCAGAATGATTCTGGTTTCATGGAAATTCCCTTCTTCGCATGACCGCGATGCGCTCACTGATCCTATGCCATGTGAAGTGGTCTTCTATGAACAGAATAACAGTGATTTGCAACTTCGTCTGATTGCAGAGTTTCGCCAGGCAATGGAATTACTTGATCAACGCTACCGTGACAAACAGCTACCCATCGAGGGAGCTAAAATATTGGCACTGCCGTGAGCTAAGCCGTCAGACTGGCAAACAAAGTTGGCAATTGTTCGGGTAATTTTTCTACATTATCGATAATGGTATAGTTATTCGCGCCAAAGATTCTTTTCACATAGTCATCCGCATTCGGATCAAGCGTTAAACAATAAGTCAATACGCCTGTGCTATACAACTCTTCAACTGCCTTTTTAGTATCGTGGCGCAAATGCTGTGGATCGCGTTCATCAATATCTGCGGGTTCTCCATCAGTAATCATCAATATCAATTTACGTCGTTCCTGTTGTTTTAACAAGTGATTACCCGCATGTCGCAATGCCGCTCCCATACGGGTTGATAGTCCACCTTTCATGCCCGCCAGACGTGATTTGGCTTCATCATCAAAATGCTGATTAAAGTCTTTAAAGCGATAATACTGTACATCATGGCGGCCATCAGATGCGAAGCCGTGAATGGCGAACGGATCACCAATACCTTCGATAGCGGTTGCCACCAGGGTAGACGCTTCTCGCGTTAATTGTAATACTGTTTTGTCAGAACCATTCATGGGTTCGTTGGTAGATTCCGACAAATCGAGCAATAACACCACGGATAAATCACGCGTTTTTAATACGTTGCGCATGGTAATACGGGGGTTTGGTTGTTCACCCATACGGATCGCTATCATCGCATCAATGGCGGCGTTGATATCGACTTCATCACCATCTTCCATATTACGCACACGTTGTACACCTTCAGGTGTGAGCAGGTCGATGATTTGTTTTATGCGATGTGCAATTGGCTTATATTCGTCAAGAATCATTTGAATATCTTCGAGATGACCGCGTGGTTGACGACGCTCATAAACCGTTGCCCAATCAGGTCGGTGCAACTGAATTTGGTAATCCCATTCTTGATAATGATAAGGATCTGAAACCGGCTCTTTACCCCAGGCATCATTGAAACTTGCAGCGCCATCAGTTAAATCATCTTCGTAAAAACGCATGACGTCTTTATTGGTCCAGATTTCCTGGGCATCATCACCAGCCAGTTCGCAATCCACTTCGTGCGCCATCATCAGCGCACTAACTTCACGTCTTACCTGTTGTTGGCTGGCGGGCACATAGTCAAACTCTACGTCTCCCGTGAATTCTTCAAACTCCCAAACATAACGATTGTCATCACGGTAGGGTATATCAATACGTTCCAAAACACGCAGGCTAGGGACTTCTTTACGCTTTGAGAACAAGTTGAAAATATCCAAACCCAGATTCCAGCAAAACTTGTTGTTATCCTGATTTTTTTCGATACCTTCGTGGAAATTCTTTGCGAGATTATTTAAATCTTTGTCATCTGAGGTGATGCTATCATCTAGCAACATAAGTGAGAAATGCACTAGAATCGGCATAGATCGATGTTCTGGTTTATTGTTCTCATGATCAGCTTCTTGCATCATCCGACGCCAAAGCTTTTTAAGCCCAGGGAATTCAGCCACGGCTTTATATTCAATACGAGCATCTTCAACCAGGCCGATAAAAAACATTTGAGCAGGGCTGAGGCCCTCTGCTGAAATAGGTTCCGAAGAATAAACCATATGTGATGCCATATGCGCTGCAGTCGCACGATAGACTTCTAGTCCAGGGATATCGCCATAGTCGTCAAGCGCATCAGGCAGGTGAAATATACGGTGTTCGATATAAGGACGAAAGTCGGCAAAATCAGCACCTGTAGGGCGTAAGAAAAAATCACGTCCCCATAAAGCTCGGAGGTAAAAATTTAACCTGCGCTGAGTTTTTACAAATAGAATACCGCGACGTTCCCTGGACAACATAGCGCGACTATCAGCCGACTCAAGATTGAAATAAGCCGTAAGATTATCAAAATCACGACGATAAGCCTGAGAACCAAAATTAGCCCAGCGCCGCAATCCACTTAAGGTTAATTTTGATAGCAACTCGTCAATTTGATTCAACATTGGGCGCACACCACGCGAAGCGGTGGAGGCTAACTGATGGATCAGGGTTAAATAGCCACGAAATAATTCAGCATCACCCAGGTTACGAGCGGCAGACGGCATACTTGAAAACAACAGGGAGACAACTTCGGCAGAGGTCATCGATGAAAGTTTCAGTGCTGCACTTAAACAATCACCGATAACATCTTCACCACATTCTTTTGCGACCAGTGGCATTTCTTGAATGTAGGAAATAACCACATCTGAGCCACGACCTAAATCGCACAGACTTTTTGCACCATCCATATAGATTTGCAAGCCAGCTGGTGACATAACCCGTGAGGCTTCTTGAAAGGTGCTGTTTAATACGTCTCTGATTTCAGGAGCCGCATCTTTAAGAAAATCTTCGTAGTCTTCGAGCTTTATTGACATAATTTCATCTCATTCACCAATCACTATTCTCTTTTACAAAAAGCGACATGACTGGCATTGATAAGTACTATCACACTTATTAAATAACAGCACTTATTTGAAACTAAAAATTTCTAAATTTTTGCGAATTTAACCTGCTGCATGACAGCAAGCTTACTTACCTTCAATTATTATGAAGGTAGTGAACTCTTTATCCAAAGAACGTTTCAACCGCTGCATTCAGTGTATCACGCATATCAGGATCATCTGTTAAAGGCGTTACCATTGTCATGCTACATGCATCCAGTGGCGCTACCCCTTTACCAATTAACTGACCAGAATAAACCAGCAAACGAGTAGATATACCTTCATCCAGGCCGTGGCCTTTGAGATTACGTGCACGGTGAGCGATGTGTACCAACTTCTCAGCCGTTTCAACATCAACACCCGATTCTTTAGCAACGATACTGATTTCTATTTTTTCTTCGGGATAATCAAAGTCCATACCACCAAAACGCTGTTTGGTTGACTGCTTTAAGTCTTTCATCAAGCTCTGATAACCGGGGTTATAAGAAATAACCAATTGAAAATCAGGGTGTGCTTGAATCAACTCACCTTTTTTATCTAATGGTAGACTGCGACGGTGATCGGTAAGTGGATGAATAACAACCGTGGTATCCTGGCGTGCTTCGACGATTTCATCAAGGTAACAGATAGCACCCATACGCGCCGCTGTCGTCAGTGGACCGTCTTGCCATTTTGTACCATCTTTATCAAGCAGGAAACGACCCACTAAATCAGAAGCGGTCATATCTTCATTACAAGCCACCGTAATTAATGGTTTGCCCAGTTTCCATGCCATGTATTCTACAAATCGAGATTTACCGCAGCCCGTAGGACCTTTTATCATCATCGGCATACGGACGTCATAGGCAGATTCGTATAACTCTATTTCTTGACCAACAGGCTCATAGTAAGGCTCATCTTTGATGATGTATTGTTCGGTATCTACAACATTTTCAGTAATGGACATAGCTACTCTCTCTTAATTGCAAGACCTTGTTCTATTATAAATTACACTTAAATATAAATTCTATCCGGATAGTTTATTTTTCATCCTCAGTTTCCACCTCACCAGACCAACCGGCAGCATGAGCATTCTTGATTGCCTGGCCATGAATTCGTTGATGTTTCTCAAACAATTCAGATGGCAAATTACTTGCTAAACAACCATATTTATCCCATTCATGATTGACCTTATCCAGCAAGGCATCAATACCCGCAAAATTCCAGCCTTCACAGGTTTCAGTTTCTTCAATCAAATCAAACACCCAGGCATCACGGATAATTTTTCCAATCGTGGTCATGCCACCATTGACTTCGTTGTGGACGCCAATATATTTATCAGGTCGCTTCATACCCACTCCCTAAAGCAATAAATATTGCCTTGCATTTAGCAAAAAGCCTCTGACAGATACGCGTCCGGCAGAGGCTTCAATCAGCGACAGGACAACCTGTTATCTATACAGATATGCCGCGGTAAACAACCATTGCTGCACCAGCAGACTGTGCAAAGTTGTCAAAACCTAGCAGACGAACATGATTGTCCGGATGGGCTTTATGACAAGCCTCAAGCTCAGCAATGATAGTGTCTACGTTGGTTTCACCAAACAGAGGCAATTTCCACATGTACCAGTAATTGCTAAATGCATTTTCTGGTTCAGTGTGTTCGATACCCGGATTCCAGCCTTTATCAACGATATATTGAATCTGAGCGCGAGTAGATTCTTTGCTCAAAGTAGGCAGGTATGAAAAAGTTTCGTATTTACGGCTTGCAGCAGCATCGCTTAAGCTCGAATTGTAATCTTGTACATCACTCATTTGAGTTACTCCAAAATAATTTGTTTATGCGAAAAGTAGTTAGATAGTACGTTCTGGCTGGCGCGAAAAACAACGCCGCCAGAACGTGCTAGATGACACTTTTACTTATGCGCTACGTCAATCTTGTCAACCGTATCAAATTCGAATTTGATCTCTTTCCAGGTTTCCATTGCAATTGCAAGCTCTGGGCTATGTTTAGCCGCTTTAGTAAGGATATCCTTACCTTCTTTCTCAAGCTCAACACCTGAGTTACGCGCTTCAACACATGCTTCAACAGCAACACGGTTAGCAGCCGCACCCGCAGCGTTACCCCAAGGGTGACCTAATGTACCACCACCGAACTGAAGACAATAGTCATCGCCGAAGATAGAAACTAGTGCAGGCATGTGCCATACGTGAATACCACCAGAAGCTACTGGAATTACGCCAGGCATAGAACCCCAATCCTGGTCGAAGAATAAACCACGTGAGCGATCTTCTTTAATAAATGAATCACGCATTGTGTCGATCCAACCCAAAGTTGCGTCACGGTCGCCTTCCAGTTTACCCACAACAGTACCTGAATGAAGGTGATCACCACCAGACAAACGAAGAACTTTAGTGAGTACGCGGAAGTGAATACCGTGGTGCGGGTTGCGGTCAAGTACAGCATGCATAGCACGGTGAATGTGTAACAACATACCGTTGTTTTGACACCATTGAGCTAACTGTGTGTTTGCAGATAAACCACCCGTTAAGTAGTCATGCATAATGATAGGCGCGCCAAGTTCTTTCGCATATTCAGCACGACGCATCATTTCGTCAGCAGTTGGAGCGGTAACGTTTAGGTAGTGACCTTTACGCTCGCCAGTTTCAGCTTCAGCTTTATGAATCGCTTCCATAACGAAGTCAAAACGGTGACGCCATCTCATGAATGGTTGAGAGTTTACGTTTTCGTCATCTTTAGTGAAATCAAGACCACCGCGTAAACCTTCGTAACAAGCACGACCGTAGTTTTTAGCAGAAAGACCAAGTTTAGGTTTGATAGTACAACCTAATAAAGGACGACCGTATTTGTTTAGGATGTCGCGCTCAACTTGAATACCTTGTGGTGGACCATTACAAGTCATAACGTAAGCAATTGGGAAACGGATATCTTCTAAACGAAGTGCACGTAGTGCTTTAAAGCCGAATACGTTACCCACTAAAGACGTAAGGATGTTTACAACAGAACCTTCTTCAAATAGATCGATTGGGTAAGCGATGAAAGCGTAGAAACACGTGTCATCACCTGGAACGTCTTCGATTGCGTAACAACGGCCTTTGTAGTAATCAAGGTCAGTTAACAAGTCAGTCCACACTGTAGTCCATGTACCTGTTGAAGATTCAGCAGCTACTGCAGCAGCAACTTCTTCACGAGGAACACCGTCTTGTGGTGTAATTTTGAAAACAGCCAGAATGTCTGTTTCTTTTACTGAGTAATCTGGTGTCCAGTACGTTTCGCGGTATTCTTTTACACCCGCACTATAGGTTTTAGCCATATCGTTGTCTCCTGTGAACAAATAAATTGTTATCGAAAAATTTAAAGCCTTTAAACAAAACTTTTAGAGAACAGTGAAAAATCAGCTATATAGCATACAGACCATCTAGAGTTATGCCAATTGAAATTTCTTATCTTTTATATAGATAATTATCTATATAAATAGCGATCGCTTTAAGCAATCGTCTATACAATGACTCTAAAAATATTTTAACTAAAAATGCATGAGATCGTATCAGAATCGGCTTTAATTAACGATTCAATCACCTGCACTGGCGATTACCAAACCAGCCAAGTACACTGGCATCGATCATAATCACAGGGATTGCTATGTACGGCACCAGCAGCTCAATTGCAGACTTGCTTGATTCTTTCCAGATGCTACCCACTTCCATGCGATATAGCCTGTTTGTGCCAAAACTTTATAATCTGGCTAAATCGCTAGGTTTTGAGCAGGGTAAAATCATGCCATCGCGGGCATTTTGTTCTGACGAAAGCCAGGGCTACCCTATCATATTGATTGCCAAGCATTTTGGCTCATTCCCCTTCAACCACGGCCTGGTGGGAGGCGTCGTGGCAACTGATCGCCACGGCCCTTACGCACATCATGGCAAGGACCTTGTCATCATCCAGGCGAGCCATGTTGGATACGACCCACAATCCAGAACATTTGGCGTTTATCGACGCCTGCAGACTGAGCAGCAGGAAGAAACCACAAGCTGTGGAAAAATCTGTGGCGCACTGGACTGGTACCTGAGTGAATATACGTTTGCCAAAAATAACATTCTGCTGCGCGAGGGCAAAACCGGCCCGGAAATTATTATTGATAATCAGCTACATAATGCTGACAGAAGCCAGGGCTTAATCCTTAAACTGGAAGATCTGGTTAAAGTGGATTCGAGCGGTAATCCGATAATACGCCACTCCCAGAGCACCTCAAAAACTTTCTCACCCTCACCTGCATTACGCAATCTCCTGCAAGGGTATGAATGGAAGCCCGGCAAAGGTGAACCCATCGGCGATCGCCTGCATCCTGGCATGTTCTTTTTTCGCCGACAAACGGCCCAGCAACAGGAAGAAGGTCGTGACCATCTGGAAAATAATCTGCTAGACGTCATGCCTTATATAGTCACTTCTGGATCGCCTGCCCTGACCGCTGCCCAGGCCAACACCCAGGTAGAATTTGATCGGGCGTTCAGGACTATCGTGCAGGACAACGCTTATCGGGGAAAAAACGTCATGTTCATATCCGGCCTGAATGTGGATATTTCACCCAATCAAGGCCAGCTTTTCCCACTGACAAAATTCATCCCCTGGGCAGCGTATATTAAAGATACGAACGACAATCACTGGACCTGGGAACAAGCGGAGCTGTTTGAAAAACTCAATGCCCAGTCCGCAGAAAATCCTGACAAAGTTGATCTTGAATTAGCCATCCACGCAATGGAAAAAGCAAAAGAGATATTGCTACCTTTTTAGCGGTCTCTGATCCTGAATCAGAATTGACTGAATACAGAAAATTCTCGAAAAACTCCTGCAGTTTCCCTTGATCAGGTGACAGTAGCACAAAATTATCGCAGTATCGCAATGCAATATATTGCATGATTATCAAAGACCATGACATAAAATGCGCCATCATTTTACGGGTAGATTGCAGACCAATGAAACGCCTGCAACCCTGCCTGATTATGGTATATTTATGCTGCTAATACTCGCGAGCAATAGTACAGCTCGTCGCCACACCCTAAAAATGAAAAACTCATGCATGTATTGACCATATTACTGGGCATGCCGCTCCTGGGGACGGTACTGATTGCTTTTTGGCCGAAACAGAGCCGAAAGCATATCCACGCCATAGCGATCGCGACATCCGTTGCCACACTGGCGCTGTCGTGGAGCCTGTTATTCAATTTTGATTTTTCCTCTGCTGCACTGCAGTTCAGCCATATTACTCCCTGGAACACGCGACTGGGCACCTCCTTTGCTCTGGGTATCGACGGGATTTCCTATCCGATGGTGCTGCTGGCAACCTTGCTATGTTTTTTGGCTATTCTGGTTTCTAATAAAATCCTGACAAATTACAAAGCCTATTTTTCACTCATGTTGATTCTGGAAACGGCGATGCTGGGTGTCTTTATGGCACAGGACTGGTCACTGTTTTACATCTTCTGGGAACTGACACTGATCCCACTATTTTTTCTGATCGATCGCTGGGGTGGAAAACGCAAGCATCAGGCGGCACTGAATTTTGTGTTATACACGATGGGCGGCTCCGTGTTCATGCTGATTAGTTTGCTGGTTGTGTTTGATGCGATCCCGGGGCATTCCTTTTATATAGAGGATATCGCCACCGGCGCCCGATTATTGCCTGTCCACACCCAGATACTGATTTTTCTCGGCCTGCTACTGGGTTTTGGCGTCAAGATGCCGATTTTTCCCCTGCATGGCTGGTTACCGCTTGCGCATGTTGAAGCGCCCAGCCCTGTGAGTATTCTGCTCTCCGGGATTCTGCTGAAAATGGGTTGCTACGGACTGATTCGAGCAGTCACCATGTTGCCCGAGGCCGCATTGGCATTGCAAAATATTCTCGCAGGCCTGGCTTTGTTCAGCCTGATATATGGTGGGCTGCTCGCCTGGCGACAGACGGACCTGAAAGCCATGATTGCTTATTCATCAGTCAGTCATATGGGCATTGTTCTGTTGGGAATCGCCTCTTTAAACAAGGCCGGCCTGAGCGGTGCAGTGATGCAAATGGTCGCTCACGGGCTGGTCGCGGCAGCCCTGTTCCTATTGATCGGCCTGCTCTATGAACGCACCAACACGCGTGACATTAATCACTACAGTTCGCTGATTCAGGTGACCCCACGCTTTGCCTTTTTCACCTCACTGGCACTACTGGCCGGAATGGGCATTCCAGGCACTGCCGGTTTCATCGCAGAACTGCATACCATCATTGGCGGATTTGAACGCTGGGGCTGGGTGATGCTGCTGGTCAGTCTGGGCATTATGATCAGCGCCGCTTATTCGATACGTACAATCGGCCGCCTGTTTACAGGCCCGGTACGGCCGGGTATGCACAAGATCAAGGATCTACACGGCTCCGAAGTGGCTGCCGCCGGATTATTATCCGTTTGTATCGTTAGCATCGGCATCGCACCCCACACAGTCCTGGCGATGATGTCTGCGTCTGTCGCCCAGCTTGGCGCGCTTTTTTCCGGACTGTCATTATGATTAGAAAGACTCACAGTCCGCGCGAAGAAATACTGCAGCGCTTACGTGGTGCTATTCAACATATGGAGCATGTGCTGCCTGGGCAGGCAGCCATCAAAGACTTCGTTCATCACAATACCCTGCATGGATTTGAACATCTGCCTTTCGCCGAAGCGGTGGAAAAAGCCTGCGAGATCACCGGCAATTTTGGCTATCTGCCACAAACCCGATTTCGCGCTTTATTCAAACAGGGACGTATCACACTTGACGAGCTGCGCACAACACTTGACGAAACAGCCAACCTCAAAGCCAGCGATATTATTTTCAAAGCAGCAGACCGCGATATTTCCCAGGCAGATATTTATCTCGCTCGGCTGTTACATCCGATTAAACCGGTCACCGGATGCCAGATTAACTGGCAGCTTGGTGAACTGAATGCGCTGCATGCCTTTCAGCCTGACATTGACAGCATTGCGCGCGAACGCCTGCTGAAAACAGCTGATCTGAACGAACACCAGGCTATTTTTGATTTATGGTCAGCCTGCCTGCACATACTGGGTCTGGATCATTTCATCGCCCACCCGGAAGACATGCTTGACCTGACACCGGAAAAAGCTGAAAGCATGTTGTCACAAACGCTGGCAAATGATGATCACCCTGATGATCAGCCTGTCATTGACTTTCTCATCCGCAAACATGCACGTCGTGATATGGATAAATTATTCAGTCAAATTGGTGAGAAACTCACGCTGGAAGGCATGCTAAAAAAACTCACCGGCGAAGATTTGCTGGAACAAATGCGGCCACTACTGATCCGTTATATGGCCGCCTTTCTTGACCAGGGATTTTCTGCCTGGCCAGGTCCGGGCAGAGAGGAAGGCTTCTACACTTTCTGGCGCAAGAGCGCTGTGTTTGATAAGACAAGCGTTTTTGATGATTTTCCGGATTGGGCAGATACGCTAGATGCTTTGCCTGAAGACGCTTTTGATACGGTTGTTATCGAATTACGCTGGCTCGGAATTGATGAAGGCAAATGGGAAAGCTACCTGCAACGTCTGGCGCTTGAGCTACCGGGATGGTCGGGCATGTTTCTGTGGCGACATAACCGTCCAGGCTATGACGGCCTGACAAACGTCAATGTCAACATGATGGATTATCTTGCCGTGCGACTGGTGCTGGAGCGGCTGTTTGCTCAGCGACTGTGTCGGAATTTATGGCAGATCGAAGCCAGTATTGATGTGATTCGCTGGTACTTCAAACACCATCTGGCTGAATTCATGGTGCGGCAAAATTTTTATAACCAACACTTGCCCGAATACTTATCAACACTGGCGCAAAACCACCTCAACTGTTCTGACATCTGCACACCGGATGAACAGCAATGGTGGCACCTTGCACACCTCATCTGGACCTGGCAACACAGCACATCGAATGGCAACCCGAGCAGCTACAATTTGTTCAATAGCGCCTGGCCACTATTCCGCCTGTCACAACATCTGGGCTTAAGTGATGCTGAAATACGCAAGCTGGATATAACCCAGATTGACAGGATATTTAATTGCCTTAAAGCCATGGATAAACATCAGGCCAGCTTTATCTGGCTACAGGCATACGAACGACATTATCGTGATCAGTTATTCAATGCCGTGATACAAAATCATGGCCGCGGGCTCTGGAAAACACGCGATAAACGACCCGATGCACAAATCGTTTTCTGCATGGATGACCGCGAAGAAGGCATGCGGCGACATTTGGAAGAGCATAACCCGGACATTGAAACCCTCGGCGCAGGCGGGTTTTTTGGTTTGCCGATTAACTGGCTGGGCCTGGACGATGAACAAATCACCCCGCTGTGCCCTGTGGTTGCCACACCTTCCTATGAAATACAGGAACACCCACAACCACACCAGGAAGCGCTGTTGCAAAAACGCAAACAGCGCCTCTCAACAGGACAAAAGCTGCAGAATCTGGTTTTCCAGGAAACACGCCGTAATCTCCTCGTAACCACCTGTCTGGTGCTAATAAATGCACCGGTTACACTCGCCGTACTGACATCAAAAACCTGGGTGTATAGCCGATTTGGTCGCTGGCTGGAAAACAAACGCAAAACCCTGAGTGTGCCGGTAGCAACAGAAATCACGATCAATACAGAGCAGCCTGATAAACCGGCAACACCCGAAACACCCCGTGTTGGTTTAACCGATATAGAGCAGGCAGACCATATTGAACGCTTTCTGCGCACCATCGGTCTGCAGCATACACTGGCTCCCTTTGTTGTCATGATGGGCCATGGCTCCATCAGTGAAAACAATCCCCATCTGGCCGCCTATGATTGCGGCGCCTGTAGCGGTCGGCATGGTGGGCCCAATGCTCGCGCTTTTGCCGCCATCGCAAACCGTCCTGCGATTCGTCGTTTGTTGCGCGAACGCGGTATCGATATTCCAGACGATACCTGGGTGCTGGGCGCAGAGCATAATACTTGTGACGAAAACATCATCTGGTATGACCGCGATCAGATACCCGCATCGCTGCAGGAAAACTTTACCCATCTGCAAAAAGGTCTGTACATCGCCACACTGGGTTCTGCACATGAACGCTCACGCCGACTGGCATCTGCGCCCAAAGGGGATTCCAGAACAAAAGCGTTGAGACATATCTACGCTCGCAGCAAAGATTTTAGTCAGGCTCGGCCTGAACTGGGGCATGCCACCAATGCTGCCGCCATTATCGGTCGGCGCTCCATCAGCCAGAGCGCATTTTTTGATCGGCGAGTGTTTCTGATTTCATACGATCCGGCCTATGACCCGGACGGCAGCATTGTCGAGAATATCTTATTAACAGCCGGTCCGGTTGGCGCCGGCATCAACCTCGAATATTATTTCTCGGCGGTGAATAACGACCAGTATGGCTGCGGCTCCAAAGTCACGCATAATGTCACAGGGCTGCTCGGCGTCATGCAGGGAACATCCAGCGATTTGCGCACTGGCTTACCCAAACAAATGATAGAAATTCACGAAGCCATGCGCTTACAGGTACTCGTTGAAGCCACAGAAGAAACCCTGACAAAAATCTATATGCGCCAACCGCCCCTGCAACAACTGGTCGGCAACGGCTGGTTATTACTCAGCGCGATTCATCCTGAAACAGGCAAAATCAGTGTCTTTAAACCGGGAGAAGGATTCATTCCCTGGGAACATGAAAACACGCCTTTAACCCGTGTTTCCAACTCTGAAGATTGGTACAAAGGACATACTGAGCCACTGCCCCCTGCTCTCATCGATCAACAGAATTCGGCGGTCAAACATGCCTGACTGGATTATCGCATGTGTACCAGCACTGCCGCTGCTTGCCGCATTAATGATTGCCGCAGGCTATGTTTCTGGAAGCAACCGGGATGAAGCCGGTGAACGGCAAACCCGGCGCATTGCCCTGAGTGCCGCTACCCTGTCTTTTCTAATACTCCTGTACGCCGACCTATTTGCCCTGATAAACGGGAAACTGCCGGGGTATATTCAGGTATTCACCTGGTTTCATAGTGGCGACTATCATATCAACATCAGTTTTTTGCTGGACACTCCCGGGCTCATTATGGCGCATCTGGTCAGCCTGCTGTCTCTGATCACGCTGCATTTCTCGGTCAACTATCTACATCGTGAAGCAGGTTACCCACGTTTTTTCATGATCATGAGCCTCTTTACTGCCGCCATGCTGCTGATTGTTATGGCCGGCAATACCCTGCTGATGTTTGTCGGCTGGGAACTTGCTGGCGTTTGTTCGTATTTACTGATTGCCTACTCGCATGAACGCACCACCGCCGCAGACAATGCTACTCGGGCATTTGTGACTAACAAAATAGGTGATACCGGCTTTTTACTCGCCATCATTTTATCTTTCTTCTGGATAAACAGTACAGAATGGCCGGATATCTTTATCCATACAGGCGTTCTGGATAGCCTTCATTCCGGACTGATTGCTTCAGGATTATTGTTGGCAGCCATGGCCAAGTCAGCGCAAATCCCGTTTTCTCCCTGGATTGCACGATCACTGGAAGGACCAACCCCCTCAAGTGCTATTTTTTATGGCTCTTTGATGGTGCATGCCGGCGTTTTCCTACTGATACGCATGCAACCTTTATTGATGCACACCCCTGAACTTATGTGGATGATCGCCATCATTGGCGCAGCCACCGCACTCTACGGATTTATTGGCAGCCTGGTACAAACGGATGTCAAAAGTGCATTAATGTTTTCGACCACCGGTCAGACCGGACTGATGTTTCTTGCCTGTGGGCTGGGCTGGTTTGAATTTGCACTCTGGCATCTTGTCGCACATGCTATCTGGCGCGCCTATCACTTCCTCAGCGCACCCGCCATGATGCATTTACTGAATGGACACACCCGCTTCGTACCTGCCTGGATTCAAAAACGTCGTCAGCTTTACACCGCAGCCCTGCAACGTTTCTGGCTGGAACAGATAACTGACTGGCTATTTGTAAAACCGACACTTGCACTCGCCCGCGATGCACAAGCCTTCGACCAGCAGGTTGTTAATCGACTGGTGGGTTTGCCTGGCTCAATTGGCGCTGTCTCATCACTGGCGCAATGGGAAAAACAAAAAAGCACACACAGCATGCAACTGGACGGCGATTCCGGAGACATCGGTCGTGGTCGCGGTTTACTGGGCAAACTGATGGAATGGATCGCATCACTGCTGCACTGGTTTGAAGAGCATCTGGTATTGAAAGGTGGCGATGACGGCATCCTGCATGCCGTTATTCGTCTCGGAGAAGTACTCACCAGGGTTGACGAAATGCTCAGCCGGCCACGCTACCTGCTGTTAATGTTACTCCTCACTTTTGTGGTTATTCTGTAATGAGCATCCCTGAACTTCACTGGTCAGCACAATCCGCATACCCTATCCTGGCTACCTTGCAATTATTGCCACTGGTTGCGCTTGGCATGGTTCTGTTGCTGCGACATTCCCGCCTTCTGTTAGCCACTGCCATTGGTTTTTCCATCGCTGAGTTAATGATTGCCATTAATCTGTACTACACACTGGAAGGCAAGACCAGTGCTCTGCAATTATCAGAACGCTTCGACCTGTTGCCTCCTGTTATTTATCATGCAGCCGTTGATGGTATGTCCGTTCTATTCATGCTTATGACTACCATCATTACCTTGCTGATTGTGCTTTATGGACATATACGAAAAATCCATCCATATTCAAAATTCATTGCGGTTGTGTTCGCCATCGAAGCCTCGTTACAAAGCCTTTTCTGCACGCAGAATTTATTATGGTTCTCGCTGCTTTCAACAGTTGAACTGATATTAATCGCTTTCATTCTCAAAGCCTGGGCAAACGCACCGAAGGAAGACCTTGCCCGGCAACGCTATCTGCAATTCATGGGTACCGGTTTAGCCCTGTTATTCACAGGCGTCTTTATCCTTGGCTGGAACTATGCCGATGCACATAACGGCATCTGGTCATTTGAACTGCAAAGCCTGATAAATGAACCCCTTCCGGAATCTCTCTCCGTGAGTATTTTCTTTCTCCTGTTTTATGGACTGGCGATTCGCATCCCTCTGTTTCCACTGCATGGCTGGCTGCCTGTCATGGCCGAGCATGGCACTGTCGCCGTCGCCGGCGTCTTTCTGCTCGGACTAAAAACAGGCATCTACGGATTAGTCCGTTTTGTTTTTCCGCTGGTGCCCGATGCCATCAAACTCTGGGATGAATGGGTAGTCGCCTTTGCCGTCATCGGTATTTTCTATGCTGCTTTACTCGCAATAATACAGACAAACATGCGCCGTCTACTGGCATACGCGGTCGTCAGTCATACAAGCATCATCGTTATCGGTTTATTTACCCTGAATAAACTGGGCTTTCAGGGCAGTATTCTACTCTCTGTGAATTTCGGACTGGCTACCGCCGGGCTCCTGTTTATGACCGGGCTTATATACCGCCGCACCCATACGTTATCACTGCCGCGACTGGGGAACCTGTTTGAACAATTCCCGTTTATTGGCACCGCCTTCCTGATTGCCGGCCTTTCAATTATCGGTATGCCGGGCACGCCCGGATTTGATGCAGCACATTTAATGATGGAAGCCTCCATCAAACGCTTTGGGGCTTTAGTCACTATTGCAGCAGCCCTCGGCAATGTTGCTGCAGCAGGTTTCCTGTTGTGGTCCTTCCAGCGCGCCTTCCTGTCTCCACCTCAGATAGAACCACGCAAAAAAGAACTGGAGCCAGCCACCTTTATGGAACGCATTCTGGCAATCACCATTATTCTGATATTACTGGGCGCAGGATTCTACTCAGAACCCTGGCTGAAACTGATCGAACCTTCTCTGGACAGCCTCGAAATGATTTATGCAACACCGGAAATACACACAGACAGCCCTGTCAGTCCGAAATAGATGCGTAACGGAATATCCTTCTCATGCTAAGCAGTTTACCTTTAATCAGCCTGATTCTGATCACTCTACCCATCGGTGCAGCCCTGATCTGGCTTGTTCCGGCACGTTTTTCGCGCTGGATTGCTCTGGCAACCGCCGTTGTCGACCTGATTCTCGCGCTTGGCATATTGCTTGGCTTTGACAGTAGCAACCCGAACTTCCAGTATGTTGAACGGCTCAGCTGGATTCCCAGCCTGGGTATTCAATACCACGTAGGTATTGATGGCATCTCCGTCCTGTTTCTGCCCCTGACTGTCTTACTGTTCAATGCTATTCTGCTCGCCTCCTGGAACGGCGTTACCTTCCTGCCTCGCCTCTACTACACTTTATTACTGTTGCTCGAAAGTACCACACTTGGCATTTTTTGTGCGCTCGATACGATGCTGTTTTTCTTTTTCTGGGAACTGACATTGATCCCCATCTACTTCCTGATCAGTTTATGGGGCATAGGCCCACACAGACGCTATGCTGCTGTAAAATACACGCTGTTTATGATGGCCGGTGGAATCCCTCTATTATTTGGCTTCCTGTTGCTGGCATTCAATCATGCCAGCATCAATGGTGGTGGCATACCGGAAGGTTTAATCTTCGATTACACCGTGCTAATAGCAGAGAACCTGCCAGCTAACATGCAGCAACTGGTTTTCTTCCTTCTGCTACTCGGGTTTCTCGTCAAGGTGCCTGTGGTTCCATTTCATACCTGGCTGCCGACCGTTGCAATGGAAGGCCCGATAGCCATTGCCGCCATCATGACCGGCTTAAAACTTGGCGTCTATGGCCTGATTCGTTTTACTCTGCCATTGGCACCTCAGGCTGCTGCCGAATACCACTGGTTACTCGCCGGATTTGGCGTGGTGGGTATCCTTTATGGCGCACTGGTGGCACTGGCACAGACAAACTTACGCCGCATGCTGGCATTTTCCAGCATCAGTCACGTTGGCCTTGTGGTGCTGGGTATCGCTTCGTTCAACATCAATGGTATACAGGGTGCGCTGTTTCAATTACTGAATTTCACCACCGTCTCCGCTGGCCTCTTCCTGTTAACCGGCTTCCTGCATCACCGCATTGGATCAACGGATATCATACGACTCGGCGGCATTGCTACCGCCATGCCTTTACTTGCAGGCTTTTATTTCTTCTTTGGACTTGCCAGCATAGGTGTACCCGGCACCAACGGGTTTCCTGCCGAGTTATTGCTGATCATCAGCGCACTTTCCAAACACACGGGAGCAGGTCTGGCGGCATTATTTGCCATCATCCTCGGCGCAGGGTATTTTCTGCGTATTTATCGGCGCAGCTTTTTAGGGCCTGTCAGCAACGATGTCATCAGGGATTCACTGGATTTACGACCAAGAGAACTCTTCCTGATTACAATACTCACCCTCCTTATTTTGCTACCGGGCTTTTGGCCTGACAGCATTCTGAATATCACCGCCGCTGCCAGCCAGGCATGGCTGGCTCAATGGCCCTGAATCCTGATGAATAGTCATTCTCCAGTCATCCATGTTTCCGCAGGCATTTTAATACAGGCTAATGGCCAGGTATTACTGACACAACGCCCTCCAGATAAACCCTGGGAAGGCTACTGGGAATTCCCTGGTGGCAAAATTGAACAGGGAGAAAGTCCTGCATCCGCGCTGAAACGTGAACTGCATGAAGAATTGGGCATACATATCCTGAATGCATACCCCTGGCTGAATTTTGAATATCATTACCCTGATCGGCGAGTCCATCTGCATTTTTTCCGCGTAACAAACTGGGAAAATGAACCTATTGGCAATGAAGGACAAAATCTGAGCTGGGAATATCCGAACCAGGCAGGCATCTCACCTCTGCTACCCGCGAATGAAAAACTGATGATGCATTTAAGCCTGCCTGACGTATACGCCATCACCTGCGCAGAAAAAATGGGTGTTACTGTTTTTATGGACAAGCTTGAAACCGCTCTGGAAAAGGGCATCAGGCTGATTCAGATTCG
Source organism: Gammaproteobacteria bacterium (assembly GCA_036480335.1). Lineage (GTDB taxonomy): Bacteria > Pseudomonadota > Gammaproteobacteria > DSM-19610 > DSM-19610 > JAZGER01. Next base: position 12,532 of record JAZGGH010000106.1, on the reverse strand, counting down.
TGAATCGGGCATGCAAGACGACAATTACCAGGCGTTTACCCGCAAACTGATTGCACGCGCACATCATTTCAATGCTCGCGTTCTGGTAAATGGCAATGAAAACCTGGCACGCCTGAGTGGCGCAGATGGCATTCACTTACCCAGCCAGCAATTAATGCAATGCAGAAAACGACCCGACTTTAGCCTCTGCGCTGCCTCTTGCCACAATCTCGAAGAACTGAAAAAAGCGGCTGATCTTGATATGGATTTTGCTGTTTTATCTCCGGTACAGCCCACCCCTAGCCATCCCGGCGAACCGACTCTGGGTTGGGAAACCTTCGCATCGTTGTGTAGCAAAATTCCGCTGCCTGTATACTCACTCGGCGGCATGAAGCATAATTCTTTGCAAATGGCGATGAAACATCGTGCACAGGGTATCGCAATGTTAAGGGGTGCCTGGAATTAACCTGAAGCCGCCTAATCATTTTTCGAGTGAATAAATACTGGCCTGTTTGTATTGAATTCACCAGAATAGTTTTATCTATAATGAGACACTGATATATTGCACCGTCTTGCCCGCAACTGGAAAAACTTCATGTCAAAACCACTGCACGATCCAATCACCAGACCATTGAATGACACCAGCTGCATCGAAGTCAAAAATACCACCTGTTATATGTGTGCCTGTCGATGCGGTATCCGCGTTACCCTGCGAGACGGTGAAGTGCGTTACATTCAGGGCAATCCCGACCACCCACTCAATAAGGGTGTCATTTGTGCCAAAGGCGCATCTGGCATCATGAAACAATATTCGCCAGCCCGCCTGACAAAACCGTTACGGCGTAAAGCTGGCAGCGATCGTGGAATAAATGAATTCGAGGAGATATCCTGGGACGAAGCCTTTGGCATGATGGAAGAACGCCTGAGTGCCATTCGTGAAACCGACCCGAAGAAATTCGCCCTGTTTACTGGTCGTGACCAGATGCAAGCCTTAACGGGTCTGTTTGCCAAACAGTTTGGCACACCGAACTACGCCGCCCACGGCGGGTTCTGCTCGGTCAACATGGCCGCAGGCATGATTTACACCATTGGCGGTTCATTCTGGGAATTCGGCGGGCCAGACCTGGAACGCTCCAAACTGTTCATCATGATTGGTACCGCTGAGGATCACCATTCAAACCCCTTAAAAATTGAACTGGCAAAATTCAAGCGTCAGGGTGGCCGTTTCATCTCCATCAATCCGGTCAGAACCGGTTACTCGGCGATTGCCGATGAATGGATTCCGATCAAGCCCGGCACTGATGGCTCCCTGTTCCTGGCACTGATTCATGAAATTATCCAGCAAGGGCTATATGATCGTGAATTTCTGATCAATTACACAAACTCTGCTGAACTCGTCAACATGGACGCAGACAGCACTGAAAACGGCATGTTTGTGCGCTTCGAAGTCCCCAAGGAAGAAGGCTGTTTCGACCCACAGAACAAACTCTGGTGGGACCGAAATCTGGATAAGCCCATTTCCATGCATACTGAAGGCTCGGATCCTTTTCTACTCGGTGAATTCAAACTCGATGATGGCACACCGGTTAAAACCGCTTTCCAGCTACTGGTTGATCGCGTTAAGGACTACACGCCCGAATGGGCATCGACAATCACTGGCATACCCGAGAAAACGATCAAACGCCTGGCCTATGAAATGGGCATCACGGCACGCGATGAACAAATAGAATTGCCCATCCCCTGGACTGACACCTGGGGCAATGAGCACGAATCCATCACGGGTAACCCGGTCTCCTTTCATGCTATGCGCGGACTGGCCGCTCATTCCAATGGCTTCCAGACGATTCGCGGACTATCAATATTGATGTCGATTCTCGGCACCATCGACCGCCCTGGCGGTTTTCGCCATAAAGCTCCGTTCCCGCGCCCCATACCACCCTGCGCAAAAACACCGACAAGCTGGGATGCTGTCCAACCAAATACCCCACTGGCCGGAATGCCACTGGGCTGGCCCGCAGATCCGGATGATTTGTTCATTGATGATGACGGCCAACCGATCCGCCTCGACAAGGCATTTTCCTGGGAATATCCACTCGCTGTTCACGGCCTGATGCATAACGCCATCACCAACGCCTGGCGTGGCGACCCCTATTCTATTGATACGATGATGATCTTCATGGCAAACATGGCCTGGAACTCAGCCATGAACACCACGGACATCCGTGAAATGCTGAATGATAAAAATGACGATGGCGAATACAAGATTCCATTTCTGATTGTCTGCGACGCCTTTGAATCTGAAATGGTCAGCTTCGCTGACCTTGTGCTGCCCGACACCACCTACCTTGAACGCCACGATGTCATGTCGATGCTCGACCGCCCAATATCCGAATACGATGGGCCTGTCGATGCTGTGCGCATCCCCGTAGTCCCACCAATGGGTGAATGCAAACCTTTCCAGGAAGTCCTCATTGAACTGGGCTCACGCCTGAAGTTGCCCGCTTTCGTCAATGAAGAAGGCCACCGAAAATACCGTGATTACCCGGATTTCATCACCAATTATGAAACCGAACCCGGCTCTGGCATCGGCTTTCTTGCTGGCTGGCGTGGCAAGGGTGGCGAAAAGTTTATGATGGGCGAACCCAATCCCAAACAGTGGGAAATGTACGAAAAGAACAATTGTGTCTATCACTATAAATTACCCAAATCCTACCAGTACATGCGCAACTGGAATCAAGGCTATCTGGAATGGGCGCAACGCCATCGCCTGACCCGCTATGCTGAACCGCTGAACATTCACATCTATTCAGAAGTGCTACAGAAATTCCGTCTGGCGGCACAGGGAAAATCAGATGGCAATCAGCCACCGGATCATTTACGCAAACGCATCGAAACGCATTTCGATCCATTGCCATTTTATTCCGATCCGCTGGAAACCCAGCATTCTGATTTGCACAAGTATCCTTTGAATGCGATCACCCAGCGCCCTATGGCTATGTACCATTCATGGGACTCGCAAAATGCCTGGTTACGGCAAATACATACCTATAATTATTTACATGTGAACACCCAGACAGCGCGTGAAGCCAACATCGAAGACGGCGGCTGGATGTGGGTTGAATCCATGCACGGTAAAGTACGTTGTCTGTGTCGCCACTCCGAAGCAGTAGAGCCAGGCACCGTCTGGACCTGGAACGCTATCGGCAAGGCTGCCGGCGCCTGGGGTCTGGATGGAAAGACGAATGAATCACGACAGGGCTTTTTGTTGAATCATATACTCAGCGAGGAACTTCCAGCCGATGATCAGGGACGACGGCTATCAAATTCCGATCCAGTAACCGGACAGGCAGGCTGGTACGATGTGCGGGTGAAAATCTACCCTGCCGATGCCAGCGAACCGAAAGAAACGTTCCCGCAGTTTGAGCCGTTGAAACCCGTCCCCGGCCAGAACAAACCAAAGAAACGTCGCCGCTGGCTAACTTATTTTGCCGGACGGAACAAAAAATGAGCTACTCACTGAATAACCCTGACAGCAGATACATTGCTACCAGTGGGGAGAAATAATGTCACAACTCGCACTTGTTATCGATCTGAATGTCTGTGTCGGCTGTCATGCCTGCGTGACCAGCTGCAAGGAATGGAATACCTCTGGCCCAGCCGGTTACATGGCTGATATGAATCCCTATTCCAACGACCCGACCGGCACTTTTTTCAATCGGGTACAGACCTTTGAAGTCGGCGCTTTCCCGAATACAGAAACGGTCCATTTCCCGAAAAGCTGCTTGCATTGTGAAGACCCACCTTGCGTACCTGTCTGCCCCACTGGCGCCAGCTACAAGCGTGAGGATGATGGCATCGTGCTGGTCGATTACGATAAATGTATCGGCTGCAAATACTGTTCATGGGCCTGCCCCTATGGTGTGCGCGAACTCGACGAACACCAGAAGGTTATGAAAAAATGCACCCTCTGCGTTGATCGAATTTATGATCAGTCACTGCCCGAAAGTGAACGTAAACCCGCCTGTGTCCTGGCCTGCCCAACCAGCGCTCGCCTGTTTGGCGATGTCAATGATCCGGATTCTGAAGTGTCGACAGCCATCCGTGAAAACGGCGGCTATCAGCTAATGCCAGAATGGGGAACACAACCATCAAATCATTACTTACCGCGGCGCAAAACCCGTATCACCATCCATGAAGATGAACTGGTGCGTGTCGACAACCCGCTGAAGAAAGAGCGTCAGTTACCCAAACCGGATGCCGACAGTCCATCCCTCGACGACATCACCAGCTGGTAACCTTATTGGAACCTCTGATCAAATTCATGAATTCACATCTCACACCTGAATTGCCCAGCTTCTGCGTCGCTTGCAGGGCGCCTACTATTACGGCAATTCGTGCCTTGAATCTGAACAATTCAGGCCGACACCCTTTCGCTCAGGAGTTATAAGCATGCACCCCGCTTTTTCGGTTATTTTTCTCACCACACTGATTGGCGCTGGTCAGGGCCTGTTCCTGGCTCTGTATACCGGCCAGTTATATTCCGTTATCAAGGTATTACCCAGTCAGGACTCAACTAACTTCTATGCCTATGGCAGCCTGATTGCTGTGATACTCCTGACACTCGGCCTGTTGGCCTCATTTTTTCACCTTGGTCATCCGGAACGCGCCTGGCGCTCTGCCACTCAGTGGCGTACATCCTGGCTTTCTCGCGAAGTCATCGTCCTGCCCGCATTCCTCGGACTGACAGCCATCTATGGTCTGTTACATTACTTCGACTGGAACCCGGTGTTGTTCACAATCCGCGACACTATCGACGTTAACATCAGCTTACTGGTGGGTGCAGCCGCCACCCTGGTCGCTTTCACATTGTTTCTCTGTACCGGCATGATCTACGCTTGCATCAAATTCCTGCAGGAATGGGCAACGCCACTGACCGTCACCAATTACACCCTGCTGGGTGGCGCTTCCGGCTTTACCCTGGCAACTGCTTTTGCTGCCTACCACGACACCGGTCTCGTTGGCTTCTACGGTATCTGGGCCATCATCCTGACAGTCGCCGCTCTGATCACCCGCACTGCCTCACTGATGCGCAACAACCGCATTAAACACAAATCTAGCCTACAGACCGCCATCGGCATCCGCCACAACAACATCGTACAAAAATCGCAGGGCTTCATGGCCGGCTCGTTCAACACACGTGAATATTTCCACGGCACTTCACCCGGAAAATTCAAAAGTATCAAATGGATTTTTCTGGTATTGGTATTTCTGGTGCCGACTATCTTGCTGTTAGTGGGGCTTAAACTGGAGAATCACATGGTCCTGGCTGCAGCTTTTGGCACCCAATATATCGGGCTATTGTTTGAACGCTGGTTCTTTTTTGCGCAAGCGAATCACCCACAGAATTTGTACTATCAGACGGTATAAATATATCTGTTCAACAACCGATTTGCCTTATCAGGGCAGGAGCACCTCACTGAGGGGTAACTGATCCAACGTTTGAGTAAACGCTTTGCGGAGAAGTTACTGTGTTCTGTCAAAGCAGAGCCTTATTATTACGGACTGTTATCGGCAGCTGATTACACGTCAAAACATATTAGCCCAATGGTTTAAGCAAATCCATTAGATCATTCTGATCAACAGCTGCCTGCTGTTTATCCTTGCCACCATAAAGAGCATCAGCCAGCATCTGTTTTCGTTCCTGCATATCCAGGATTTTTTCTTCAACAGACTCTTCTATGAGTAACTTATAAACAAATACAGGCTTATCCTGACCAATACGGTGGGCACGATCGGTAGCCTGTTTTTCTACCGCCGGATTCCACCAGGGATCATAGTGAATGATAGTATCTGCCGCAGTGAGATTCAGGCCAACACCACCCGCTTTCAAACTAATCAGGAAAACAGCAGCATTCCCCTCCTGAAAACTAGCAATTGCTTCTGCCCGTTTTCTCGTTTGTCCGGTGAGCTTGCTATATGAGATTTTACGCGCTACCAATTGTTTCTCAATGATCGCCAGCATACTTGTAAACTGGGAAAAGAGTAGAATTTTACGACCCTCTTCCACCATTTCAGGCAGCATATCCATTAACAGATCAAGCTTGGCCGATTCTTTCACTTTGCGTGCTTTTTCCAGCTTGACCAGTTGCGGATCACAACAAACCTGACGTAATTTCAGCAAGGCATCCAGAATCATGATATGACTACGCGCCAACCCTTTCTTTTTGATTTCATCACGAACTTTTTTATCCATAGCCACGCGTACTGTTTCATACAGATCACGCTGCTTACCAGAAAGCGGAACACTGCGAATAATTTCTGTTTTCCTGGGCAACTCACTGGCAACCACATCTTTACTGCGACGCAATAAAAATGGCTCAATACGCCGCCGCAACTGCTGCCCACGACCAGCATCAGAATTTTTCTCGATCGGTGTTCGGAACAACCGATTAAAGCGCTCATGGCTGCCCAGAAACCCGGGCATTAAAAAGTGAAACATTGACCAGATTTCACCCAGATGATTCTCCATTGGCGTACCTGTCACACACAAACGATGCCGTGCCTTCAATGCGTAGATAAGCTGTGTAGATTTTGCTTTTACATTCTTGATTGCCTGCGCTTCATCCAGAATCAGGTAATGGAATTCCTGTTCTTCATAGATAGTCTTGTCTCGCACCATCAGAGGATAGGTTGTTAACACCACGTCATGCTCTGCGATACTCGAAAAATTCTTTTTCCGATTCGCTCCCTGCAAGATTAGCACTTTAAGATCTGGCGTAAATTTACTCGCTTCATTTTTCCAGTTACTCATCAGACTGGTAGGTGCAATAACCAGACTGGGCAAATTCGCACGACCCTGCTCTTTTTCCAACAGCAGGTTAGTCAGCACCTGAACTGTTTTACCCAGCCCCATATCATCAGCCAGAATACCGTTAAACTCATAAATACGTAAAAACTGTAGCCAATCCAGTCCGTGTTTCTGATAATCGCGCAAATCAGCCTGTAAACCTTCAGGTAAGGTTGCGGCTTCTATACCAGAGAACCCTCTGATCTGTTGATTAAGTCTCTTCAGCTCATCTGCACCCTTCCAACGCATAGCAGGATCGTTGAGCAACTCATTAAAATTGAGTGCTGCAACTTTGGCAATCTCCAAGGTGCCATCTTTGGTAAGGACATTCGAATCATAGAGTTCGATAATGGTATCGATAATTTGCAGAATTCTGCTTGCAGGCACTTTGACCCATTGGTAATCAGCTATCTGTAAAATTTGAAACCCCTTATCTGACAGGGAGTCCTGTAATGCTAATCTGTCAGGATTCTGCGCCAGCAATTCAACCAGCAAAGGCAATAGATTAACTATTTGCCCGTTTACTTCAAAACCTAGCTTCATTTCAAACCAGTCTCCGCCCTGACTATCTTCCAGTTCAGCGCACCAGTCTTCAACCGTTTCAATCGCCAGGGAAAAGCTGTCATCAACCTCTATCAACCAGCCATCATTCTCAAGCTCAGGCACAGTTGTGGTTCGAAACGCATCCCAGGCAAGGACACTTTCCTCAATACTTTGTGCTGGAATATTCATATCCAGAATACCCAAAGCATTCATATTTGCCGGACAGAAACCATAATTATTTAAAAGATTCACAGCAAGTTTTTCCGCTTCTGTCTGGCGAAGGATTTTGTATCTTGTTTTGCCTTTAATCACAGTAGTAACACTTCTGATTAAATCATTCGGAGTTTTCGGTTGATACCTGACACCTGCATATTGGAATTCCAGGCTGGCTATATGCATGAGCTTGTTTTTTTGACCTGGGGATGCAACAGGCACCGCATGTAATCGCAGACAACAAACCGGCTGCTCCCCTTCAGTTTCTATCACTTTCAAATTCAATTTAGCGGGCAGGGGGAAATCAACAGATGGCAATGCCTTAATGATTTTCTGACTGACCTTTCTGGCCATTTTTTTTGGGATGGCCGGGGCGTTGGCAAACGCCATCAACAAATCTTTCTGTGGCATTTCATGCTTAACCAAACCACACTGGGCCAGCGCCTCATCCAGATAGTAGATATCCTCAAGCGTAAACATCATATTCACTGAAGGATTACAGGTAATTTCTGGCCGGCAAATATCACCCTCTTCAACCCATTTCATTTCAACAGGCCTTGGCCCTCCATTAGACAAAGCACTTGATTGCAATGTTTTCCAGAAACAACGTCCGGTTGTTAACATTTTCTCAAGAACCAGTTGCCCGAGCGCGCCCTGCAGAAAATATTTCCTGGCGGTAGAATAACTATCTGAAACGGGTAGCCCATCCAACCAGGCAACAATCTCGGTATCCTGCTCATTGAAGAAACAGTTAGTATGATGATGCCACTCCTGTTCAGTAATTTCATACGCGTCTATTTTATGTGTTTTTCCATAGCCACCTTTTTTTAATACCCGCGCCTTATAATAATTAGCAAACAGGCCAGCTCGATCTTTTTCAAATCTCGGCGGGGTATAATTCAGAACATACACAAGATGATAGGGCTGGCCATCTGACTTAATCGATGGTTCAAAATCTACCTCCTGCTCAACTGCCTGCATATAAGACAGCCAGTCGTTAACTTCTTTTTCTGTTCCTGGCTGTCCGGCAAATACACCATCCGAGGCAACACCCGTTAACCGACGAAACCCCTCAAGAAAACTGAACAGTAGCGCTATACCATGCTTGCAATCGAAGGAGACAGGACAACTGCAACGAGAAGAAACACTGATCTCGCCAAACACTTCAAAAAGGATTTGCATGTTCGTCGAATACTGCTCGGAACGGCTCCCTGCAACCCGTCCAAATACTGCGATATCCTTACTGCTATTTGCCAGCGGCTCTGGCTCAGATAGTTGAATGACTTTACCCGACTCAAAACATTGAATGCCTCTACTGACGGTCGCCGCACCAAATTCATCTTGCAGATAATCCGGTGATATTTGTAGAAGAGAAAGTAATTGCCGGTATTTTTTTTTCAATTTTCAGCCTTTAATAATAAAAAAGGCGTATCAGGTCATGACCTGATACGCCTGGAGAGGCCTGGCAACAAATAAGAGTCATTCAGATCCTGCTATTGTTCAGGAATTCAGCCTTGAATAATACCCAATCAGAATTTCAGCCACTTCAGGACGACTGAATTCTTTCGGCGGCGCAATACCCTTGGCAAGCATTTCACGCACCTTGGTACCAGACAGCAGAACAAAATCGTCTTTTTCATGGTCTGGAGCTTCACGCATCATGACAACTTTATTGAGCTTCTTCGACCAGGCGGTATGGTCAGCACGGAAGATCTCAATATCCAGTGTCCCTTCAGGAATGGTATCAAAAATTTCCTGGGCTTCAAACGCTTCATAGTAGTCACCTACACCGGCATGATCTCGACCAATGATAAAGTGGGTAGCGCCCATATTTTGTCTGAAGACAGCATGTAGAACAGCCTCACGCGGACCGGCATACAGCATATCGAAACCATAACCCGTTACCATGGCGGAATTTGCTGGGAAGTACAGCTCCACCATTTTGCGAATCGCTGCATCACGAATATCAGCAGGGATATCGCCTTTCTTCAACTGACCCAGCAACATGTGAATGACCAGCCCATCACAGCCAAGACGATCCATAGCCATATGGCACAATTCTTCATGCGCCAGATGCATTGGGTTACGCGTCTGGAAAGCCACAATCTTCTTCCAGCCATGCTCGGAAATTTCGTTTCTGATCTCAACGGCAGTTTTGAAAGTATCCGGAAAATCCGTCTGGAAGTAAGAGAAATTTAACACCTGAATCGGGCCAGAGATATTTACATTGCCCTGTCCCATGAAAGCACTGACACCGGGATGGTCGGCATCTTTTGTACCATAAACCTTGTCTGAAATAAGCTGCATTTCGTCTGCAGACATTGTTTCAATAGCCTCAACCGTCTGCACCGCCACAACCGGATTACCCTCAACATTCGGATCTTTCAGCGCAATCTTGTCACCCACGGCAATAGAACCGGCATCTTCAACCAGATTCATCACAGGTGTTGGCCAGAAAAGACCTGACGTCATCGTCATGTTATCTGCGACCGACAGCGCATCAGCTTTATTCATATAGCCAGTCAACGGATTGAAATAACCAGAACCTAGCATGACAGCATTAGCCGCCGCCGCCGAGCTAACAACAATGGATTTCAGCGACTGCGCTTCTTTCGTTAGCGCGGCATGTTCAGCCGTATCATAAACAAACAGTGGATTCAGTTCACTGGAACCGTGTGGTTTGATCATCTAAATACTCCTTACCTGTTAATATTCACGCTGGAAATCGACCAGGAGCCAGGTTCCAGCAATTTATAAGTCTGGCGGCATATCATACAGGGGATCGGCTCTAAAGGCATGGCAACAAAATTACTGCTGGGCATATAAACCATATCTATAGAGCGCCCATTTAATTTAATTTAGAGAATTATTCTTCCAGGCTTACCTTATTATTTTTCAAACATTATCCATACAAACAAAAATGGCCGGCCTTTCTGTCAAGATGATTTCCTTTGAAAATAGCCTTGAACCTGATTTTTAATGACATTCTCCCAGGAAAAAACCTGTCCATTCATCACAATGTAAACACCCTTTTTTAATAGCTGAACACTGGAAACCGCACAGCCCAGATTAAATAAAGCATCTGAATTAGTCATCGAATACGGAATCATTGCACCTAACAGAACAATCGTTTTTTTATTTATATTCTTTCCCAGGGCCTCAGCTGTTGCGACCATTGTGTCTGTTCCGTGAGTAACGATTATATTCGATTCTTCGCACGCCTTACATTTTTCTACGACCATCTCCCTGTCACGAACATCCATTTCCAGGCTGTCTTTTAATAGCAGTGTTTCAATCGAAACATCCAGCATGGATCGCCCTTTTTCTAGCATTGTAGATATGCATGAATCCTTAAACACAAGCTCACCATTAAGCTCATTGTAAACTTTATCAATTGTGCCACCTGTTACAAATATTTTAATCTTCATTTTGCTCATACATTTTAGACCTTGGAATATCTAAAACATGAGACCAAATGATCATTTACCATACCTACCGCCTGCATAAAAGCATAGCAGGTCGTAGGGCCAACAAATTTAAAACCTCTTTTTTTAAGATCTTTACTCATAGCCTCTGAAACTGCTGTACTTGCCGGCACATCAGATAAATCCCGCCATGCATTTTTTACAGGTTTTCCTTCAACAAACGACCAGATGTAAGCATCAAAGCTGCCATATTCATCTTGAATATTTAAGACCTGCTTCGCATTTTCTATTGTTGCGGTTATTTTTTGTTTATGCCTCACTATGTCAGAGTTCTGAAGTAATTTTTCAATTTTTTTATCTGTATACCTAGCAATTTTTTTCGCATCAAAGTTATCAAATGCAGCCAGGTAGCCCTTTCTTTTTTTAAGAATGGTAACCCAGCTTAAACCTGACTGGGCACTTTCCAATATCAACATCTCAAAGAGTAAGCGATCATCATGAACGGGAACACCCCACTCTTTATCGTGATGCTCCATTTCAAGTGGGTTTGAATTTGCCCATTCACATCGTTTCATTTATAGCTTCTCCTTCATATTTTGACCTCACACTGTGCTAACACCTCTGCCCTGTGCCATACCTTTAAAACAGGCACTGTATCTTGATCTAGCACGTATCGTAATAAGCTTTCTACTTCCCCAATAATACGCGCCTATTAAGCCGAATGACTAGATAATCCGCACGTTTATTGCGGTCGCCGTTAATTGACTTGTTATGCGTTTAGTACCACAATTAGGTATATATTGGTATATTGGAGATGCATTATGGCTAAAAATACAAGTATTACATTGGGCGACCATTTTGATGGCTTTATAACTGGTCAGGTAAGCAGTGGTCGTTTTAGTTCTGCAAGTGAGGTCATAAGGGCTGCGCTTAGATTGCTTGAAAATACAGAAACACGACTTGAGACCCTGAGGCAAATGCTTAATGAGGGAGAGCAGAGTGGTATCGCAGATTATGATTTTGATGCTTTTATGGCAGAGCTTGATAGCGAAAATTATAAATGAAATCATTTGAGTTAACTAAAGATGCAAAAGCAGACCTGCGAAAAATTGCCAGATTTACCGAAAAGCGATGGGGGCGAGACCAGCGCTTTTTGTACATTAAACAGTTTGATGGTGTCTTTCATTTTCTGTCTAAAAACCCATCGCTTGGGAAGTACTGTGAATACATAAAAAAGGGTTACAGAAAAACCCCGCAAAGTAGCCATATAATTTTTTACCGTGAAGATGAAAATAGTAAAATTGCTATAATTCGTATACTTCACAAAAACATGGATGTAGAGTCTAAATTTTTACACACATAACGTGTATTAGTTCCGACTTGATCTGACACATCACTTGCATAAGTGAGAGTTACCCGTTTTGATAGAGGTGTCGAATCCTTTAATCAAAACATAAAGAGGTAACTCTCATGCTACATACTAACAATCCAATCATTAAACACAAAGCCGGTTTATTGAATCTGG
>JAZGGH010000105.1:0-2547 GCA_036480335.1 Gammaproteobacteria bacterium | reverse complement strand
CCACCGCCATATCCATCACATTGCCTTTCATCGCAAAGTCTTTAAATTCTGCCATCATACCCATCGTTGAATCTCCTTAATTAATAACTAGTAATATACTGATCTAACTAACAAATTATTTATGCATGAATCCGGATCAATCGTACCGTTTTAACAAGTGGAATACAATCAGGACAGATGTCGATCAAAACCTGGCAGCATCAGCTTTTGGGGATCAAATGATGGTGTGGATATTCGCGTTTCCAGTGCAGGCGCTCTTCCATGCGAGGACTCGCGTAAACAGTGCCATCAGCCGTAATAATTAACAATGCCTGAACCCCCATTTTTCTGGCAAGTTCCGACCAGTTTTCTACGCCGTTCACCAGAAAAACGACGGCAGCCACATTCGCCACTGTTGCAGAGTCATGCACGACAGTCACTGACTGAATAGCCTTCACTGGTAAGCCTGTCCGCGAATCGATAACGGGTCGGTAGAGGGTGTCTTTTTCACTGATAGGTTTGTCAAAGGCACTGACCGTCACCACCGCTTCTTCGCTAATATCTTCGATAGATCCCAAAATGAATTCATGGTTAGCAGGAGAAACCTCTACCCACCAGGGATGGCCACCTCGAGAACCGATTGTGCGTGTGCTGCCTTTAAACTGAATCATCGCATTTTTTACACCCCGATTTTTCAGCCGCTGCATCCCTCTGTCTAGCGCAAAACCACGAATGATATCGCCAAATTCAAGTTGCACAGCAGCGTTTTTACTGGAGACTTGACTGCCGTCGAAACGCAGGTCGTTCATCGAAGGCTTACGGTTAATAATATTTTTTTTCCTGCGATTAATTAAATGACGAACCTCATCAGGGTAAGGCGATTTGGTGCAGTTTTCACTGTCGCAGCGAAACTCCCACATCGTCGTCAATGCACCAGCGGCAGGATTAAACAGACCGCCGCTCGCTCGGGAAAGTGAATCAGCCGTGTGCAATAGCATGGCGAATTCAGAACTAATAGCAAAGGAACGGTTTGCCGCGAGCGCGGCATTTAGATTGTATAACTCACCCTCTGGCTCAAAAATATAACCGATCTGATCCAGCTGATCGAGTTCTCTCTCGACGGCATCGATCGCCGCCTTAGCCTCTTTTTCTGACAAACCAACAATCGAAACATTGGCGACACTGCCCAGAATTTTCATTGTACCGTTATAAATTTCAGCTTGACGGCCACAGCCTGAGAGCCCCAGAAAAACAATAGCCATAAGCGATAACACAGCCGCTATTTTCATCTCACGCTCCCGCTTTCAATGACTTTCAGGACAAATAGATTCATGGTGAATACCTGATTATTTAGAATAACAGGTTCATCATAAGCATCATAACAACCAGAAAAAGCACACTCATAATGCTGCCTGCTCGAATGTAGTCAGGCACACGGTAGCCACCCGGCCCCATCAATAACGCATTAACCTGATGTGTTGGAATCAGGAATGAATTTGACGTAGCAATCGCCACTGTCAATGCAAATACCGCAGGATCAGCACCCGCTTTAATCGCCAGGTTCACCGCAAGAGGCACCAGCAAAACAGTCGCCCCAACATTGGACATAACCAGAGTAAAAAATGTCGCCAGGATCGCCAGTGCCGTCTGTAATACCCAGATAGGAACATCACCCAGGACGTTCAACGTCTGCTCCGCAATCCAGGCCGCCGTTCCTGAGTTTTCGACAGCCATACCCAACGGAATTAGGCTGGCTAACAAAAAGACCGTTTTCCAGCTCACCGCCTCATAGGCTTCATCCATGCTCAGCACACCTGAGAGCACCATGCCTAATGCACCCGTTAATAACGATACCGAGAGACGTAAGTCTGAAAACAAAACGAGACTGATAGCAATCAAAAAGAAAGTCAGCGCATGGCCTACTTTGTGAGGCCGCATTTCTTCATGGGGATATTCGGTAGTAACAACAACAAAGTTTTTATCTTTTTCAAGTCGCGCCAGAGCATCCCATGTCGTATGAACAACCAGGGTATCACCCGCCTGAAAGGGAAGGTCTCGGATGTTATCCCCTTCTCGTAAGGTTTCCCCGTTTCTATGTAAGCCGACCAGTGCTATGCCATAGGTTTTCCGCAACCAGATATCTTTTGCTGTCTTGCCAATCAACGTCGAACCCGGTGGAATAACGACCTCAGCAATCCCAGATCGGGAGGAAGATAACGCCTCACTGAAATTCTCGATGGTCTTATGTAAGCTCAGCCCATACTGCTCTACAAAATTACTGACATTACCCGGAGCTGCCAGAATACCCATTACCATACCCGCTTCAATACCCATATCTCGCGCAAGAGCACCCGGACCAATACGGGTTCGCCTGTCATTGCGTAAGGTGGCAATAATACGAATTCTGGAATCTGACTCTATGTCATCAAACTTCATCCCGATTAACGGGCTTCCCTCAGGCACAGTCAGTTCAAATAAAGCGTAATCGATACCGTACACGTCGTTGAAGTAACGGGCCGCATTGGTGCCCACGGTCGTACTTTCTGATTTCACCTGAGGCAATACAAA
>JAZGGH010000104.1:0-3740 GCA_036480335.1 Gammaproteobacteria bacterium | reverse complement strand
GGGTGAATTTTTCGTGCCGCCTATGGTTGACGATATCCCTGATGATGACACCGGCGATATGATTCGTTGGGGCCGGAACATATTTGTAGATACACAAAAATATGCTGCACGTTATGTGGGCAATGGTTTGAATTGTGTGAGCTGCCATTTGTCGGAAGGTCGCCAACCCTTCGCTGCACCGTTATGGGCTGCGTACCCTATCTATCCAGTAGCACGTAACAAAACACGTAAAGTGGTTACTTTCCAACAACGCGTCCAGAGTTGTTTTAAATACAGCATGGATGGCATTGCTCCCACTGTTGATGCACCAGAAATGGATGCGCTGATCACTTATTCAAAATGGCTTTCCAAAGGCGCGCCGGTCGGAGTCGCCTTACCAGGCCGCGGTTTTGCAGACATCAAAAAAACTCATGATCCGTCTTCTACGGATGGGGAAATTATTTATCAGGCACGCTGCGCGCTGTGTCACGGTGAAAATGGCGAAGGCAAGAAAAACCGTAACGGCAAAGGCTACATGTTCCCACCAGTCTGGGGTGGTGATTCGTTTAACCGGGGTGCGGGTTTGAACAAGACAAAAACCGCCGCCCAGTTTATAAAAGCTAATATGCCACTAGGATCCGGCTACACATTAACGGACGATGAAGCACTCGATGTTGCGGCCTACATGTGGATTCATTTCCGTCCTGATGATCCGCGCGTATCCTTCTTCAAGAACCGTACAGAAATGAAACCCGGCGGTGGTGGCGCACGCTGATGGCTAACGCAAACGCCACACAAAGCGTAGACACTTCGGTGCCTGCTCGACAGCAAGCACCGAGCTTTGTCTCGCGCATGATGCCCTTTACTGACTGGTTGCCAATGCTGGATAGCAAAACTATTCGCAATGACATCTGGGCCGGCATTGCAGCAGGTATTCTGATTCTGCCGCAAGCTATTGCACTGGCTACTATGGCTGGACTACCACCCGAAGTTGGACTTTATACTTCGATCTTCCCCGTCATTATTTGCGCATTATTCGGCTCGTCCTGGCACGTACTGTCAGGCCCCAACACCTCTATTTCGGTCATGGTTGCCATGGTGGTTAGCGCCTATGCGGGCGTCGGCACACCTGACTGGATCACCTACACCTTAACGCTAACCTTTATCGCCGGTGTCATTCAATTACTGTTTGGCTTTTTCAAGCTCGGTGTAGTCTTTAACTATTTTTCACATACGGTGATGGTCGCAATCATCACCGGTGTTGGCATCATTATCATTATTCAACAGCTAGGAAACTTCCTGGGACTGACCGTCAATCCTGGCGAACCTGTTGAAGATACCTTGTATACAATGTTCTTCAGAATTCCGCTGGCCAACTGGTGGGCTACCGCATTAGGCGTGCTAACAGTAGTAACCGGTCTGCTCGTCAAACGTTATTACCCGAAAATGCCAGCCATTATCGTAGCGGTTATTATCGGCATGCTAGGCGGATGGATCATTGAATTCCTGTTCGGCAGTGAAGTAACCAATATCGATAAATTGGGTTATTTATCACTCGAAGCGCTACCCCTATCAGCTCCTGATTTCAGCCCGACAGTTTTTTATGAAGCTGCAGAAGGCATGATGATGGGTGGCTTCATGATTGCCTTTCTGGGGTTGATGCAATCCGCTGTTATCGCCCGCGCTATGGCCGTCAAGTCCGGCCAACATATCGATATTGACCAGGAAGTCACCGGCCAGGGCCTGTCCAATGTGGTCGGTAGCTTTCTAACCTGTTATCCAAGTTGTGGTTCGTTTAACCGCAGCGCTTCGAATATTGAAACCGGCGGCAGAACACCACTAGTTGGTATTGTATCAGCACTATGTCTGGCCGCATTGGTGGTATTTGCTGCCCCGGTTATTGCTCAGATGCCTCTTTCAGTCATGGCTGGCATCCTCTTCCTGGTCGGCGCTGGACTAATCAAACTGAAAGATATTAAAACCTTGCTCGCCGTCCGTGGCGAAAACCGTACCGCATTTTTGCTGGTTCTGTTTGCAACTGTGTACGGCGGACTGGAATGGGCGGTGATGCTCGGCATAGCCACGTCAGTCATATTATATTTGCGCGCTGTTTCCAAACCTGAAGTGGACATCCTGTTTGAAAACGAAGCTCACCAGTACATGCCGGAAGGCGTCGAAGATGCCACGGTAGTGCAATTGTCCGGTAGTATTTTCTTTGGTTCCACACACACTATCGAACGCGCCTTTGCAGATATAGCACATGAAGACCATCGCCAGAAGATGTTAATCATCGCCGGTGAACACATTGATAATATGGACGAAGCCGGTGTTGCTGCGCTGGTAACCGAAGTCGGCAAGCGCAAACAAAGTGGTGGCAGCATGGTGCTCTGGTTACGTAACCACAAACTGGACGCCTTACTTGAACGCACTGGCTTGTTACAAGCAATCGGCAAAGACAACATTCACTATGTGGCTTAACTCAAGAGTAAACGTTATGACATTCAAACACTGGATTTTCACATTGCTGCTGAGCCTGAGCCTGTCAGCGCACGCAGCTGAACAAATTAAATACCGTGTTGTGATACAGGTTAGCGAGAACAGTATCGATCGCATGAATATGGCACTGAATACTGCAAGTAACCTGCAACACCAGTTTGGCCCGGATAACATCGATGTAGAAATTGTTGTCTTCGGTGATGCCGTTAACACTCTCAAGTATTACGCGCCAATTCCTATTGGCGACAAGGTCGAGGAACTGACTACTGAGGGCGTGCGCATTGTCGTTTCTGAAATAGCCATGCGCATCCACAAATTACGGCCTTCCGACATGCTGCAGCAGGTGCGCTATGTTACCTCCGGCGCGGCTGAAATTGTTGAGAAACAGCACGATGGCTGGGCCTACATTCGCCCTTAATGGATCACCCATGAAACTACGCCACACAATCTCTAACAGTCTGCTTGCGCCGCTTGCTTTGTGCAGTGCTATGGCGACTGCTGGTGATGGTGAATTAACACTGATTCATCTCGGTGATTTACACGGTCATCTGGTGCCGCGCCCCAATATGCGTGACGGTGATACTGACCGAGGCGTCATGTCGGGCGGACTGGCGTATGTCTACGATCAGGTCAAAAAGATTCGTAAAAAACATCAGAACACTATTCTGTTTAATACCGGCGACACCATCCAGGGTTCGGCTGAGGCTCTATATTCCAAAGGTCTGGCGATGGCCGAAGTACTCAACCTCTTCGAGATTGATTATTTTGCTCCGGGCAACTGGGACTTTATTTTTGGTGCAGAAGGCTTCCGTGAATTATTCGCTGAGGTTGACGGCCGCAAACCTGTTTTTAATTGGCAAACGCTGTCAGCCAATCTGTACTACTCAACACTCTACGAATTTCCAGAAACTCCTTACGCTAAGCTGGCAGGACAACGCGTTGTTGCACCTTATGCCATCAAAGAAATTAACGGCGTTAAAGTCGGCATCATCGGCCTGACTGCAGATCGTGGTCCACAGGCGGTTAGTACACGCGTTATGGATGGCCTCTATCTGACGCCAGGTGAAGAAGAACTCGAAGTGGCTATCCCCAAACTGCGGAATGAGGAAAAAGTTGATTTATTAATCTTGATTTCCGAACGTGGTCTGGCGGGTAATCTGGAACTGGTCGAGACTTATCCTGGTATCGATGTGGTGTTGTCTTCAGACATGCACGAAGAAACCTGGCAGGTTCTGAAATCAAAAAGCGGCACCATCCTGGTCGAA
>JAZGGH010000103.1:0-7824 GCA_036480335.1 Gammaproteobacteria bacterium | reverse complement strand
AGTTTCCTTAGTTTTTCATAGTTATTGCCGTACTAAAATCAGCTTTGCATTTCAGCCCACCAGGTAATTTATAATCCGGATTATCTATTTCAAGCCGAACTACAAATGTCCCACTGGCTGCATCAATGACACGATCCACTTTTGTCACCTTTGCAGTCACTGTTTTGCCAACTGGCGATTCCAGTAACACACTTGCTGTTGATTCTGGTTTAATACTCCCAAATTTTGAACTGGGTAAAATCACTTCAATTCGCAACGGATTTAATTGCGCAATGCTCAGTATGGGTTCTTCACGCACAAACTCACCTGCATTCATCATGCGTTCAACCACCACACCAGAAATCGGACTTTTTATGCTGCGTTCATTCATGATAGCTTCAGCACGTTTCAATTCAAGCCCTGCAAAAGTATTAGCTTCACGAGCTTTTCTAAGCTCCATAGTCGCCAGGGTAACATCGGTTTCGGCCTGATCCTTTTCATGACTGGAGACTGCTTTTTTCGCGTAGAGACCTTTCATACGATTTGCCTGGCGTTTTTTGAAAGCCAGATCGGCTTCCCGGACACGGATTTCACCGGTCATCTTTGTTCGTGCGCGCGCTGCTTCAACCGTCGCTTTTTCAACTGATGATTCCAACCCTACCAGTACCTGGCCCTGTTCAACCACATCGCTGGTGTCTACATGTACATTTTCAATCAGCCCTTTAATTGGACTACTGATCTTGACCACTTGGTAAGGCTCCACCAGACATTCATACTGATCCGTTTCCAAGGATAATGCGGGCTTTATTACCATCAATGGTAATAAGAAACCTGCCAACCTGGTTAATTTGCGCGGGTATATATCCATCATATTTTTAACCTCTATTCCGAATTTCCACTAAATGCCAATAAATCTTCAAGCTGCTCATCATGTTTTTGCAGGTCACGCCGAATTGCCCGATGGTGGCGCTGAGCACTACTTTGCGCGGCATTTATACACTTTCGTTGCAACCATTCGGGTGACACAGGCATTATCTTAAGTAACCAACTGGGTAAATACTGAGTTGGTAATTCATCTTCAATTGAAAGTATGGCGTGACAACTGCCTGGTACGCCCTGCCGCGCACTTCGGCCAAACAATTGCCGGTCGATACGGCGTGCATCGTACCGTTCAGTCGCTATAACATGCAGACCACCATAATGTTCGACACCTTTTCCGAGTACAATGTCAGTGCCTCGCCCAGCCATATTTGTCGCTACTGTCAGCTGCTTTTCATGTCCAGCTTTGGCAACAATCTCTGCTTCGTGATTATCCTGCCGTGCATTCAAAACCTGGTGCGGTAAATTTGCTTCTTTGAGCCGTTCTGAAAGCTCTTCAGACGCACGTACAGAACCTGTACCAACCAGAACAGGACGTTTAGCCTCTAACATTTCTATACGTATTTCGTTAATCACCGCATCCCATTTACTTTCATTATCTATTAATATCTGATCAGGAAATCTCTTTAATTTTGATGGGCGGTGTGTCGGTACTGAGACAACTGGTAATCGGTACACCGACCACAATTCTCCAGCAACTTCCCTGGCCGTGCCACTCATGCCACACAAATGTAGATAACGGCGAAAAAACCGCTGGTAACTGATCCGAGCCAGGGTTTCCTGCTGATCGCTTATTTCACAGCCTTCCTTGTATTCAATCATCTGGTGCAAACCACGTTCCCAGGATCGATCCGGTAAGGTTCGCCCAGTGGATGCATCTATTATTTCAACCTTGCCATTACGCACCAGGTAATGTTTATCTTGTTCAAACAGATGCAGTGCGGTCAGCGCCTGAACCAACCATTCTTCCCGCCGTTTTCTACCTTTCCAGGCACCACCCAGTTTTTCTGCTACCTGCTGCATACGCTTTTTCCCGTGCGCAGATAACTTAATCATTCGTTCTTTCTGGTTAAGCACATAGTGCCTGCCTGATTTCATTTTACCGGCCATTTTTAAAGCAACCCGGCAAACTTCAGTCTGCATGCAGGTGTCGCCCGGCCTGGATAGAATCAAGGGTGTACGTGCTTCGTCGATGAGAATACTATCGGCTTCATCAATAATGCCAAAGCACAAGCCACGCAAAAATGTCTGATCAAAATCACTTTTCCCCTGGTGCAAGGCTTTCAACTGACTACTCAGACCATTCTCAGCACAAGCAGTAGATACCCGGTCACGCAAGTAATCGAAGACCAGCTGTTTGTTCGTGCAATACGCTATATTGCAGTCATACGCTGCTTGACGTTCGGCCGGTTGCGCATCAGCTGTCACTACACCGACGGTTAAACCGAGAGCTTCATACAGCGGCCGCATTGCTTCCGCATCGCGTGTTGCCAGATAATCATTCACTGTGATTACATGTACCGGGATATCGGCCAAAGCCGCAACACTGGCAGCCAGGGTGGCAGTCAGCGTTTTTCCTTCACCGGTTTCCATCTCTGCCAATATTCCCTGCGTCAGGTACCAGCCACCGATTAACTGAACATCATAATGACGCTTGCCCAGTTTTCGCCCAGCCAGTTCACGCACCAGCGCAAATACTTGAGCCACTAATCCTTCATTCAAACCAAGACGCCGAAGTTGCGCTTGTAACTGCTGGCGGAACATATCAAGTTCCGGTTCAGTTTTCTCCTTCAGTAAATCGCCTGAGCGATTAACCCGTTCAATAAATTCCTTGCGTACACTCTCGCGGCTGTAACGTTGTTGAATTTTCAAACGACTTATATGAGAAAGCCCATTGGCAAATGCACTTTCCAGTTCTATTTCACGTTCTGGATACTCACCTAGACGTTTACCAGGTCTAGGCGACTCAAGCGGCCTGACCGAATCATTTTCCGGTATAACACGATCGGGTGTTGTTTCTGGTATAAGAGTATTAGTTTGTTCAGACACTGAATTGCCTCAAAAAGAGTTGACGTAAAGAGCGGTACCATTGAATCCCCAATGGTTGAGTGCCGTGGTCAAAGCGTACATAGACACGGCTACCGCTGTAAGACAGATTGGCATCTTCCGGTAATACCAGATCAAATTGAAAAATTGATTGCGCTGTTTTCAGACCATCCATATCGGCTGGATCAACGGCTATATCACCGCCACCCCGTGTACCCAATGCCTTACTTGGCAGCCTGTTGCTTGCCGCTGGCCTTTCGCGTTTAATCTGCGCTGTTATCACCCGCGAAATATCCTCAATTGGACGAAGCTCAATAGCTTGCGTAGAACTCCGCACGCGATCAGCATACTGTTGTGGTACAACAATACGCGCCCGAGTTAACGGCTGGTCAACAACATAGGCCACCACTTCACCCTGCTTCAAAAATCGGCCGGGTAAATCATCGCTTGCCGGCACTACAAAGCGGCCACTAACTGGACTGCGAACCAGCAGATGATCAACACGCTCCTGTGTACGAGAAAGATCTGCCTGGGTAGCCTCAATCTGTGCCTGAACCATTTTTGCCTGTACCTGATCATCTGACCAGTGACTGTTATAACGGACCTGTAATTCTTGCACCTGCGCCTCAAGGATTTTCAACTTTGCTTGTAACTCTGGATCCTCTAATCGTATCAAGGCATCACCTTTATTTACGATCTGATCTGGCTTAGTGAGTAATTCTGCAACAAAGCCATCAGCACCTGTGCGTATATGAGCCTGTTCAGCTAACCACAAAACGCCTTCGGCTTTCGAATGCTCCGGTGCCGGCGCAACAAATAGCAATAGCGCCGAAATCAGGATAATTGCCACACTAGTACTGACTGCGCGTACCCTGTGAGTCCGGATCTGCGGATTAGTTAAAACAAAGCGCACCTGTTTAAACAAGGGAAAAATAATTTGTGAAACTCCGGCCCAAATAGCTAGCAAAATACCGACAATGAAATATTTGCTGGCAATAAACAGGATTATCGCTGTCATGATAAACATTCGGTAGGAAAATGACGCAATGCCATATCCAGTGAACCATCGTCTTTCACCATCACTGGTTGCAACCGACTCAACCTCTTCTACTCCAAACAAATGTCGTTTTATCAGGTAGCCCAGATGTTGCTGCGAACGCTTCGCTAGATTTGGAATCTCCACGGCATCCGCAAGAATGTAATAACCATCAAAACGCAGCAGAGGATTGCCATTGAATAACAAAGTGGAAAGCCCACCAATTAACATCACATTCCAGGCAACATCGCGCACTAACCCTGGTTCGGCATTCACCCAGATAAAGACAGCCATGGCAGCAACAAACCATTCCACCAACATACCCGACGCACCGACTATCATGCGACGGTTCTTATCGGGGAAAGCATTTGCAGAGGAAGCATCCACATACGGAATAGGCATTAGCACCAGCAAGGTAATACCCATCTCATGCACTTCACCACCCCAGACACGTGTTGCAAAGGCGTGACCGAATTCATGTAATGTCTTGACAACAGGATACGTCAACCAAAGAATGATCAGGTTTTCTGGTGCAAGTGCACGTTCGAACATTTGCCCGGTAATCTCAGGCCAATGCATACCGGTTAGCACTAACGCCGCCAGAATAATTATTGAATAGACTATCAGGATCGATTGACTAAACAGCCACTGGATTTTACCCAGATGGCGTGTCAGAAATTGCTGCGGATCAAACAACGGAATCCGTATCGCCAAAGGATTCATCCAGCGTTGTTTGAGTTGTTGTTTTTGATGTTTCTGAAAGCGCCTGAATAATTCAGCACTATCCGGTGGGATATCACAGCGCAATAAATCTGCACTGTGTAACTGACCAAATAATTTGATCATCTGATCCTGGGTCGGTGCAGCATCACCTAACCTGTCCATAGATGCATCCCATATTTGCTCAATGGTGTGCTGGCCATCCATTAACCCCACCAGATAACGCGCCGTTGAATTCACACGGTGATGCCGTCCACTGGACTTGTCCTGTAACACAAAACTTGGTTTGCCACGGTACTCGTGCCGCTCCACACTGACCTGTGGTGCTATTGTTGGTTTGAGACTGGATACGCGGTACCAATAAGGGCTGTAAAGACTATCAGACATCAGGGTAACCAGGACCAGGCCCACAAACGTAACCAGTTTGTTAAACGATGTGTCCAGATCCACAACCAGCGCCGCTCTTCAATACTGACTTTACCAACGCCTTCCATACCTGGACGTAAATGCTTATTAGTATCCAGTAAATCGGCCTCTACCCTGAACCGATTTCGTCCATCTTCAACACTGGCAACGGGTGTAATACGGGTTACGTTGATGGCTAGCTTATCACCCGGCAAACTGGACAATGTCAGCGCACCCTGTTGTCCAACTGAAATCTCACCGATGTCGCGTTCATCTACTTGCAAGATGACACGATACCCATGCAGTGGTGCAATGGTGTATATAAGATCACCACGCTCTAAAGGTGCACCTAACGATTGACCTGGATCGCCTTCAACTACAATACCTGCATAAGGCGCTAATAGATTCGTACGAGATAGCTGTTCCTGAACAAGCTGCAGCTGTACTTTTGCCTGTTGTAGTTGAGCGCTGAGAATACTAACTTCACTGCGATCACGTTCAGCCATTGCGCTGCGGAATTCACGTTGTAGTTTTGATTCTTCACTTTTCCATTTGGCGTGTTCGAGCTCAAGATCTTTTTTATCCAGAGTTGCAAGTATCTGACCAACCTGCACCACATCACCTGGCCGCACTTCTGCCGTCGCTAGATAGCCATTAATGGGAGCAACTATTGCCCGCTGAATACTGCCCTCAAGGCGTGCATCAGCAGTCACTCTGTATTCACCCGTAACAAAGCCCATCAAAGCAACTATTGCGCAGAATGCTGTGGCGCCTGCTTTCAATACTGGATAGCCTTTACCGAATAAATGACTTAACTGTAATTTGCCGCCATCCAGAATACGACCGCCCAACCAACGATCATCACAGCGTTTTGTATTTAAAATCGGGCCGATCAATGATGCGACGTGCTCACAATATTCGACAGTTTCTACATCAAATGTTTTTCCTGGACTGCGAACAAAGGTAAACGCCCCCAGAATCTCGCCCTGCGAACTGAACGGTACTGTACAAATCGAACCAATACCTGGTTCAGCAGCAAGTGCCGTGTGATTTGGAAAATAATTGGACGTCACTTCATCAGCTGATGGAAACAATACGGTCGCGTCCTGTTGCCAGGATTCTTCCATAGCTGAAGCAACTGCTTGTATGAAGTTCGTCCGTTCACCAAACTTCGCACTGTAAGCGGCACCTTGAACACGTATTCTTTTACCATGGCAAAAACCAATGCTCACCTGACCACACGAAAGCCGATGGGCCAGATCAGTTGTTACTGCCGTTGCTGCAGCATGGAAGTTTTTCTGATCAACAGCTTGCGCCACCAGATCAAGCACACGAACCACTCGCTCCATTCGTGCTGACGGTTGTTGGTGCATCAACAAACCAAGCCAGGCAGTCCCCCATTGCAGCAATTGCACAACCGCACGCTGCTGTTCTTCGTTCCGCGGCGTAAGTTCTACTGCCAGGACTCCCAGTGCATTACCATTGATCTGAATTGGAAAGGCTATCAAGTCACATGATTTGTTATCTATCGTCACGCTGCCCTGGATTACTGCCTCACGTTTTGATAATGCGTCACTTGCGATATCTGAAAGGGATTGAGTCACTTCTGTGAGTTCAGGCCAGTATGCAGCAACTTTCTGAGGCCCATTATTATCCCGGGCACCCATAAACAACACCCCTTTCGAGGCGCCAGCAATCATCCGACATTGCAAATCCAGCCAGGTATTGATGAACTCGTTCACGTTCTGCGGTTCCATACTGATCGGAAAATCAGACATAACAACGGTTATTGAATCAGGTGAACTATCAGCACACCCCTTTTGCATATATAAGGTGTATCGACCAATCGCCTGATTACAGAAGGAATTATTTAGAATTAAAAAGATGCTGAAACAACGGTTATCTGCTAACACGCAGAATCGACAAAAACTGTTAAAGCGGTCTCAAAATATTGCCGATAAGAGTCAGTGGGATAGCCCGTTTCAATGGATCGTAGGCGCAGGGATAAACACTGCGGGCTCAATGACATAAATGATAACTTATTGTTATCGAGCAAATTTAGCACGTGAAATTGAAAAAGACCGACAAGCAGAACACCCAGCCTTTAATCGAGGAGATGGAGCCCCGCATCCTGTTTTCTGCAGGACTGGAAGGCATTTTTTTCGACAGCTTGTCTACCGACAACGAATCTCTCGCACTCTATCAAAACAAAGATGAGAACACTCTGCAGCCTGCCTCAGCTGTGTCAACCAGGTCAGTAGTCTCCGCTCGCCAGGAATTAGTATTTGTTGACACCAATACGCCAGACTACCAAACATTGATCGATGACTTGCTTGCCAATAATGATGAAGATCGAACTATTCAGTGGGTTTTACTGGACAGCGACAAGGATGGCATCCAACAGATTAGCGATGTCCTCGCCAATTATCAAAACCTCGATGCTGTACATATCATTTCACACGGCAGTGATGGCAGTGTACAACTAGGCAATAGTCAGCTCGACTTAGACAGTCTTATTTCGAACACAGCCACTATCAGTAACTGGAGTGATGCTTTTTCAGAAACCGGTGATATTTTGATATACGGTTGTAACTTGGCAGGATCAGAAACAGGACAAAGCCTGATTAATAGTCTGAGTAAGTTAACCTTAACAGATGTGGCAGCTTCTGATGATTTAACCGGTCACGCTCAATTGGGAGGTGATTGGGATCTTGAATTTACCGCTGGCACCGTAGAAACAACAATAGCCTTTTCTGATG
>JAZGGH010000102.1:0-2069 GCA_036480335.1 Gammaproteobacteria bacterium | reverse complement strand
GCATGTAATGCGGGTTTATTGCGCGGTTGGCTAGCGCTGCTGGGTAATACGAATGCTCAGGGTGAATATTACTTAACCGACATAGTAGAAATGGCTGCAACATCTGGAATAGAGATAGAAAGCTGTTTCGCTGCAGAAGAAGCAGAAATACTGGGTGTCAATGATCGAAAACAATTAGCGAATATCGAGCGCCTTTATCAGACGCGCTACATTGATGATCTCATGTTGAAAGGGGTCACTCTTTTAGACCCATCACGCGTCGATGTTCGTGGTCAACTGAGCGCCGGTCAGGATTGCACAATCGACATTAACACGCTGTTCGAAGGCGAGGTTTTTCTCGGTGATAACGTGAGCATTGGGGCAAACTGTTGCATTAAAAATGCAATCATAGGCAACGATGTCGTCATAAAACCCAACTGCGTGATTGAAGATGCTCAAATCGGTAATGCATCAACTCTAGGGCCATTTGCCAGGATTCGACCAGACACTGTGTTAGCTGAAAATGTCCACGTAGGAAACTTTGTCGAAATTAAAAAGTCCTCTATCGGGCAGGGGTCCAAGGTCAATCACCTGAGCTATATTGGCGACACGGAAATGGGCTCTAAGGTAAATGTGGGCGCAGGTACCATTACCTGTAATTATGATGGCGCGTATAAACATTTAACCCAAATTGGCGATAACGTCTTTATTGGCTCAGATACACAGTTGATTGCACCCGTGAAAGTGGAAGATGGGGCAACCATTGGCGCGGGGTCGACGATTAGTAAAACGGCACCCGCAAATGAGCTGACACTGAGCAGAACACCACAGCAAACGATCAAGGGCTGGGATCGACCAGTAAAAAATAAATGAAAAATTCAGGCAGGTATTTATGTGTGGCATCGTAGGCGCAACATCTCAGCGGGACGTTACACCGATCCTGTTAGAAGGTTTACGACGCCTTGAATACCGGGGCTACGATTCTGCCGGAATTGTTGTTATGGAAGAAAATTCGAATCTGAACCGTGTCCGTACGCCAGGAAAAGTGGAAAAGCTCGCAATAGAACTCGATAAAAAGAATCTTCAGGGATCGCTCGGAATAGCCCATACCCGATGGGCAACCCATGGCAAGCCTGAAGAACGCAACGCACATCCGCATATTTGCCGTGAAAAAGTGGCTGTTGTTCATAATGGTATTATTGAAAATTACGAGATATTACGTGAGCAACAAAAAGCACTGGGTTACGAATTCACATCTGAGACCGACACTGAAGTCATTGTTCACCAAATCTGTCACAACCTGGATCCAGGCACTGACTTATTAGCAGCAGTCCAGAAATGCTGTTCGATTCTGGAAGGTGCTTATGCATTAGGCGTAATCAGTACGAATGAACCTGGCCGCATGGTCGCAGCTCGCAAAGGCAGCCCGTTAGTTATTGGGATCGGTTTTGACGAGTATTTTATTGCATCCGATGTTGCAGCGTTACTACCGGTAACGCAGAAATTTATCTTTCTGGAAGAGGGGGATTTCGCAGATATACGGCATGATAAATTAAGTATTTTTGATGTAGATGGAAAACAGGTAAATCGACCGGAAAAAATATCCGAGCTCAATGCAGATGCTGTTGAGCGGGGTGAATACCGACATTACATGCTCAAGGAAATTTATGAGCAACCCAGAGCAATCGCCGAAACACTCGAAGGCAGAATAACCAGTCAAAGCGTGCTGGAAGAAAGCTTTGGGGCACAGGCCAGCAAAATTTTTGACCAGGTAAAAGGCGTTCACATTATTGCCTGCGGGACGAGTTACCATGCCGGGTTAATTGGAAGGCACTGGCTGGAATCCATTGCAGGGGTTCCCTGTAGTGTTGAGGTTGCCAGTGAGTTTCGCTACAGAAAACCGGTGGTGCGCAATAACTCGTTGATCGTTACCCTGTCCCAGTCGGGAGAAACAGCGGATACCCTTGCGGGTCTGGCAGAAGCCAAACGACTGGGGTTTGGTCATTCGCTGTCTATCTGTAACGTACCTGAAAGTTCACTGGTGCGCGCATCAGACCTGGTGCTGATGACGCGTGCGGGACCTGAAATTG